>JBJKPE010000039.1:0-43815 GCA_046706685.1 Thermodesulfovibrionales bacterium | reverse complement strand
GAAAAACCGGAAGTGGAGAAGAAGATAGCCTCCCTTAAGGAAGAGAGGAAGGCGGATGATTCCAAGCTTATCGAGGGACAGACGCCTTCCCTGGCCGCCGCCGCTCTCCAGGACATCGTGAAGGGTGTTGTCACCGCCAGGGGAGGAACGATATCAAGCGAGCGGGTCGGCAAACAGGACGACCTCGGTCATTTCAGGGTGATTAACGTCAGCATCGACACCGTACTGCCCGATGTAAGGGCACTGGGGGATATACTTTACTCCCTGGAAACACGTACACCATACCTGGTGATCAAAGAAATGGACACACGGATCAGGAATTACAATGACCCGAGGGAGCTCATGGTAAAGCTTGATGTGTCAGCCATAACGAGCGCAAAATAGGATGCAAAAAATAAAATATTTTCTCCGCAATGTCAACGTTCTAAACATTCTGCTGGCGGGACTTCTTATTGCCGTTGCCTATTTCACCTTTTCCCCCGGCTCTTCCGTCAGGGTCAGACACAGGAAGACGGTGGTAAAAAAGACGGCTGATAAGAAGCCAGGTGAAGCAAAAAAGGCGGCTCAGGACGAAAAGAATCCGACGGACTATATGATAATAGCGGAACAAAACCTGTTTCATCCGGACAGGAAAATACCCGAGCAGAAGACTCAGAAACAGGCAGTGGCACTTCCAAAGCCCGACTTTGTTCTCGACGGAACCTTGATAACAGACGATCTGAAAATAGCGTTCATGGAGGACAAGAAGGCGCCTGTCAGCACTCCCGGGAGGGCTAACAGGCAAACCCCCCTCAAGATCGGTAACTCTTTGAGCGGCTTTACCCTGATGGAAATAGATAAGGATAAGGTAGTAATGCAGAGGGGCGAGGAGAAGATGGTCGTCGCACTGGAGAGTCCGGAAAAATCCAAGACACGTCAATCTCAGCAGACAGCGTCTGCTCCACAAGGCTTCCGACCACCACAGGCAACGCCTGCCGGCGCGGTCCGTCAGAATACTGCAATTCCCGGTCCCACGCCCGGGCAGCAACAAAACACAAGACAGAGGTTCTTGAACATGTTTAAGAGGAGGGGCCGTTAGCGAAGGGTCTGGGGTCACCTTCGAAATGCCCATCTAATCCCTGTAGCAAAAAAACCGCATAACGGAATCAGCAGCCTCCGCTTCTTCCATCACATAAAAAGCCTCAAAATAGCCTTTCTTCTGGACAAAGATTGATCTGTGGGCATTTAGCCCCAGAGCTGCGTCTACATAGACCTCGGGTTTACCGTAAAGACTGGCGCGATAATTGAGAATCGCCTGCTTCTTCAATTCGGAGGTCCCGGTTATTTCGACGAGACAATTGAACCTGAGAGTGGAATATACTTCGTAAAAAGCCAATTTAAAAGACGGGGACGCCTCAAGAAGCCTGAGGCCGATGTGAGACGCAGCGATGTGGTCTGCATGGTAGTCAATCGGCGAAGGCGAAAAAATGACTTCCGGTCTTCTTTCTTCGATAATCCCGGCGAGCCTCTGAAAAATTTCTTCACTGTATCTTCCGATCTCACCGTCTGGAAAATCGAGAAAGATGGCCTCCCTGCACCCCAGCAGCTGAGCCGAACTGATCGCCTCCTTCTTCCTAACATCGGCCACCTCCGCCGAGGCTTCTCCATGCAGCTTCTCTCCGTTGGTGAGGAATATCAGCGTCAAATCCGTTCCGGCCAGGTTGAGCAGTCTGAGCGTACCTGAGCAGCCCAATGCCTCGTCATCAGGATGGGGAGCGATAACAAAGGCGGTCCGGGCTTCAATTGAAGTAAGAATCATCGGCGTTGCCTCTCTTTCATAGACTTTTTACCGCCATATTTCTTAGACTATTCCTTAGTATGCAGAAGCTTGCGGAACCCTCAGCAGACTCCGAGAAAGAAACTACGTCCTGCCCATTATGCAAGTCGTCAACCGATTCTATTATACACACTTTCGGCGAACTCCATATAGTGTTGTGCCGGAATTGCGGCCTCCGTTATCTGAACCCGAGGATAAAGGAATCAGCCATGAGAAAGAGGTATGAGCAGAAGGCTTATTTTTCAGGAGAAGACGGATCAGGATATGACAACTACCATGTCCAGGAACTCAGCCTCAGGCTCACATTCCGCCGGTTTCTAAAAAATCTGAAAAAAGTGATCCCACAAGCTGAAAATCTGCTTGAGGTAGGCTGCGGTTACGGGTTTTTCCTGGATGAGGCGAAAGATTTTTTCCCCAGCCTGACAGGCATAGAACTTTCTGCCGAAGCAGGGAGGGCGGCGCTGGAGACAAGCGGAGCGCAAATCCATATCGGCACTGCCGATTCGCTGCCTACGGATACGAAGGATTTCGATGTCATAATAATGCTCAATGTCATTGAACACATATATGAGCCGGTGCGCTTCCTTTTATCACTTCGTGAACGTCTGGCCTCAGGTGGAGTAATGGTGCTCGCCACCCCGGACATCGGGAGTTTCTGGTACAGGATAATGAAAAAGAGGTGGCCCTCTTTCAAATTACCCGAACACGTCGCATTTTATGACAAAAAGACTCTTGCGGATTTACTTGAGAGGGCCGGCTTTCAGCCGGCCGAAACCGTTCCTTACCCTCATGCCTTCCCTATGGGAGTGATGGCGAAGAAATTCGGCGTCGAGCTTCCGCAGAAACTGGCTGAAAAAATACTGTGGTTGCCTCGCGTCATGATAGCGCAGTGCGGCAGGAAGGAACATTCCCCGTGATAGAGCCGCAGAAGGATAACGCGACGGCGGAAGGGTCAAGACCAGGACGGCCATCTCTGTGGGATCATCTTTTGCCGGTGCTTCCCTTTATTATCGCTATTTCATACATGGCGGTCTTCAGCACAATCGACGGTTATCCATACTCGATTTCTTCACTCTATGACCAGGGGCTGTTTCAACGGATAGCACTGAATCTCCTTCGGAAGGGACAGTTCTCGGGAAGCCTTGGCGGCCACGCGGTTTTCTGTCCCACCAGACCCCCCTTGTATCCCTTAGTCCTGGCGCTTACGTGGAAGATTACCGAAAGCACGTCTCTGCTTCCCATAAGGCTCATTCAGGGCATTTGCTACCTCTTTACGATATACTTCATATCCCGGATAGCCACCATGGTAGCGGGCGGTAACAGGAAATACGGCATGTTGAGCGCACTCTTTGCCTCCGTCATACCTTTTGCTGCGGCGGCAACTCACCTCATATTGACGGAGAGTCTGGCACTGTTCTTTCTGGCCATGGCAGTGTTCTTCGCTGTTCGGTTCAGGACCGGGGCCGGGCGATCATCTCTTGTCGTTCTCGGAGCGAGCCTCGGTCTTTTGATTTTGCAGAGGCCGACCTTCATGCTTATCCCGGCGCTTTTACTCGGATACGTGCTGCTTGCTCCGAAGATCAAGAAGAAAGACTTTATTCCCGTGGTGCTTCTCGTCATGCTGCCTCTGACCGCGGTTATAGCGCCGTGGACAATGTATGCGAGGTCGGAGACCGGTTCCTGGTCCCCCGTTCGTGCAGGTTTGGGATACAATCTCATGAGCGGGATCCTTGAAAACAACCCGCCACTTCGTGAAACTTTAGCCAGATACTGGAAAGACGCCCAGAACTATACTCTTGATAAGCAAGCCGTTAAAAAAAAGCTGGACATGTTGTCAAATGCTGAGAATGAACCGACATCCTGGGACGATTCTTCACATCCCGACACCTGCAGGCTCATAGATCTCACAGGGGCCATCTACTTGCAGGAATGGTACACAGAGCCTCCCTCCGCCCGGGCGGTTATACAATCCGATAATTTTCTGAAAAGGATGGCCCTTCTGTGGATCAAGGATAACCCCCTGCACTTTCTCGCCATAATTGTATCCAACGTCAGAACTCTCCTGTTCGGTGATTACCAGCCGCTCGCTTATCATGCAATTGGCGGAAATTCATACCTTTATATAGTCGTCCTGAAATGGGGTCTTTATCTATCTTTCTTAATGGGTACGATCCTACTCATACTGCAACGAAGGTTTCATATTGTTTTTTTCCCGCTGGCAATTTCTTTCTATATTATAATAGTGCATTCGCTTATGCATACCGAACCACGCTATTTCATGTACGCTTACACTTTCATGGCCATTACTGTCCCGGTCCTGTTGTCGGGGCAATCTCCCCGGGAAAAATCCGGACCTGACGGACGGGGGCATCATGAATAAGGATTTTCTCTCTGTGGTGATTCCTGTCTATAATGAGGTTGATCTGTTGCCGGCCACCCTGAATGAAATCCGTGACCAGATGGTAAGTATCGGCATCGGGCACGAACTCATAGTAGTAGACGACGGCTCAGGGGACGAAACCTGGACGCTACTCTGCGGGCTCTCGGAAAAGACGCCCGAAATCAGAGCCATACGTCTCAGCCGGAATTTTGGAAAAGAATCGGCCGTCGCCGCTGGTCTCGAATTTGCGAGGGGAGACGCCGTCATCGTAATGGACGGGGACGGACAGCATCCTCCTGATCTTATCCCCGAGATGGTAAAGAAATGGAGAGATGAATCTGCAGACATCGTGGAAGGTGTCAAAACCAGCAGAGGGAAAGAACCCGCTCTTTTCTCGGTAAGGGCGAAGCTTTTCTATTGGTTGATGAAACGCTTCACCGGCATGGATCTTGACAATGCCTCCGACTTCAAGCTCATCGACCGAAAAGTAGTTGATGCGCATAACAAGCTGCCAGAAAATACCAGGTTTTTCAGAGGAATTATCTCCTGGCTGGGGTTCAAAAAAGCAAGCATACCATTTTCGGTCAGGGAACGAAGAATAGGCCGGTCCCGATGGACAACGGCGCAGCTCATCCGCTTCGCTCTGCGTGCGTCCACGTCTTTCTCTTCCCTTCCCCTTCACATCGTCACGCTTATGGGGATAGGGACTTTCGTAATAAGCCTGGTAATTGGGGTACAGACGCTTTACAGAAAATTCTCTGGTTCTGCGATAAGCGGGTTCACAACCGTAATTGTCCTCATTTTATTCATAGGAAGCATCCTCATGATCAGCCTGGGAATCATAGGCACTTATATAGGCCGAATTTTTGAAGAGGTAAAGAGGCGCCCCATGTACCTGGTGGAAGAGACCCTGAACATGAACAGACGCTGAAGGATAAACAATGTTCACCTCCCGTCTTCTTTCACTCCCGCCGCCACTCGATCCTTACATCCTTTGAAAGATCCACAAACCACTCTGGCGAGAACGTCAACAAACCTTCCGGCGTTTCTCTGCCCACTCTGAGATAGAAACTTTTTTTCTCCGTAGCGCCGCGCGCCTTAAAGGCCCTGGGCAACTCCATGAAACTTGGATACGTCCCCGATCTGTAGCCAAAAAGGCCAAAATAATGTCCGTCGGCAGGCCCGAGGGTGTAGCTGATTACACCCCGGTCAACGCGGAAAGTTACGGAAAGAGGCAGTTCCTTCACCCGGGCCAGAAAAGCGAGCCGGTCTTTCCGATAAACAGTCGTAATGTCCTTCATACGGCCGGTTGAGTTATCGAATGCAAAGACCCTCTCCCGATCAAAAATAGCGACCTGCGCCTTCTCCGGGAAGGCGAACATTCCGGCGGTAACCAGGGGACTTCCCTGCTCCGCGGGACCTCCCTTTAAGTATTCCAGGTTTTCAAAATAGCCGGTCGTTGCATACTTCGGAAAAGCATTGACCATCACCATCCTGCCCCCGTTTTCGATGAAAAACCTTCCCTGCATGCTCAAGGGATCCAGCAGCGCCTTCTTTTGCGAGTCAAGCCACCGAGAGGACCCCGCAAATGTAAGTATGAAAAGCAGCACAATCGCCACAAGCGCGGTCCATCTGACAATGCGCGGCACTATTCTTTCTGACACCCCACTATCGTAGAGGCGGCCCGCCGCAAGAGCAGCGCACACGGCAAAAAAAACCGCCACAGAAAAAACTAGCCTGTAGTTCGGGAAGTCCCCTGTCAACAGGTATAGGTCACCCGCAAGCATCGGCAAAGGAAAAACCGACAATGTTAAGAATGCGACAAAGCCAAGCGAAGCGTAACTGCCTCTTGCAATCAGGGAAACTGCTTCAAGGAGGTACAAGATTCCAAGGCAAATGCCGACGCCCAGGGCCAGCCGTCCACCGCCGGAAAACATGACGACCGAAGCAATTATGTCCCTGGGCGCGCGGACAGCCATCTCTGTGAGACCTGCGACTGTGAGTGCGGCGCCGGCAGCTCCTCCTCCTACGCTGCCAAGCATGGCACCCCTCCACAAGAAATAGAAGAGTAGTACTCCAAGAAAAGGAAGGGCGTGCCTGAACCTGGACCTAAAGTCAGCCTCGGGAAGGAAAAGGACGAGGAGACCGACCGGAACATAAATTTCCTTGGCTGCTGCTGCACAAAGGAAGAAACCAGCCCCTAACAACGACAGGACTCGGGATTTTCTCCGCACGGACTCAACAAAAAAGAGAAATGCCAGGAGACAAAAAAACAGCCCTTCCACATAATGCCTCACCATCAGCATATGGGCTGCTGCGCCCGCCGGGGCGCTGCCCAGAAACAGCAGCGCCCCGAGAAACGAGAATTTCCGGTCCACATATCTCAGGAGCAGAAGATAGAGGACAAACGATGACAGCCATAGCATTACGAGTTGATGGACATAAAAATATTGCACGTGAAAACCAAAGAGGGCATAATCAGTCCAGAAAGAAAACATCACCATCGGTGTAAAGCTCTGCACGCTGATCAATCGCCAAAGAGACGGCCCAACAAAAAAATCGAGCGGGTTGTTCGCTGCTGCCATATGCAGAAGATACGGGTCGTCGAAGAGCCAAAAACTCTTGATGACACCATAAAATCTTATGAATACGAAGGCGCCGAGCAGCAGACCCACGAAAGCTGGCCGATAGATGTGCATCTGTAATTGCAGGCGTGGCATCTTCATCTGCCGGGGTAATCTGGCGCAAGTCCCTCGCGTGCCGACAGGATATGATTCTTCGTCCGGTGGAAGCATTCTCTCACCTTCTTTCCCACCGCAGATCGCCGCGGTCATCGGAACCCACATTGAGTTCAAGAAGGGGTGAATATGTAGACCATCCGTCCCGCGAGACGTATCGCAGACGGAAGTATACTGTCTGCCCCTTGAAGGAGACAAATCTTTTTCCCTGATAAGGCAACGGGAAGAGCGATTCGGAGGTCCTCCCCAGGAAAAGTGTGTATTGTCCCGCCCGGTAAGGACCAAAGAGCCACGCTGCGGTGCTGTTGCCATAAGTCATCCTAAGACTGAGGGGCGAATTGGCATGTATGGCATTCATCACGTCTTTCCCGCATCTCTCATCCTCATACTTTTCAATCTTCTCGTGAACCAGCCCTTTCTTCTGGTAATCAAATTGCCAGATTTCCCCGAAAAGATTATCGAACGCCCCTCTTCTCATTGCTGGCTTTTTTCTCTCGAAACACAATATCCCTCCGTCGGAAATGACCGACGGCCCGGCCGGCAGATGAAGAACATTCTGCCTCAGCCATGAGAGATCGGTATAATACCAGCCGGAACCGGCCGGATTAATGAGCAGATCCGCAGAAACGCCTTTTTCGAGGACAAACCTTCCTTCCATAGTCTGACCTCTCACCGCATCGTCCCTTAACGGTGAATGAGACGTCATATAAAGAAAGCTGAACGCCAACAGACCGTACCAAAACAATATTGCATAAGACGAAAGGCGCCCTCCCTTTAGTTTCATCTCCTCCCAGGCCGACATCTGGACAAGCAGCATTCCAAAGAGAAGCAGCCAGACATAACGGGGGCTCATGATGGGAGATACAGGGAGAACGGGGGCGATAATCAGAACTGCCCCGACCGAAACAGGGTACAACTTCCTTCTCCGGGTCATGGAAATAACACCGATCGAGGTGAGAAAACTGCAGGTGATTACCCATGGCCACCAGCCAATCTCTTCGCCATTGCCGCCCATAGCTTTTATTATTCTCGATGGAAGCAGTAATAGGTCGCGCGGCCACATGAACTCAAGGCCGTACCCCCCGGTAAATCGTCCCAGCATGTACCTTCGCCAGACAACATAAAGAAGGAAAGTTACGATCCATGGCATGAGGCATCTCGCCCTCCTGCGCCATGGCCCATCAACGAGAAAAGGCAGCAAAAAAAGCAGGGGCACATATATCTCCTTTGCAGCCGCTGCCAGAAGGTAGAAAAAAGATCCGCGCCACCCGCCAACTGCACTGTCTTTCCGCACACTCTCCCTGTAAAAATAGTAGCTGAAGAGCGAGAGCAAAAGACCTTCTAAATAATGACGTTCCATCAGCAGGCGTGCGGATTCGGCAAAGGGAGGAGAGAGGAGAAAGAGAGATACGCCCATGAAACATATGAAGGGCGAAAATAATTCCCTGAGGACAATATACGCCGTCACAGACAAGAGACAAATGCTAAATAACTGATGCAAATAAAATCCCATGGGCCAGAGGCCGAACAGTTTCCAGTCCAGACCGAGGCTCAGCAGAACCCACGGGGTAAAGTTACTTGCTGACGATAGTCTCCAGACCTCGGGAACAAAAAAATACTCCCACGGGTGATGAAGCACGACCTGCTTCAAAAGCGATGGATCATCGCCCAGCCAGAAACTGCCGGGAGAAGGGAAATAAAGGGACAGCGAGAGAAGGACGAGAAGAAAACCCCAGGCGAGCCCCCCCCTTCCAACTTCGGCACACACCCGGTCTTTCGCTGAGATGCCGGGGCCCTTCATGCCGCTCCGACCGTCAACTCCGAGATTTCTTCCCGCCAATCACCCGACAGGCAGGGGTCACGCCGAATCCATTTTAAAAAGTGTGTCATCCGCCGACCAGGGCCCTTAGATAGACGACCTTTCTCATGAGCACGGTGAACGCGGCACTGACACAAAAAACAACCGCCGCAAGAGCAGGAATCCCGAGCCACGGGACGGCAGATATCGAGCCGCTTCCGATTCCGACAACATCCATTACCCGCGCCGCAACATCCTGAATAAAAGGGTGAACGAGGTAAACTCCGAAGGAGGCATCCGCGAGCATTCTGACGGCGGACGCCGGCCCTCCGACTCCGTCCGTCATCCGCAAGCCCGCAGCCATCCTGAAACAGATGAAAAGGCAAAAGGACATTACAATTACCAGGGGGCTGAAGTAGTCATAGAAATATAGTCCCGCAAGCCCGGGACTATAGAGTGCGACCAGAGAAGAAGTGCCGGCGGAGATGGCCAGGAAAGAAGCGACAGCAACCACGGCGGACAGGTGGTACATCCGGGCGGATATCTGCCGACTCATCAGGTAGTGCCCTCCTACAAAATAACCGATAAACCCGACTGCGAAAAAAAAGAAGTGGAGAGGCAGACGGCCCGCCAGGACATCCCCGGTCGCCCCCGAAAAGTAATAAACCAGCGCGTTCAGAAATCCCACAGCCAGGAAAAGGAGTGGAACGCCTGAGCTCCTGAGCCGTGCACCTCCGACCCACAGCCGGAGCCAGGGGGTAACGGAATAGATGAAGGCAATGATATAAAGGTAATAAAGGTGACTGCCTAGGGCTATCCTGCTTACCGCCTCCACCAGGCCCACTGGTTCTGCCGATCCTGCGATGTACCAGAAATAGAAAAAAAGCGACCAGAACACCGTGGGAATAAGAATTTTACGTGCCCTCTTCGCAAAAAAAAGGGCCGGCTTTTCAGTCTTTTCCGAATCGAGAAGCAAGGCCCCGCTCAACATGGCAAATAAGGGCACTCCCCAGCGGCATGCCGAATCTACGAGGTTGCCGGCAAACCAGTCCCGGTAACTTATCTGCCCGTATTTCATAACGGTCCCCGATGAAACATGCAGAGCGACAACAGCCATGACGGCGCAGATTCGAATGCAGTCAGCGTAGAGGAGCCGGCCGGATCCCTGACATATTTCAGCAGATTTATATCGTGAAACCTTTTCCATAAAATAAGGGAGAAATGATATTATATAATATTGTAGATCACGGGTTGCTGACAATTCATAGGGAATAATCTCCGCCCCGTCAGACATAAAATCACAGGCTGATGAAAAGATTGCTTATAAGAAGTCTCCACCGGATACGATCATGATCGTGCGCAGACGTGCGCAGGAAATAGTCTCAGCCCCATTCAGAGTATTGAGAAACCTTTATACATACAGACACATGCTTTTCCATATGGTAAGGAACGAAATAAAAGGGCGCTTCGCCGGTTCCATGGGAGGTTTTCTCTGGAATTTCGTTCATCCCATTTTGATGCTGCTGGTATATCTTTTTGTGTTCGTCTATATCTTCAAGGTGCGCCTGGCTGGCGGTGGTGGTGCAGGCGGGTCAGTCATATATTTGATGTCCGGCCTGTTTCCATGGATGATCATTGCCGAAGGGCTAATGAGAGGGACTTCATCGATAATAGAAAATGCCACCCTTATCCAAAAGACTTCCTTTCCGACCGAGGTAGTACTTGCGAAGGCCGTTCTCGTCCCACTTTTCAGTTACGGAATAGCCCTGGTCTTACTGGCACTTTATGAAGTCGCCCTGACCGGCTCATTCCAGATAATCCTGATCCTGCCCCTGCTTATCCTTGTCCAGATAATGTTCACCCTTGGCATCGCATCTCTTACTGCGACGCTGTCGGTTTTTTTCAGGGACGTTCTGCAGCTTGTGCAGATCCTGGTCAATTTTTGGATCTATTTGACACCTATCCTGTACCCTGTGGCTATGCTGCCGTCGTGGGTGCACAAGCTCATGTATCTGAACCCCCTTTTCCCGCTTATTTCGATATATCAATCCGTATTTATCAGGGGAACTTTCGTCAGTTGGTACGTCTTCACCATGATGCTGGCCTGGACAATCTTCTTCTTCGTCAGTGGTGCCTTTGTTTTCAGCAAACTAAAATATGAATTCGCCGACTGGTTATGATCGCGATAGACGTCAGGAATCTCAGGAAAACATACAAGATTTATCAGTCACCGACATTCCGTCTTAAGGAAATCATCCTCCGCAGGCCGTTTCACTCCGAATTCGTCGCGCTGGAAGATATAACCTTTTCCGTAGCGCATGGGGAAACCCTCGGGATCATCGGTGAAAACGGGGCCGGCAAAAGCACTCTCCTCAAGATTCTGGCCCGCACGCTGAAGCCGACTTCAGGGGAACTCGAAATAAACGGCAGGACTGCGGCCCTGCTCGAACTGGGGGCCGGCTTCAACCCGGAGCTTACAGGTGAAGAGAATATCTATCTGAATGCCTATCTCATGGGCCTGACCAAGTCTGATATAGATGGAAAGCGTCGGGAGATAATAGACTTTTCCGAACTGGGACAATTCATGAAGAGACCGGTAAAGACCTATTCATCAGGCATGCAAGTCCGGCTGGCTTTCTCGATCGCTACGAGTGTCGACCCCGATATACTTATCGTCGACGAGGCACTGGCCGTGGGAGACCAGCATTTTCAGAAGAAATGCATAGACAGGATGCAATCTTTCCGGGAAAAGGGCAAGACCATCCTTTTTTGCTCTCATAGCATGTATCATATCCAGGAACTCTGCACAAGAACTATATGGCTCAAAGACGGGAGGCAAAAGGCCTTGGGCAAAACCAACAGGGTGCTCGACGAATACCAGAATTACATCAGAGAAGAAGACGCTCTCGGCATTGTGCAGGAGCAGGATGTTGAAGAGGGCTCTCTTCGCATCCTCAGGGTTGATGTCTGCGACGAGGACGGCAAAGAACTACATACCACGGCGACGGGGAAATCGATATACCTCAAGGCAAAAATAATAAACACCGGCTCCCCCACAGAAGGTCATTTAGGTTTCTCGCTCATGAGAAACGATGAGGAGATGTGTTTCGCAACCTCCACACACTTCGACGGACTGCATCCCATAAAGTTCACGGATGAAATGGAGCTGAAAGTTTTTTTCCCTTCTTTCAACCTGCTGAACGGGGTTTACTTTTTCAGGGTGGCCGCCCTCGACCTCACAGGCCTCCATATTTACGACACGGCAAGTTCTCCTCCCTTTTCGGTGCAGAAGGAGAAGAGGGAATTGGGGATGGTTTTGCTCGACCACGAATGGCGTTGGTGAAACAAGATGCCACGGGCAGAGGACCTTCTGTTGCCCTATTTCATCGATATGTATTATAATTCGTTACATTGTCTATCATATTGAGGTCCTCGTGTCCAATTCTGAAAATCAACTCACCTATGATGCAGACGGCCTGAAAACCATACATTATGTTCCCTTCGTTGAAGATCGGCTGTTCAGGGAGGCATATGTGAAGGCCATCGCTCCTCTCGACCCGGAGATTGCCGATGTCCGTTACCGGGCTTATGTCGTACAATGGGCAGTTTCACAGGTAAGAGACGTGCCCGGGGATTTCGTCGAATTCGGCACCTATAACGCCAAGGCGGCGACCTTCATCCTGTCCCTCGAAGATCTCAGGAGGCGGGGCAGAAAATTTCTTCTCTTCGATACATTTGCGGGGATTCCCCATAAGCACCTGACGGAGAAAGAGATAGGGAACAACTTCGCCGGCATGTATTCAGATGTCAGCATTGAGGAGGTAAAGGAAAAGCTCAGAGACCACCTGGACATTGTGGAATTTCACGTGGGAGTTGTACCCGAGACTCTGGAGGGGCTCTCACATGGTCCGGTTGCCTTTATCCATATGGATATCAATGCGGCCAAACCAACCCGGGCCGCGCTCGATCGCTTCTATCCTCTTTTACAGCCCGGGGGGGTTATCGTCTTCGATGATTACGGCTGGAAGGGATACGAAGACCAGAGATATGAAATCGACGACTTCTTCAGCGATAAGGAAGAACGCATTTTCGCCCTTCCCACCGGCCAGGGAATCATAGTAAAAAAGTGCCTCATGCCGCCCTCGCCGGCCAAGACTTCCTAAGTCCAATGAAAGTAGTCCTGTATTATCCGCCCGTCACGCCGGAAACGGTTTTTCCGACATGGGAGCCGCTTCAGCTAATCCATCTTGGCCGTATGCTGCGTGGTTCAGGCATCGAAACAGTTATCATCGACGGCAGACTGGGCGACACGGAGTCCAGGAAGGCAAGAATTGCGGATGTCTTTTCCGGAGGAGACATGCTCTGCTTCGGTGTCACATCCCTGACGTGTTACCAGCTGTCGGAAGCACTTTCCGCAGCAACTTTTGTCAAGAGTATCAATCCGGACATCCCCGTTCTCTTCGGCGGATGGCACGCAACGGCCTTCTTTGACGAGACGATACGGGAAGAGGCGGTTGATGTCGTCGTACGGGGACAGGGAGAGATCACCTTTCGCGAGGTCGTCGACAGAATCAGGACGGGTCGGGATACCGCCGGCATAAAGGGTATTTCCTGGAAGAAGAACGGGGAAGTGGTGCACGAAGAGGACAGACCGCTGGTTTCCCCAAATGAACTTCCCGCACTTCTTCCATCCGATTTTGAAGTGCTTGCCCTGCCGCATTATCAGTTGAACAACCAGTTGTTTTATATGTCAAGCGTGGGATGTCCTTACGCATGCGCGTATTGCAGCGTAAGTTCCGCATGCAAGAGGAGGTGGCTTCCACTCTCAGCCGAAAAGGTAATCGCTGAAATCAAGGCGTTATACGATCATTTTTCATTCCGGGAAGTCATATTCTGGGATAATGTTTTTTTCACGGACAGACAGCGCATTGCGGACTTATGCGGAGGGTTTCTTCGGGAAGGGATGGATTTTCGCTGGTCTGCGCATGCACGGGTGAACGACATCATCAGGTGGGACGATTCCTTCATCGGCATGATAAGAAAGTGCGGCTGCAAATCGGTATTCATAGGAGCCGAATCCGGCAGCCAGAGGTTGCTGAACAGGATAAACAAACAGATCAACTCCGAAGATATCCTGCCGGCCTTCGATAAGTTGAGACGACACGAAATAGACGTTGCCGTCAACTGGATGGTCGGGTTTCCGGACGAAAGCTATGATGACGTACGGCGGACAGTGAAATGTATAAGAGACGGTTTGGCCCTTTATGACTACGATACCGAAAGATTCCGGGTGTTCCTGTATCGTTTCGTGCCCTTTCCCGGCACTCCGATATTCGACAGCCTGCCTGCGGAGGTGATCGGGAAACTGCCGGGCACCGCTCGGGAATGGGGAGATTACATCTTCGCCAGGATAAACGACGGAATGGAACCGTGGGAGCAGGAGAACGGGCCGTCACTTTTCGCATCTTCAACGTTCTACCTCTGGAAGGCATATCTCCAAAGAGAATCGCCCGCCACAGTGTTCGGGAAAATCCTGAAACGCGCTTCGAAAATAAGGGTCGACTCCGGCATGCTCCACGTTCCCGTGGAATGGCGCCTCTGGAAGAAACGTCGGTTGGGAAATCAATGAAGGTACCGGGTGGCAAAATAGCTGAGACTCCTGCCAATTTCTTCGGACCGCTGTTCCCGACTTATGACTACCCGGAGATGGCTGATATTTTCCGGATAACGGAATCGGACAGAGTACTCGATGTGGGAGGGGGGGACAATCCATTCAGCGAAGCGGACCGGATCGTTGACGCCGAATTCGGGAGCAGTCCCCACCGGGACGGGAAGGGAGTTCCACGGGGCTTGGAGGAGAGATACGTCAAGGCCGACATCCACGCCCTTCCCTTTGAAGACAAGGCGTTCGACTTTGTTTTCTGCTCGCATGTCCTTGAGCACGTGGCTGATCCGGAGGCCGCGTGCAGGGAGATCATGAGGGTCGGCAAACGCGGTTACATCGAGACACCCCGGAAATGGATGGAATTTTTTGCAGGGCACCCTTCCCATCAGTGGCTGATAGACGACGTGGACGGCATTTTGGTATTTGAGAAGAGGAAGTTTATCGAATCGCCTTATCTAAATTGTGCGCTTCATGCGGCATGGAGGCATAAAAGGCTTGAAGAGCTTGGACTCAGACAGTTCAGGAACATTTCGTGCGTGCAGTATTACTGGGAGGACAGCTTCGAGTTCAAGGTCAAGGACCGTGACTCACGGGTATTCGACTATACGAATCCCCGTCACGCTGCTTTTTCGCACTTTTTTTTCGCGCGAAACATTCTTCTCATGGGGGCCCCACCCGAGTATGGGCTGTACCATATAGAAAGATCAATCGGGCTCTGTCCTGATGTGGACCTCTTCTGGGTACTAGCTGCGGCATACTCTCTTGTACTCGGCGCCAGTCAATTGTGGAAACGGTCTTCGGAGTTTCTCCACCTGAAGAAAATCCTGACAAGGGGTGACATTCTCATGCCCGGACTCGGTTTGAGAAAAAAGACGATCGGGAAGCTCCTGAAGATCATCGAGGAAGCTCCTGAAATTTCCTGGGAGTACCATGAGTAATATTCAGAACAGGGACTTTCAGAAGAGGGGAGATGAAGTTTTTCTCTCGCCTCCAAAGGCGTTTGTGCTTGAGCTCACCAATCACTGCAATCTCAGATGTGTCATGTGCAACTTCCACAGCCCATCGGTAACCAAGAGGCGTGAGAAGGGTTTCATGTCTCCCGATCTGGCTTCACGGCTTCTTGATGAGATTTCCGCTTTAAGCAGCGGTAGCAGGCCGTGGGTAGCTTTGCATGGCGCCGGCGAGTCCCTTCTTCACAAGGAATTCGTGACCATCCTCCGCTCTGCTTCGAACCATGCCAACCTCAATGCGGGATTTCTCACCAACGCGGTCCTCCTCGATCGCAGAAGGGCCGAAGAGATTATTGATACCGGTATATCATGGATCGGCTTCAGCATAGACGGAATAGACAGCCGCAAATTCAATGCGTACCGGCAGGGCGCCGATTATGATCGCGTGATGCGGAATGCCCTTGAGTTTGTCGCTCTCGCCCGCAGACAGAGGCCGGACTTGCTGATCACGGTCAATATGACCTTGCAGGATGATATGGTGTCAGACGTACCCGAATTCGTTTCATTCTGGATTCATCATGCCGACAGGGTCTGCGTATCTCCGGTCCGGCCCGTCGGATCGAGGATGAACAAGCTGGCACGGTTGCGCATACCCGTTGAAAGGATACCCTGCTACATGCTTTACGAGATGATGGTAATCTCATGGAATGGCAATATTCCCCTCTGCTGCGAAGACTGGTTTTCGGAATGGCCGCTCGGAGATGTGCGTATTGACAGCCTGAAAAGCATATGGGAAGGCGATGGCTATCGCCAGGCAAGGGAACTCCATGAAAGAGGGAAATTTCAAAAAATCCCGCTCTGCACTTCCTGCAACAGTTGGTATAATGCCTTGACTGAAAGCTTTTTTGACGAAAAACTTGACTGCCTCGTAACAAGGAGCGCCTGGCAATATGAGTACCGCAGGCAAAGCTGAACGACTTCATGAAAAGGGCGGGCGGCCTTACGTATACGAGGTCGAACCCACGAATGCATGTCCCTACAGTTGCATCATGTGCCCCAGGGGGCAGGGGAAGATGAAGAGACCTGTGGGGTTCATGTCGCTTCACACCTTTGAGCGTGTCCTGGGCCAAATCTCGCCATCGCAGAAGATGCTTCGTCTTCATCATTTCGGTGAGCCGGTACTCCATCCCGAACTTCCTTCTTTGATCAGAATGACGCGTGAAGCAGGGCTGGTCCCGCTGATATCGGTTAATCCGGCAACCCTGACGGAAGGGCTGATCGAAAGGCTCATAGAAAGCGGCATCGGGATAACAGTCTTCTCCTTTGATTCATTGAGGTCCGACCGGCTTTATGAAATCCGCGGGATCAGGAAATCCGCGGACTACTGCATGGAGATGATTGACAGGTTTATTTCTCTCAGCCGGTATGCCGATACGCCTGTATTCAAGGTAATACAGATGGTATCACTGACCGTCAATGAAGACGAGCGCGAGACTTTTCTGGGGCTCAAAGAACGATATCCCGGGGACGATGTTCATCTTTACATAAGCGGCAACTTCGGATTCGGGGATGTCGAACTGGTAAGAGAGACCTGCAGGGGAGAAGACGAACGTCTGCTTACGGACAGGTTCCTATGCCGGGCACCTTTCGACGATATGGTTGTCTTGTGGAACGGTGACGTTGTCGTCTGCTGCTATGACTATGACGGGTATAATCTTATAGGAAACGTGAACGATGCACCGATAGAAGACATCTGGAGTTCTGAAAAGGCATCTCTCCTGAGACGGCGTTTTGTGGAACAACGTACAAACGACCTGCCTCTTTGCGGAAAGTGCTATGCCGCTCCTCATACGGATACACGCTCCGTGCTTGTTCACGGCACGATGCGCGGATATATCGAGGAAAGGTACATTCTCGGCCTTTTTCCACCGTTCAGGAGGCACACAGGGTGAAACAATCAGCCGACAGGTTCGTCATCAGGTCCTACCGTGAGGGAGACGAGAGACCTATCAATGACCTCTTCTGCAGGGTATTCGGACAGAACCGCAGCATGGAACACTGGTACTGGAAATACAGGGATAACCCTTACGGCTCCCTCTTTATAAGTCTGGCTCTTTCGCCGGACGGGGCAATAGCGGCCCATTATGCATCTTACCCTGTGAAGCTATTATACTATCCGTCAACTGGAGGCCCTCCGGAAGAATCGGAAATCTGCCATGTTGGTGACAAGATGACGTCTCCGGATTTTCGTTCCGTCGGCTTCGGCAGGAGTTCCCTGCTCGCAAAAACCGTTAGGCATTTTCGCGGAACCTATGGCAGTTTTGCTTTCTCCTATGGTTTTGTCACACATCACAGCTTTCGCATCGGCCTTCTGGTCCTGGATTACAGGATGATAGAGCCTGTCCTTTACAGGAAGATGGAGTTCGGCCGCTTACAGGGAGTTTCCAGGGGAGGAAATTCCGGTGGCATCAGATGTGAAGAAATCTCCGGCACTGACGAAGAGTGGACGGGCTTCTTCAAAACCGTTGCGCCCCATTACGGACACCTGGTCAGAAGAGACAGTGAATACGTCTCCTGGCGATATCTTCGCAGACCGGACAAGAAATATATAATCATCTTGGCGAGAGACGAATCCGGCATTACCGGCTGGGCCGTCTTCAGCCGGGAAGGCAACAAGGTAATCTGGGGCGATGCCCTTTTCAGGCCCTGTGATATCGACTCGGTAAGATCGGTCCTTGGCTGTCTTGCCCGCCACCCTTATGTCCGGGGGGCCGATTCTCTGGAAGGATGGTTCCCTCAACGGCCCGTGTGGTGGGATAACATCCTTGATGAACTCGGATTTGAAAAAGGGCCTGAACCGAATAATCTGCGCTTCTGCATTGCGGGCTTTACTTCGGATGAAATTCCGGAGAGGCTGGCAGGATATTTCTACTATACGATTGGAGACAGCGACCTCTTCTAGCCTGCTCCCTCTTTTTTCAGATTCTCCTTAACAATCCTTCTTAGTTCACCGGGAAGGTCATATCTGTCCGTCTCTCTGAGATAAAAAAGGAATTTCTTCTTGTCACCTTTCAGATAACTGATCCTGGCCTTGCTGAAAGGGACCATGTATTCCGCCATGCCCCTTTTCACAGCCTGCCTGTAATAGCCGTCGGCCTCTCCCTCCCTCCCGAGGGCGATCAGGACATTCGCCATAGCAAGGTACGGCTGATAAAAAGGGGATTGCTTCGATAACGCCTTCTCCGCGATGGGTAAAGCGTTCTCCGGATTCTCATGTCTGATCAAAACTAGATCCGCCATATCGGCCAGCGCCAGGTCATGATCCGGTTCCATACTGAGGGCCTTCCGCAGAGAATCCTCAGCCATCGGGAGATCTCCCATGCCGAGATATGAATCGCCCATCCCATAGTAGGCAGCTGTAAAAGCCGGATCGAGCGAAATCGCCTTCTGATAAGCGTCTATCGCCTGCGCCCAGCCTGCTTTGCTGCGCCAGGCGTCTCCCAGAAGCGTATAAACCGTGACTTTGTCATTGCCGCTGACCTGCGGTGCAAGTCTCTTATACTCCTCTATCGCCGTATCCACCCTCCCATCGAGGGCATTATAGAAGCTCTTAAGGATCTTCAGCCTCGGAGACCCGTCATCGCGAAGTTTCGCGATAAGATTTCGGGCCTTTTCAAGATCATGCCGGAAAAGGTATAGCATGCCAAGACTGTAGACGGCGTCATCCAGAAAACGGGACTTGGCGGTCCCGATGCTTGCATCGATTACATCGCGGTAATATCGTTCAGCCTTTTCCATGTCCGAATTCTTCAGGTAGGCATTACCGAGGGCCATCATGGCCCTCTCGTTAGATGGGCATTTCTTGTATGTATCCTCCCAGAGCGTCACAGAGTCCTTCCAGACGAAGTTTCGTGAGAACGTGAGTACCGCGAGGACGGCGCACAGGGCACAGGCGGAGAGCCAGACAGCGCGAGAGTTCACCCTTCCCCTGAGGGATACTGCGGCCTGTCCTGAAATCCCTGCGATCAGCCCGGCCAGGGGCAGGTAATTCCTGTGCTCGAAGTAGAGGTCGAGACCGAGTGCGAAGAAGCTCTCCAGGGAAATTGCGACGATGTACCAGAGAATGCCGAAACACAGAAATGGAAAATGCCTCATCTTCCTGAATGCAAAGATCATCAGCAGCAATATCAGGCCGAAGGCCAGCAGGGTCGTAATAGGCTCAGTGAGACTCTTAGATATAGGGAAGCCCCACCAGTCGAAAACAAGCAACCGGGGCAAAGGAAGGAAGAAGAGGATTATATAGCGGGAAACGACCCGGAACTCCGTAAGGACATGCTGGGCAGGGGTCCACGATACGTCCGCAGCCATCCACGCCTGTCCGCTTAAAGGACTGTCAGGATGCAGAAAGGCATTGACCAGATAGTCAATGCGATTCTGAAAATTCAGGACGTAGACGGCAGAACCGATACCCGCTAATGATATCCCCAGGACGGCAGAGGCCCGCCTGAAGAAGACAGCACGGTTAAACCTTGACAGGAATATATAATCATAAAGCAGAATGAGCGGCAGGCCAAGAACTGCATTTTCCTTCGCAAAAACGCCGGCCACCAGGAGTACGCCACTCAGACCGTAAAGACATGATGACTTCAGCCCTTTCGGCATTACGTAAGCTTCGCGGTAAGAAATCAGGGCAAGGAGCACAAACATGGCTGCCAGAGAGGCCATCCTCTGTATGATATACGACACGGCGTTTATGTTGAGAGGATGTAGGGCAAAAATCAGACCCGCAAACAATGAGGCAAAGAAAGCTGTATCTCCTGGTGAGTAGGAGTCATTCGTAGCATTGCGTCCCCTTCCAGCGTCGGGCTCTTCCCCGATAAGGAACCGTGACACGGTAAGATTGGTAAGCAGATAGACCAGGAAGGCATTTACGATATGGATGAACATATTGACAGCACGAAAAGAGACAGGTGAAAAAGATGCAATCTTCTGGTTCAGAAGGAAGGTAAGGTACGAGATCTTCCGGAAGCCCGCAATGTCACGGATGTTTGAAAGCGACACATGCCTGAAGGCCAGGACGTCGTCCATCGCCCAAGTCCCGTTGAGCGCGCTGGAATATGCCAAAGACACGGCGATAAAGATCAGACAAAATGCCAGCAGATGACGATACTGGCTGTGTGCCGAGATTCGGGGAGAAAGCGGCTCTTTTTTCGTCCTTTGCCTCAATCTTCTGTCTTGCAATAAAAATATCCGCAAGGCCCGCAGGGTTACGCCCTCCGACTTCAAGGGAGGGGGAACCAGTTATCGGCAACTCCTCCCTCTTTCTGTCTTAAGCCGACCACGCTGGTCAGAATCTGCGCATAGCACAGCCGCAGAAAGATTCCGGACTTGCCTGCCGGCAGGCCGGAATGAAAGGCAAAAAAGATAAATACCGACTTAATGCAGACTCTACTTGGTCTTCAGGGCCTCGGGATAGAATTGCACGTTCAAGTCCTTCATTGCCTGATCGATGGCCTCTTCGACCTTCGACTTCTTCATTTCAGCCGTCGCCTTTTCCTTCACAGAATCCTTTACCTTGTCAAAAGGCTCAACAGCAGCCGGCTTCATTTCTTCAACCTTTACAATGTCATAGCCGTAAGATGTACGGATGGGCCCGACAACTTCGCCCGGTTTTGCAGAAAAAGCGGCCTTGTCAAACTCAGGGACCATCTTCCCTTTCGGCATAAAGCCAAGTTCGCCGCCCTTGACTCTGGTCGCCTCATCATCGGAAAACTGAGAGGCCAGCTTTGCAAAATCCTCCCCCTTCTTCAGTCTCTTAAGTATCTCCTCTGCCTTTTCCTTCGCAGCTTTCTGTGAGCCTTCAGAGGCCCCTTTATCCACGCGGATAAGTATGCGACTGGCTTTTACCATCTCGGGCGCCTTAAACTCATCCTTATGTGTATTATAGAACACCTTCAGGTCCTGGTCCGTGAGGTTCTCGGCAGCCTTGTCTGCAACATCCATTTTGAGGTAAGCCGAGGCAAGGAAGTTATCCGTAAGAAGTCTCATCTGCTCCTTTATGTCCGGGTTCTTGTCGAAACCCTTGGAACGCGCATAGTCGGCCACTGCCAGCATCCTCACTATTTTTTGTAAGATAACCTCCCTTGCACTCTCAGGCATGTCGTCAAGCTTTTGACGTCCCATGGTCTCTAATGAGACGATTTGTTCCAGATCGGCGAGAGTCATCTGCTTGTCTCCGTATTTTGCGACTATCTTGTCACCGTTGGCAGAAGCCGGCCGGCAAACGTATAAGGACACCATCCCTAGAACGATAATAAGAGCCAGAAACCTCATTTTTTTGGACACTCCAAGCCTCCTGCAATATTTTTTCCTCAGTTATTTTACTCCCCGCCGCCGAAAAAATTCTACAAAAGCCGGGCTGCGGTTTTTAAAAACAGTGGATGCCTCTCAAACGATGCCGCGATGCACTCTGGATATTAAGCTCTCGTTCTTTGAAGACAGCTTCACCATACTGATGAGATGCAACACAAATCTCTTTAAGAAGTTCCCCAAAAAGTCCGGTTGTCGTCATTCCCGAGGTAGTGGTCGGAAATCCATCGTCTTTAAGAACGAACACTTGGATTCCCGCCTCTGCGGGAATGACAGAAAAAAACGCCCAAATAGAGACAACACTAGGGGCAGGCAGAAAGTGTCACGGCATCGGATGAAAACGAAGTGCTGTACTCATAAGGATATTCCGTCATCACTTGTCGCCTTGACTGTAACAGGGTATAAGTGCCTGAGAGTGTCTTCAGGTTGAGCTCTATCGAATATGTTGCGGAGACCACCGGATCTTTTGAAGCATTCAGTGTAATACTGGCAGTATTGCCGTCGACTATGGCGGTTCCATGCAGTGGTATAGGGCCACTGGGACCGTTTGGTACCTTTCCGAATACCGGGAAAGTGTCCGTGCCGTAAGACATTATGTCCAGCTGTAATGGTCCGGTCAGGCTGTCTGCTCCAGCCAGATGGAGACATACCCTCCCGGCAAATTGCATTTGCATCTCCGCTTGTGCGGTAGAAAAAAAACAAAGCAGCAAACTAACCGTTGCAGCAAAAAACCATGTTCTCTTCATCGTTGCCTCATGTAACATGTCTTTCCTCCTCTGCATAGAACGTTTCTAACTTCGGCGCTGGGAAGCCATTATAAATTGCAATGTTTCCAATTCTGTGCCCCGTCATAGTTGGGGATTGTTCATCATATTGCCCTGAGGACAGCAGGCTGGGCAGACAGGCTTACATGGACCCCTCCTGGCTGATAATGAAACTCTGGTTGCCGACGGAGATGGAGCCACTTCGCGGACCACCTACTCCATTGGCCGCAACAGAGTATGTTACCGTGCCGCCTCCGGTCTGTGTGCTCGTCGGAGAAACTGTCAGCCAGTACCATGCATTAAATGAGGAAACAGCTGTCCAGCTGCAGCCTAATCCGTTGACTGTAACGGTGAAACTGCCCGTCCCGCCGGCGGCGCTAAAAGACTGTGACAACGGACTCAATGTGTAAGTGCAGGCGGGAACCGAAGTGCTCTCGGTTACCGTGAAATTTAAGGTACCATTAACCGTAATGGAACTAGTTCGGACCGCGCTGCCACTATTGGCGTCCGTTGTGTAGCTGACCTCATAGCCTCCTGTAACCGAGGTTATTCCCGAGACATGGATCCAGGAATCGGTCGGCATAACCGAAGGCTGTCCGCATAAGGAACTCGAAGCGGTGATGGTAAAGGAGCCGCTTCCGCCCGATGCAACTGTAGCACTTGAGGGAGTAAGGGAGTACAGACAATTCAGGCCGGCCTGCGTGACCGTAAATATCTTGCCCTCCACAGTAAGATATCCCGTTCTGGCCGATGACGACTGGTTCGCATCGACGGAATAGAAAATCGAAGCGCTGCCGGTTCCGCTCCGGGAGGATGTCACAGACAACCATGTAGACATAAGACTCCCGTTTGCAAGCCATTCGCAGCCGCTTTGGGTTGTTAACTGGAATGTCCCTGTGCCGCCGCCAGCGCTAATAGAACTAGTTGCCGGCGATATCGAATATGTGCATGTGCCTGCAGCGGCGCTTTGTGTCACCGCAAAGGTTTTACCCGCAACGATTATCGTCCCTGACCTGTCGGATGTGCCTGTATTGGCTCTTAAGCTGAATGTTACCGTTCCGCTGCCGGTTCCACTTCCCTGAGATATGGTTATCCAGCTGACGTCCGTTGATGCCGTCCATGAGTTACTGCACCCTGCCGGATATGAAACACTGATAGAGGCTGTCTGACTCAGCGAGTTAAATGCGAGGTTAGGGCTTGAGAACGTGGGTTCGCACGATACGGCTGCCTGCGTGGCTACACCCACCACGGGAATCGTGATGGAGAAAGGGGGTGCTGAGACAACTCCTTGCTGCCCGTCTGAGCCGCTTTGAAACCCATCAATGCCAATGGAAAGTTCAACGTTATGGACCCCTTCAGATGAGGGGTTGAAGGAGATGGTGAAGCTGCAGTTACTCCCTCCGCGCATATCCCCGCAATTGTTATTTTCTATAGTGAATCCCTCGCCTCCCGCAGTGACCGAGGAGATAGTGTAACTTTTCGAATCGTCAGGATCCGAGATTGTCACTAATTGTGTCTTCTCTACTCCCACAGTGCTCTCCATTTGCAGACAGGAAGGCTGAATCGACAGATAGGGAGGCAGGACGGTGAATGAAGTCTGCCACAAATAAAATGGTGTCCCCTGACTCCCCAGCGTCTCTCCCCAGGGGGTTGTGGCTATATAAAGATAGTAAGTGTCAATCGGCAGGACCTGGGCTGCCACGGGGGTGCTCAGGAGGCTTTTCTCAATGCTCCACACGCCGGACGCCCACGGGACAAGATTTTCGGCGGCGAGCAGGCTGAATCGGCCATCAGGACCCAGTATCCAGAGGTCGGTAGGGTCAGAATATGCAGAAATAGCCACGTAGATATCCACAGGGTCTGCGAAGTCGAAGGACACAACAGGAGCAAGAGTGCTTTCTCCTGCTGCCAGTGGGCCGATGCTGAGAGGTTTCGAAAGCAAGGGATTATCGTCGAGGACAGGAGCACTTACAGGACAGTAGTAAGGCACTACTGTTGTCTGGTCTCCCGATGGCGCCGGCATCTGAGCCGTCGCCAGACCCGACATAATCAGTAATCCAGAAAATGCAAGGGCAAAGTATTGGAAATAGTGTTGCAGGTTTTTCATGGCTTCTCCTCCCCGAAGTTGAAGACATTGTAGCAGATATTGACAGGTAGGATGCCAGTCTTTTACCTAAAATGTCAAATAGATACCCACGGGCAAACCCGTGGGTATCTATACTGTCCGGAATAATTGGATTCCTGCCTCCCGGCAGGCAGGCCTGTCTACATGGGAATGACGGAAAAAAAGGTCAAAAGGGCCTTTTTAGGTATCCTGCTAATTAACGGAAAAAGAGGTTGTCCAGAGGTAATAGCTATCGAAACTGGTTTTCCCGGCCGGGGTAACACCAAGATAGACGGTATAAGTTGCCGGTGTAAGCAAAGACTTTGGTACGTCTCCGAAAAGGGCCGAATTGACTTCCGAGGTCACACCCTGTTTCCAGGGAACGAGTTCTCCACTGAAAATCTGAGCCGTGTCTCCCGCCGTCACCATGTAATAGGTGTTGGGAGCGCTAGACAATGAGAACATGAGATAGATGTCCACGGGAGACGTGAATTTATACAAACCCACCTGCAAACTGAGGACATCTCCGCCCGTGGCGATATCACCGAAGGCTATTGGCTTTGCAAGACGAAAATCACTCTCTTCTTCCGGTGATACTATCGCTGCATAGGGAGGGAACACCTCTATCCCCGCCGGAACCGCCATGGCAGACGGATTAGCCCCGCTCTGTTCCAGGACGACCGAGCCTGAGTTGTTGTTTGAGCCTATCGTAAGACCGCCACTCCTCATGCCCGTTGAGGTATTAGGCGATACGGTGAAGCTGACGGTCCCGCTTCCCGTGCCGCTGACCGTCGTCAAATTTATCCAGGATGCGTTCGTAACGGCCGTCCAACTGCAGGATTCCCCAGTAGTAATCGTAACATTCCCGGCGCCACCCGAAGCCGGAAGGGCCACACTCGAAGGGCTGATACTATATGAGCAGCCCGCGTCCTGTGTCACCACGAAGCTCATGCCCGCTACAGTAATATTGCCGGTTCTCGAACTCGATCCGGTATTTGCTCCTACCGTATAAACGACCATGCCGTCTCCGGTCCCACTCACTGGAGTGACAGTTATCCAGCTGACAGTGCTCGATGCGGTCCAACTGCACCCGGTACCGGCCGAAACATTGATAGAGCCGGAACCGCCTGCCGAAGTCAAAGACCGGCTCGAAGGTGAAATGTCAAAAGTGCAGGCAGCATTCTTCGGGGGTCTGAAGTTTGCGACAATCACCTTGGTATTATTGATAGTCCTTACGTTGTCGGCAGAATTCGGGTCGGTATCATCCACGCCGACGGGCACACCGTTATAACTCTTAAGCGGCGTGGAAAAATAGGTTATAACCGGCGAGATGTAGCTCATCACTGTCCCGAATTGACCGTCAAATCCGTATCCATAAGAATATGGATAAGCCCCCGGATCGGTAGCGTGTGCGCGGTCGTGCTGGCATCCCATATTGTGGCCGAGTTCGTGGGCAAGAGACCTGTTGTCACAATAGACCGACCCATAGCTGCCGACTTCGACGACGGAATAGGCATAATCAACGAAAGAACTCGTCGCAGGAGTCATTACCCACGCTGTGCCGCATCCACCGGTTGCATCGAACACCCGGAGGAGACTGACGAGATCGGCTCCATATTGGTCCCGCAGAGCACCGACAGCGGGATCGTTGGTGATGTAGTCAAGCACATCCCCCATCGCATTGCCTTCCGCAGCGTGAGAGTCGTTATAAAGTGCGGTCCCGACAAGCCTCACGTAAGTAGTGACACCGCTGTTTACATAAGCGGCATTGGCAAGGTCAACGAAGTTCTGAATCTTCGCGTCGAGGCCGCTGCCATATTTTGTCTGCATCTGCTGCGTGTAAAGGACGAGGACATCTATCTGCGATCCGTCTTCAGAAGCGGCTTGTGCCGTCGGGAAGGACTGCGCGGACTTGGGCAGGTCGGGAACCTTAGTATCGTTCATGAAGGGCACGGCTTGGTCAGGATTCTTGGCCGAGATTACATAGCCCCCCTGGCTAGGTGCAATCTCGTAAGATTCGCCTTCGACATCGATATGACCGTACATAACACCGTCTACAACGGTAAAAACAGCACTGCTCAGGTTGTCGCCTTCGGCCCGGCCAAACCAGCTGTAATTATCATTGCCTCTGTTTTCCACGCGGCCGCGGGAAAGTATAACTGTCTTTCCCGGCAGGGCCGCCCTCATAAGTGTGTGGCTGCTCAAGGGGCGAAGCAGGGAGAAATCGACGGAAAGCCGGGTCGAGTCAGGAGGCAGACCATTAGCAGCGTTAGGGCTAATGCTGCCCGGTGTGAAAAGGTCGGGGATATTGGAAGCCGCAATGCTGATCGAGGGAAGGAGAAAAAATAGACAAGTGAGCAGGATAAATATTCGTTTAAGATGAAAGTATCTATCTTGCATCACTTATTTGTCTTCCGTGAAGCTCCGGTTTTTCCGCTTACGGCAAATCCTGTCTTATCGCCTATCCGTGCTGATATAAGATTCTGTACCCCTAAAGAGAACCCTGGATTCCCGATTAAGACCTCGGGAATGACAAGAAACTCGGCCAAAGAAACGGAAGGGAGGAATGGCTCCATCCCTCCCTTCCGGTGGAGATACAAGTAATACCCCCAAAAATCATCTGCGCTTAGTAGCAAGCGGCTGATACCGTGAAATTTGTACCAAGAGTATCTTCGTCCACCAACATTATATAGAAAGTCTTGCCCGCATAGCTATTAGCATTTGTCACGTAGTTACTTTCAGAGGTCACACTCCCACTAAATTGATACCAGTAAGGAGGACCTACCCCAATGTACAGGGGCATCAACCCATTGTATGTAGTAAACGCGCTGTCAAGGTCGGTAAATGGATGGTCCGGATCAGCGACAAGCATATTTACGTTTGCCCTAAGGCCGCCCAGCAAGAACTGAATCTGATTCATCTGAGGACAGCCGTTGTCTGGCATTTTAAACTTGATGAACATGGCTTTTCTGCCCATTTCGGGGGGTGTCGTGGAATCGCTCCTTCCCGACAGGCTATATGTATACCACGCGTTAAGTCCAGGCAGGGTCGTATAGGAAAGCGAGATAGGGGCAGGCGCGGCATCCTGGGTGATGGTGAAAGCGTTGATAACCGTGCCATTCGCGTTATTAATGATATTAATCTTGCCTTGCCTTGAGGTAGACGACGTATTGGCCAAAACATTATATGTTACGTCATGTTGGCCGTCCGCCGATCCGCCGACGGGCGTCGATATACTCCCGCCCGACGTTATCGTTATCCACCCCGCAGAACCCGCATCCGCCGCTACCGTTAAGTCACTATATCCAACAGACCCAAAGCTGAATGAGCCATACCCACCCGTGGACGACGGAGTGGCGCCTGCAGAAGTCGAACCTGGTGCGGGCGGGATGTATACAGCAGGTGCGGCAGGTATTGAAGGGCTCATCTGTGCATTGGAGTAACCTGCCTGCATCACGATGAATGTCTGACCTGCAAGCGTTATCGCAGCACCTCTGCCGTTTGTGGTCCCATTGGCTTCAACAGTGAAGCTTGCCGACCCAGTGTGTTGCCCCGTGGGAACAACGAGCCAGGATGGGTCTGAAGAGGTTGCAGTCCACGTGCAGTTCGATCCTGTGACCACCGTAATATTTCCCGTCCCTCCATCGGACGTGAAGGCCTGCGACGAGAGAGAGTATGTGCAGGCAGCTGATGTGGATCCCGCCTGGGTGATACTGAAGCTCTGGCCACCAGCGGTGATAGAACCTGAGCGGGAAATCGTGGTACTGTTGGCATCAACGGAATAGGTTACGGGGCTGCTTCCTGTCTGTGACGTAATATGTATCCACGAATTCGACGGTGAGGCGGAGGCGGACCAACTGCAGTTAGTCCCTGTAACAGTTACGCTGAAGCTACCCGTCCCGGCAGCGGCCGTAAAAGACTGAGATGACTTACTCAATGTGTAGGTGCACGCAGGAGTTGTGCCCCCCGAGCCGCTCTGGGTTACGGTGAAATCAAGTGTCCCGTTAACCGTAATTGTCCCAGTCCTTATTGCGCCCACATTAGCGTCCGCATGATAATTAACGGTGATTCCTGATGTCCCGGAAGTGGTAGAAGTAACGTGGAGCCAGCTGTCAAATGTTATAACCGACGGGCTGCATGACGAGCCGCTAGGCCGGATGGTAAACGACCCATCTCCGCCGCCCGCCACCACTGATGCGTTAGAGGAATTCAGAGAATAAGTGCAGGCTGTTCCGGCCTGTGCGCCTGCCTGCGTGAGCGTAAATGTCTTGCCTTCTACAGTAATATATCCTGTTCTTGAATTCGAGGACAGGTTCGCAGTCGCGGAATATGAAATCGGGCTACTGCCGGTGCCGCTCCGGGATGACGGGGACAGCCATGTGGACAAGAGGTTTCCGCTCGCAAGCCATTCGCAGCCGCTTTGGGTTGTCAACTGGAACGCCCCTGTTCCGCCCGCAGAGCCGATCGACCCGGTTGGAGGCGATATTGAATAAGTGCATGACCCGGTGGTTGCCGGAGCGTACTGCATCACTGTGAAGGTCTTGCCCGCAACAGTTATGGTCCCCGACCTGTCAGATGCAGATGTTCCCGTATTGGCGCTTAAGGTGAATGTCGCTGTTCCGCTGCCACTTCCGCTCTTTTGGGTTATAGTTATCCAACTGGCATCCGTTGATGCCGTCCATGTGGTACTGCATCCCGTCGGATAGGTAACGCCGATAGAGCCTGACTGGCTCAACGAGTTAAATGTGAGGTTCGCGGTTGAAAATGTGGGCTCGCACGACGCAGCCCCGGGAGTTGCCATACCCACCAAAGGAATAGTAATGGACGGCGGGGGCGCTGACGCCGCTTCCTGCGGGCCCGCCGCGTCATTTTGGTACCCATCAATGCCGATCGAAAGATCTACGTTATGAACCCCTTCAGATGTCGGATTGAAGGAGATGGTGAAGCTGCAGCTACTCCCTCCGCGCATTTCACCGCAATTGTTATTTTCTATAGTGAATCCCTCGCCTCCCGCAGTAACCGAGGAGATAGTGTAACTTGTCGAATCGTCAGGATCCGAGATTGTCACTAATTGTGTTGTCCCTACTCCCACAGTGCTCTCCATTTGCAGACAGGAAGGGGTCATCGTGAGATAAGGGGGCAGCACGGCGAATGAAGTCGTCCACATATAGTACGGAGTCTGATCGGTCAATGTCTCTCCCGAAGGCGTTGCCAAAAGATAAAAATAGTAAGTATCTATCGGCAGACCTGCCGTCGAAACGTCTCCGCCCAGGAGCCCTGTCCTGACACCAGAAGCTGAAAGTGATGGTTCGATATCTTCTTTGGAGGTAAACAGGCGAAATTGACCATCCGGTCCCAGCACCCAGAGATCGGCCGGATTCGAATATGCTGAAGCGGCCACGTAAAGGTCCACCCAATCCGTGAAATCGAGGGCAAGAGTAGGACTCATTGTGCTGCCCCCCGTTGCAATCGGGCCGAGGCCGAGAGGCTTCGAAAGCAAAGGATTGTCATTAAGGACAGGAGAGCCCACTGCGCAGTAATATGGAACGACCAGCGCCTGATTCCCCGATGGCACCGGCATCTGAGCGGGGGCAAGACCCGACATTATCAATAATCCCAGGCATGCTAGCCCAAGCCCTCCAATGTATCGAAACCAGTGCTCCAGATTCTTCATGACTCCTCCGTCGGGTTAATGATAAATTAATAAATTACTATTTTTATTAAGAATGCCAACCTTTTTCCAAAATGTCAAATTAATTTTTTTTCATGGGCAAAAAGTTAGCTCTAAGGCGGTAATTACTCACACAAAGACACGGAGATCGCCGGGAATTTCAAATACTTAAACCTTTAAGAAGACAGTCTCCGAACTATCAGGCAGAATTGGATTCCCGTATTCAAGGGAATCCACCTGAGCTAAAGCTCACAAAAGAGCGTGAAAATGCCTGGTCTGTCACTCCGACTTGTGCGGAGTCTTTCCGATGCGTCTCGGAAGGATGCCGGACAAGCCGGCATGACAGCAAAGACCCTTTTCGGGACAACGACAAAAAAAAGACTAGAAGCACCCTGGTAGAGGTTGTAAAAAAAGAAAAGGGGGCAGTTGCCCCCCTTTCTCACTTTGAACTTATACTTACCTACTTAATACTAGTCTACCTGCTGAGTGTAAACTATCGGCAGCATCCAGTTAAAGCCGCTGTCGCTGACGCTTGTCACAACATAACCAACAGCCGGCAAACCGTGAGAAGTAATGCCATTTTCGGTAGTTTCCCGTGTTCTAACAGTGTTGGTTCCGTCGGTGGTAAGATCGAGAGAGACATAGCCGAGCGTGAAGGTGGTATTGAGAGACTGCTCCACGGCTGAATTGAATATCTTGGCGCTGTTGACGTTGACCACGTTGACCTCATTCGGCAGGTTCAGTGTCGGAATCGTCTCGCAGGGCGATGTCTGGCAGTGCTGAGTTACAGAATTCTCCTTGTCGTCGTAAACCGTCGCGCCGACCGGAATGGTATCCACAGTCTCAGCAGTCCATGTATCACATGCCGAGCCAATGGTAACCTTCTTTGTCGGGAAAGTGATGATCGCCTCGGTGCCCAGTCCAAGATCATAGAAGCTGTTCATGGTAGTTGCCTTGGTAAGAACAAAATTTACCGGGCAAATGCCTAGTGTGCTTGCGACATTCGGATCGCCGCCGTCCTGAAGGTCAGGTACAACATTAACCGGCGGGGTTACGAAGACCTGGTTCGCAAAGTCAGCGAGTGCTGTGGCGTTGTATCCGTAAATGTCACTGCTGGTAAGGATGTAGTTGCTCCCGAACAGAACGTTAGCTACGTCGCCAGCGACAGTGTTATCATAATAGCTCACATCGCCACTGCTTTCGTGAGCAGTGCCGCAGAAGGTCCCGGCATCTTGGCTGGTTGACAACTGATCCTCGGCGATGACGTTGATATAACCCTCAAGAGTATCGTCGGCTCCAATGGTGCGGTCGCAGTTTTGGAGCGCGCCGGTCTTGAAGAGCAAGCCGTTCGGAAAGATTTCAGGGAAGGAAAGGCCGCTCGTCGGAGGCTCATAACCTCTTTTGTCACCCACAGCAATCGGCGTGTCCGTGTCGATATTGACCGCGTTAAGTATGGCCTTGCCTGAGCTGTCCTTGGTGATAACCCCGTGCCATACATCATGAGGCGTAAGACAGACGTCGAAGTCGAGCACTTCGCAGCTGCCCGTGGCTTCCTTGAACCTGATTCTGGCCCTTACGCCGTAGTCAGCTGTGTTGGTGATGCTGAATACGTTAGTTTCATTGTTACGGACATTGTAATATCCGTAGATAAGAGCGTCACCGAGACCCTGAGGGTTTACGAAGACGTTGGTCGGCTGGCCGTTATTGATACCCGTTGCCAGTCCGTCGATCAGGCTGCCGCCATACGACGCATTATTGTAAGTCGTCGCTGCGGCAGTCGGGAAATAATTCGCTCCCGCATCGCGATATGTGAGAATATCGCTAGCAAAGGAGAGACCTGCAGTCACAGCAACAAACATGACCGCAATCATGAAGATTCCTGCTTTTCTTAACATTATGCTTCCTCCTTTTGATGATTTCTGTCTGACTTACGTCAGATTTAATATTGCTTTATTCAGGCTTACGTCGCAGTACACTCGGCCGATCCCATCACCTCCTTCTTTTTCCAGGTTTTCCTTCGCTTCAATTCTCATACGCCTATGCTAAGCCACCTATGAGATCTTTATATAGAGCTTGCTCATGTAAATCAACCGGATTACTCATCCCTTGCGCAATCCTCTTTCCGGCTCCACATGATACCATACATCATCTGCTTTTACCCACCGGTCGGTAAATTTCTGGGGAAAGACCGCCCGGCTGATTGCCGGATCAGGAACACTAACCTGGATCGTGGTCATGAGTTCAACGCCGGCGTTGTCCCCTTCAATTTTCATGCCCTCTATTTTGACGCTCTTTGTCTTGACGGCCTTTCCGGAGTGCTGAATGTAGTCGACGAGGTTCACCGTCTTGCGAAAAAACGGGTTTTCATACTCGTAACTCTTGTCATATTCCCCCTCAATCCTGAAGTTCCAATAGGCCATCACCCTCTCCCTTAAAGCATCTTCATCAGAACTTTTCTTCAGAGCCTGTTTCGGAGTGCATCCCTGTAATACTAAGACGGACAGAATCACCAAACAACAAGCGATTACTGCCCACCGCAAAGACCTTATTGATGCCGTCAAAAATCATCTCCTCAAGACTTTAAAAACTATACTAAAAGATTCTCAATAAGTCAAGCTTTTTAAAAGCTTCTGACCTGAAACCCTAACGGATCAAATTGTAACAATCATGCAAGATTCCTGCCAGCCCCTTGCATACGCGCCGCCACTGCTAACTACCCGAATATCCACGTTTTTCGCACAGAGAAAGAGAATCCTCCAAACCCCAGTGTGTCCCCGCCTCCACACGCTGTGTATACTATTTGCAACAAGACAACCATAACTAAGGGCTTACCGCCGGGAAACTCCCGGGCCCCTGTTCCCTTTCATTCCCGTCCTTTGCGCCCTCTTTGCTGCCGCCTTTCTTCATAAGTCCCTCTATCTCCAGCTGTGTATTCGCCTTATACTTCCTGAGATAGTCGGATGTCGTGCTCTGGGCCTCTTTCGCGGACCTTATGACATGAGGCGTGAGCAGGATGATGAGCTCATCCCTTGTGGTGTTATCAGTTGTGGTACCGAAGAGCGCCCCGATTATCGGAATCCTGCTGAGTAAAGGCAGTCCCGTTCGGTCATGGCCAGTATCTTCCCTTATAAGACCGCCTATGACTATAGTCTCTCCGTCGCGCGTGACGAGGTTCGAAGTTGCCTGTGTTTTATTGATGGAGACCTCTTCCAGTCCTCCCACTGATACCGGCTTGCCGAGAGAGGAGATCTCCTGGGAAAGTTCAAGCGAAACCAGTCCGCTGTCGTTCACCTGGGGTTTTACCTTGAGAATAATGCCGATGTCCTTATACTCGATCGTAGATGTTGTGGTGTTAACCACAGCGGTCCCGCTGTTTATCGGGGTATTTGTCTGCGATGTAGCAAGTGGAATCTGTTGACCCACCTGGATGCTTGCCTCGCGGTTATCTGCTACAAGTATATGGGGAGCAGCCACGACTTTTGCTTTGGACCGGTCCTCTAAGGCACTCAGAACTGCCCGCACGTTTCCTGTCGGATCATAGCCCACAAAGGTGAACCCGCTTGTCGGTACTGTAGCGAGGTTGCCTGTGTTGAGCCCCACGTTGCTGCTATTGGTGCCATTGCCGGTCAGATCCACATTGTTAGTGAAAGGTCTTATGCCTGATATCTTGAGATCGCTGTTCATCTGCCATGAAAGCCCAAAACTCAGATTGTTCGTCAGCGTCACATCAACAATCAGCCCTTCGATCATCACCTGTCTGGGGACGGTGTCGATCCTCGCTATGGCGTCTGCGATAGTCTTATAATCGTCCGGTGTGGCCATTATTATGAGTGAATTTGTAACATCGTCAGGGATTATCTTTGTGATATCGGATACCAGCGAAGTGGTCCCTCCTCCCTCGGATGTAATAATCTGTGCCTGTTGCGGAGCAGCAGCCGGCTGCCCGGGGAGAGTTCTCTTTCCCGGAGTCACGGGAGTCGTTGGTGCCGCCTTCGCTTTTGCACCCAGGAAAATCTGCTGGAGTACATTCGCCACATCCTTGGCCTTGCCGTTCTGTACAGGATAGACATAGACCCGCGGTGTAACGGCTTTGAGCTGTTCGTTGTCGAAAAGATTCACCATCTGGAGCAGCCTTTTTACGTTGGAATCCGTGTCAACGATGACAATATAATTACTATTGGGAACGTCCACTATAACAGCGTTTTTCGACAAGAAAGGAGTCAGCAGGCGGACCATCTCCGATGACTGCATGTATTTGATATCAACAACCTGGACCAGGGCTTTTCCCGTTATCTTCACCTTATCCGGGTCCCTGCCGACCTCTACAGGCGCCGGTTCTTTCGATATATCGGCTATCGGGATTATCCTGTACAGGGTTCCCTCCTCGACAATCCCGATACCGTTCAGGCGGAGTATCACCTCCATCAGAGGCAGAACATCCTTTTTTGCCACTGGTTCGACGGACCTGAACGTAACTCTGCCCTTGACGGCCGGATCGATCACATAATTCACCCTGAGAACGTCCCCGAAAATAGTCTGTATCACGGAATACACATCCGCATCATCGAAATTGAAACTCACCTCACCCCTCGCCGGAGCAAACGGCGCCGTCTGCCGAGGCTGCGTCACAGGATGAGTGGGCGGTTGAGCCGGCGGAGGGTTAGCCCCGGGCTGCGCCGCCGCAGGCAGAAAAAGACGAGGCTGAGGCTTTGGCTGCTCCGGTCCGGGTGGTACGGGCTGTGCCGTCGAGGGATGAGCCTGAGCCGGATTAGACGGCGCCGGCTGCGGCTGAGCGGGAGTCGGAGATGGAGATGGTTGAGGTTTGGCCGGTTCCTGCTTTGTATCAGGCTTTGGTTGCAACGCCTGCTGCGCCAGCAGGACTGCAGCATTCAGCCCTTCGCCAGCCGTCCCGGCGCAGGAATAGCTCGAAGCCAATAAAAAAAAGGCGAGGGCACTCGCCGTTATGAACAGTGCTGTAAGCTTTTTATGCATAAAACTCCTCTTGAATATTCAGCAAGTTAAGAATAAGTTATTTGAGGTACTATGTCAAGGAAGAGGGATGACCGCGATATTCCTCAGATCCCTGAGATACCCTGTCAAAAAGACGGGGGCTGAACTACTCCTTCATACCATCAAGCCCATTTGTTTCACCGACAACATCAAAAAAAAGGAAAATGTTTCACGTAAAATCTTAAAATCCCCTTGTACCAGTCGATCCTTTTTCTGCGTCCAAGGAGGTCTGCAGAGGCACCGTAGTGATGGATTGCTTTTGCCTCAGGATAGAGATAAATCCTGTAAGCGGTATTTTTATAAAGCCTGTAGCACCAGTCGACGTCATTGAAAAATATGCGAAATCTCTTATCCAGGAGACCGACAGAAGTCCAGCAATCCCGTCTAATCATGAGGGCAGATGCCATCGGTTGTGACACAACTCGTGTCTCATGGTGATCTTCGGCATCCAATTTCCATTTCTTGAATGAGCCAAATTTACTGATGCCCAGAAATTCCAGCAGCAGCGCAGATGGCGTCGGAAATCTTCTGCATGAAATCTGAAGCCTTCCGTCCGGATAATAAAGCGATGGAGCAACGGCCCCTGCGTCGGGATTATCGCGCAGAAACGACAAAAGTTTTTCAACAGCGTCATCCAATAATTTGACATCATTATTCAGGAGGAAGATAAAGTTGCCACGGGACGATTTTACTCCATGATTGACTGCTTTTGCATATCCGAGGTTTGTCTTGTTCTGGATCCATATGACATGGGGATAGATCTTCCTGATAGATTCCGCACTGTCATCGGTGGATGCATTATCCACAACGATTATCTCATGCGACATTTTGGCTGCCGTGCTACAGATGGAAGAAATACACTCGGACAGCAGCTGCCTGTGGTTCCAGTTGGGGATAATGAAAGAGACCGGTATATTCGATTCTATATTTGCACCTATTTCTTCAGACATAAGCTCCTAAAGGGGACTATTTATTATACCCTTTCCGGTAATTCATATAAGAATACAGTTTCACGATAGGAACTATAGGGACATAGCCTACATATCCGTTCCGGAGGAAAAATACAATGTTGCCCCATATGTCTCTTGCCGCATACCTGAATTTGCCCGGCATGGAGGAAATATTGCCGAGAACGTTCAGGGCATAGTTTTCTCTTATATACCTGAAAGCCCGGCCGTCATTATATGCGGTGGTCCGTATCCTGCTCATCGAGAGAGCATGGCTGTGGAAAACAGACGCATTCGGAGCATACTGAAATATGAATTTGTCCTTCACAAGGAGATGCCATAAATAATCTTCCCAGCCTGGAATGCGCTCATCGAACTTCGTCCCTTCCCACATGCCCCTTATAAACGCACAGTTTGCATTTGAAAAGGCAACTCTTCCGCATGGTTTTCCATCCTCAGGGAAATGCCTGCTCAAAGATAACTCCTCAAAGGGATTCATTCCCTTAACCGGAACCTGTCTGCCGTATGTGGCATGTGCTGTACCGTCTATAATCGGCTTAATTAATTCGGAAAGCCAGTCGTCGTGGCACGGGATGCAATGGGCAGACAAACAGCAGATAATGCCGCCGGAGGAATTGTGGATGCCGTAATTTAATGAATAGCCGTAGCTGAATCGTGATTCAGGAATCGTGAAGACTTTTACGTCATACCGTTTTGCAATATCAAGAGTGTTATCGGTTGATCCGGAGTCGACAAGGATTACCTCATAAGATTGATCCGTTCTGCACAAGAAGAGGCTCTTAAGCGTTCTATCAATGCCTTTACCTTCATTCTTACACCGTATGATTACCGAGATTCTGTCCATAAACTCAATAAAGATTTACCTGCGAATGGAAAAAACTGTTCAAACCCGCAAACCAAGGATAAACAATCAAGATCGATTAAACCCTTCCTCCTTAGTCACGTGTCCAAAACCTCGAAAACGGCCTTGATTTTACTGTCAACCCGGCAACAGAATACCTCAATCCGTCATCCTCGCTTGTCGGGGATATTTCTCCGTTTTCGGATAGATTCCCCATGAGGGTCGGGAAACAAGAACGTTAAACCATTTGATCGCCGGTTAAATAATATTAAACAGTCGGTCAATTTTCGTTATTTTTTTCTAATTTCAACAACATTCCAGCTCAAATGATCAATGATATTGACTTCCGCATGCTCCGCCAGTATGTCATTTATACTGATTCTTGTTTTCTCATTCCAAATCACAAACTGATTATCTGCCTGACAAAAGTTCCACTGATGAAACCCAACATAGTTTTCTTTCTCCGCCTCGTTAGTATTGTGAGCCATGAAAATATAGCACCCTCTTCGCAAAATAGCCATCATCTGCCTGATGCCTTCCAAGGGGTCATAGCTATGATCCAACGCATTAGAGACATGAATAAAATCAAAATAATCCCGCGGAAATATTTCTGCAAGTCGCTCGACTTCGCCGTATCGGGTTTGCACTATTGGAATAATCCCATATTTTCTTAAAATATCATTATATTCATCAGCCAGTGGGTCTACGGCTGTTATGCCGAGTTTATAACCCGCCAGCACTTTGCCCAAAGGCGTTAGAGGACCGGACCCCACATCCAGCACCGAGACATCAGGCCCTTTCGGTAAATATTTGATCAGATAGTCCTGAAACGGAAGGGCAGCATCCAAACGGTTAATATAATCTTGCTTCCAGTGAGACCCTCCCGTTTCCAGCCAGTTGGACCAAAACTCGATCTCATGCCTTCTCCCGCCCTCCCATAACTTTTTGTTCACTTACTTACCCTCCTCAACCGCTGAATATTGCAAGTTTTTGAAAACATCCTGTTTTTCCCAATTATTCCCTTGTTCTCACAAATCATCCCGCATTTTCCGTTCGCCTCGAAATGTATGCCGAATCAGATCACTTTCCTATCCCCAGAGGGACGGACGGCTTCAAATCACAAGCCTTCAAAAAGATATCTCCCATTATCTTGAAAACCTGTCCGTCATCAGGAAAGCTGCTAACAAACCGATAGCCATTTTCAGCAATCTCCTCACGCTTGACGTCATCGTTGACCAGTTCTTCAATGCCGGCGGCTATCTCTTCAGGACCGATCCCTACAAGTTTGGCATTATCCTTCGAACCATAATTAATATAATTATCATTATAGTCCAGATCCACCACCGGGCACCGGCATGCCATCATCTCAAAGGGAACAAGCGACGGATTAGTGGTGCTGAAAGCTACCCCGACATCGGAGCTTGAATAAAGATTGACAAGCTCGTCTTTGCTCAGCATCCCTAAATTTTCATGGGGAAAAGGTACGTTCGAACTGTCAATCTGACTTGATCCGAAAAGTATTATTTTAACATCCGGATTTCGCCTGTTGAAAATATAAAGAGCTTCCAACCCCAGCCAGAAGCACCGCCTCGGCATCTCGGGCCGTGAAAAAAATATGACCCTTTTTGTGCTCTCTCTTTCCACCGGTCGTGGATGGTATATCTTCTTGTCCAGAGAAAGTGGGATATGCTCCGCCTCTCCCCTATATTTTTCCCTGATCACCTTTGCGCACCACGGACCATATGTTACATGATGCATGCCGAATCTGTATGTGTTCTCGGCCTTCAGGTAATTATCACTCATGGGAAAGAAGAGGAATTCTATATCCTGCACAAAATAGAAAAGCCTTGCCGCCTTATCTCTATTGTCGCGCACCGTATATGCGGTTATCCATGACGTGGCGCATAATATATCGCATGGAGAGATATTGTCCGTCCCGTGGATGATTTCACATCCAGAGTCAAAGAAATGAGAAACCAGAAATTCACTTAACTGTTGCTGACCTGCGAAGGTCCCGTCATTAAGAAAATACATTCTGACATGATGGCCGAATTCATAGAGATATTTGGCAGCGGTAAAAATCTTGTTATGGCCGCCGGAGCCTTCAATTGGAGGAGGTATCACAAAGCTTATTGACAGGGCGCTTTTGGATATTCCAATTCTGTCCCGGTATTCTGAAATTATCGCTTCATATGTTTTCCTGACTAATGGAGCCATAGCCTCAGGAGTATAATTTCTATCCGCATGTTCATAAGCTCTTTGGCCTATAATGCTTCTTAACCCCTGATCTTCAACAAGTTTCTTCAGAAAGCTGTACCATTCATCCTCAGAAGATGCCAGGAAACCGTTGACGCCGCTTTGAATTGCCCACTTGAAAGCATCGGTCGGGGAAGCTACAGTAGGGATTTTCAAGAGGGCGGCGTCGAAGTATTTCAACTCGCTTTTCGATTGGCAGAATGGATTATCCAATTCGAGGGGTGCTATATTTATATCGACCCTGGCTATATTATGGGGGAGCGTTGCAATATCAACGAACGGCAGCTTTTTTATCCTGTCATTCCATGCTTCCAACCTGCTGTCAATATCCAGATGCCCGCCTATATAGAGATGCACATAATCGAACTCCTTCATTATGCGCTGCAAGGCCGGGACCACAATCGAAAAATCGCGCTGGTGGCTTTTTGTTCCGCTGAAATATCCGATGCGCACGATAAGGTCTTTGCCGTCCGGGACTCCGGTTTCCATTATTTTTTTGCACAACTGCATCTGGGAAGAACTGAGTCCGTTTCTTATAACAAAGGACCTCTTTTCGAGGTCTCTGCCCGCTTGCGCCAGATAATCGGTGGGAACGATTAAAAAGTCGGCCGCATCGAGGGATGCCCTGTGCTTTCGTATCCCCTCAACATGAAGACTCTTTTCCTGGTCTGATATGTTTTGAAGAGATGGAATATGGTCGATAACCGATGTATCGATTACAAAATCATCGACATCAAAGACGACGGGAATCCTCAGAGATCCGCACATTTCAACAAGTTTCTCGATGTGATAGTTCATAAATACCCGGCAAAGAACGACCACATCAAAGCCTGGTATCTTCTGATAGTTCAGTTCAGTTTCAGGCATTACTTCACTTTCTATATTTGAAAGACTCAAATATTCTTTCATGTTGTCCGCCCTGTAGTGATTGGTCAGGTGTCCTACGGGGTCTACAATAAACATTACCTTGAATTTTCGGGGCGTCGGAAATTTCGGCAGAGTCGGCGGTACATAGCCGAGATTCTCCACAGGCACTCTCAATAAATTCAACCTTGTAACTATCTTCCTTCGGGCCTTAAAAAAAAAGCTGTTGAAGCCCTCATCCTTGATGACCCTGATACTTTTCTGACGATAGGCTGATATCTTCCCCTTAAATGACGACAACTTGCCCTTCAGGGTCATCTTTTTCCGATAAAACATATTTTTCAGATATCCTTTTTTCCTTGATCCCAGACATATACCGAGCCCCTGAGATGTCCTGTAGAGCGGTATGTGGATAAGCCACGGAAAGCTATAACCTTTCTGCCTTGCATAGCTGAAATCGGCCTTTGTCAGATTTGACACCCACCCTGGAAGACTCGATAAGGGCATACTGAAGTCCTGCCCTTCAGCCACAATTGCTTTTGTTTCCCTGAGTCTCCTCTCGAAAACATACCTTAAAGAGGCGGAATGCGAATGATAGACAGCAGCAGTCGGAACATATACAACGCGAAAGCCGAGGCTCAACAACTGTTTTGCCCAGATAATATCCTCCGACCCTGAAACATTCTCGTCAAAAGGTATACGCTCCCATGCCGCTCTTCTTAATGAAGAATTTCCGTTAGAAAATCTGTCGGGGACGTCGAGCCATTCATCCGGAAACCATGTCTCCAGATCCCTTGCTTCTGAAGGACACGCTTCCGGAAGGGGCACATTTCGTCCGAAAGAAGCCATAACGATCGGGTCTTCATATATCCCGACAAGATTTCTCAAGAACTTGCTGTCCGTGGGAATCGAATGCCCGCTCAGATTAACAAAGATATCACCCTTTGCCGCCTTATACCCTATGTTAAGCGCTCTGCCAAAAGTAAAATCTTCAGGGTTTATTTTGACTATTCTGCACCCGTATTTACCGGCAACTCTAAGGGTGTCGTCTGTAGAGCCCGAATCGACGACTATTATCTCAGGCATCGAAGGATAATCCTGTTCGAGAATGGCATTTATCACCTTCCCCAGATATCTTCCTTCATTCTTTACGCGTAAAATTATTGAAACAGAAGGGTACATTTTGTCCTCAATTTGTGGCATTTCTTGTCAGATACCTGAGCCGCGGTAAGCTATTCACAATAAATCCGGCATATCGAATTTTCTGTATACCAGACGCCACAACTTATAAAACTTGCTTCCAGTTATTGCGTCCAGTTTCCTGATCTTCGCCTGTTGATCATGGATGATCTGCCTGACGTCTTCCGCTTCCTTTTGTAATATCTCGTTGTCAGCTCTCAGGATCTGAGCTTCCTTTTGTAATATCTCGTTGTCTTCCATTACAGTCCGTGAGTCCTTCAGAAGGATTTCGTTATCGTTTCTCAAGGTTCGAGAATCTTTTTGTAATATCTCGTTGTCAGCTCTCAGAATCTGAGCTCCCTCCGTAAGAGTCCGTGAGTATTTTTGGAGAATTTCGTTATCATTTCTCAAGGTTTGAGACTCTTTTTGTAACAGTTCGTTGTCGGCTTTGAGGATCTGGGCTGCCTTTTGCAGGTTTTCTTTATCCTTTCTCAGAGTCCGGGGTTCACTCAGAAGGTTTTCGATATTTCTAACGCATACATCCCTTAAAGGATTTGCCGGAACCTCAGTGAGTATCTTAAGAAAACTCTCCATTTCTTTATCGTATGCCATCCCGAACACGAGCAAAACCATGATCAGCCTGTCTGCTTTATACGTATTTACCGAGTTGTAGAATTTCATCATAACTTCATAGATATTCTTTTTGTCTGCGCGGCAGGGAATTATATCCCCGATTCCATACGTCAGGAAAAAACTTGCCAGAGTAAGTCCGACTTCAAAGTTAACCTCGGGATCATCCTCCCTCAGCGTGTTTGCATCATGGATCCTGTATTTCAGAAGTGGCCGCCCGATAATGTGAGCCTTGTAACTGTAGCAAAGCCTCAGGAAGAATTCATAGTCATGCGCATATCTGAGGTTGGAAAAATAACCGATCTTATCAAAAACATTTTTTCGGCAGAAGAGATTAGAGGTAGTGATAAGAAAGTTGCCTGCGAGAAGATCAAGGACCATATTGTTGTCCGCCTTAAAAGATGTCTCTTCGGTGTGGGTCGACCAGACATGCTCACGTCCACGTATTGACTTTATATATTCACCTTTCTCGTTGATGCATTCGATATAGCTGAACACTGCGCCCAATGAAGGATCCTCGCTGAATATCCTTACGCACTCTTCAATCCGGTTAATATCATAGACATCATCGGAGTTAAGTATGCTGACAAACTCTCCCCGGGCCAACTGCACGCCCCTGTTTATTGTATTGGGGGCGCCCAGGTTTGTTTGAGAAAAATATCTTATTCTTCTGTCGTCAATGCCTTTAACTACTTCTTCTGACTTGTCCGTTGAACCATCATTAATAATGATAAGCTCTAAATCTGCATAAGACTGTGTCAGAACTGACTGAATTGCATTTTCTACAAATTTCTCGTGGTTATAAAGGGGGATTATAACGCTGACCCTCGGCTTCAACGCGCCCCCTGCTCCATTATCTCCATTCACGAAGTCGGGCACTCGCTCCTACCTAAGCACATCCAAGATGCGGTCTTTCAGCGAATGGTATTTGGACAGCAGTTTCCAGCTGCGGCCGGACTGCACAAAATGGATATATTTGTCTTTCTCCGATAGAGCTTCATCAAGGGCTTTTATGCGCTGCATGAGAGTCCCGATATGGGCGTCCTTCGCGCTTAGCCGCGCCTCAAGATCCTCGATCTTCCCATCCCGCTCGGAAAGCTTTGATTCCTTATCCCCTATCATCGAATAAAGCCCGGCAAAAGAATTCCTGTAATAACGTATAACTTTGGGGGTGTATTTGTCAGCATGCTTCAAAATAACCTTATCATATGAGCTGTCAAGCAACTCCGCGTATTCGCTGCTCTGCGCGATCTGCAGTTCCCTGCTCCACTGTATATACTTTGCAGTTACAGTACTGATGTGATGGAAAGGATAATGATGGCCGCCCCTTATCAACAAATCCCAATCCTCATACGCTTCAAAGCTCTCGTCGAACCCTTTTTCGGCAACGAACACATCCCTATGAAAGATAATGGTTATAAGGGGAATATAGTTGTCGATGAGAAGGTCTTCCAGGGAGAAGTCCTTGGAAGAAAAGATGCGCCTGTCGGTCTCTTTGAATTCCATAGTCTCAAAAACATAAGACCCGAAAATCATTTCAGAGTCCGTATATGCAACCTTGTAATCGTTCTTAGAAAGAAAGCCAACTAATGTTTCCGCGTGTTCCGGATAGAACTCGTCATCATCGTCAAGAAACCCGATATACTCGCCCATGGCGTTCCGGATCCCGATATTTCCAGCTTGAGCGCGGCCCCGGTTCTCGTTCAGTCTTTCATAAGTGAGAGATACATCGCCGAGATGCGCCTTCATTGCCCCGACATCCAGATCGCACCCGCCGTCATTAACGACAATGACCTCAATAGGCCTGTATCT
>JBJKPE010000038.1:0-7998 GCA_046706685.1 Thermodesulfovibrionales bacterium | reverse complement strand
GCCGGCAGTGGCAATGGTCGTTTAAGTACCAGAACGGGAAGGGGAGCGACGTACTCAGGGTGCCGGTGGGAAAACCGGTCAAACTGGAGATGACATCTGAAGACGTTATACACAGTTTCTTCATCCCCGCTTTCAGAATAAAGGAAGATTGTGTCCCCGGAATGACCACTCACCTCTGGTTCACGGCCGACGAACCGGGAACTTATGACATTTTCTGCACTGAATACTGCGGGGTAGGCCATTCTCATATGCGTTCCAAGTTAATCGCCATGAAAGACAGCGATTTTGAGGAGTGGTACGAGGCCAAAGAGAAGGCGGCTAAAACACCGGCTGCCAGGGGGAAGGAACTCCTTCAGTCCAAGGGGTGCCTTGGATGTCATACCACGGACGGATCGAAGAAAGTGGGGCCCACATTTAAAGGCCTGTACGGGAGCAAGGTGACTGTTGTGACGGGCGGAAAGGAAAGAACAATCACGGCGGACGATTCATATATCGAGCGGTCCATAGAGCATCCGCAGGCGGATATCGTAAAAGGATTTCCTCCGGTGATGCCGACTCTTCCGGTAACGGAGGAGGAAATTGAGGACATAATAGCCTACATAAAGACAGTGAAATGAAAATATTGCGTGAAAATATCGGTCCCTATGCCGGGCTCTGCAGAATGATGGTCTCGCTGTTTGCAGCCCTATCCGCGGGGGCGGGCTATCTCCTTATCCGGGGTGCCGGCTGGAGGTTCGCCGGCGTGGTAACGGCGGTTTTTGTTCTGGCATGCGGTGCGAGCGCTCTCAACCAGTACAGCGAAAGGACGACCGATGCATTCATGCGGCGTACCCTGTCGAGGCCCCTGCCCTCGGGGAGGTTGAAACCCCGCATGGCCCTCTTCTTCTCTGTCGCGCTGCTTTGTTCGGGCTGTATACTGCTGGCGGCCGAAGGGAATATTTATGCACTCGCAATGGGCGCGTTCACCGTTGTCTGGTACAACGGCGTCTACACACGGTTGAAGAGAGAAACGGCATTCGCCGTTTTTCCGGGAGGGGTGGTCGGCGCCGTACCTCCCGCCATCGGCTGGGTCGCTGCCGGGGGAGGTCTTTTCGATCCCAGGCTGTTGTTTCTCTGTTTTTTCTTCTTTATGTGGCAGGTCCCCCATTTCTGGCTGTTTGTCCTTGATCATGGCCAGGAGTATGAAAGGGCCGGACTGCCGTCGCTGACGTCTTTATTTGACAGAGGTCAGATAGTAAGAATAAGTTTTGTCTGGATCAGCGCGGCCTCGGTGAGCTGCATGTTCATAAGCGCCTGCGGTGTAACGAAAAGTCTTCCGGTGAATATCTCCCTTGTCGCGGTGTCACTCTGGCTAATGGGGAACGGTATCAGACTGCTCCGGAAGAGAGTGAACATGGCTGATTGCTCATTCGCTTTCAGGGGAATGAATGCCGGGATGGCTCTTGTGATGATCATCCTCGCCGCCGACAGACTTTTTCAGTTCTGAGCAGAAGTTTAAAAAAATGTTTTATTCCGGAATTTAGCCGTACTCGAAGATATCGGGTATAAACTATAGACTGAGAGGAGGATAAGCCATGAAGAAGATTATTATGCTTGTATTGTCGGTGTCTCTTGTGTTCTGTTTCCTGCAGGCAGCCGGGGCAAAAGGAAAGACGGGCAAAGAGCTGTTTGAGAACAACTGTTCGCCCTGTCACCCCGGCGGCAGCAACATCATCAACCCGGACTTTACGCTGCACAAGAAGGACAGGGATAAGCACGGCGTCAAGTCCGCAGCAGACATTATGGGCAAGATGAGGAACCCCGGGCCCGGCATGACGCAGTTTACCAAAGAAATGGTTTCCGATAAGGACGCAAAGAAGATAGCCGATTATATTATTAAGACATTCAAATGACCGGTCTTTGCGGCAGTGGGCCAGCGGGCGAAGAGGCCCACTGCCATCTTTATACTCGTGCGGGCCAATCTTTCCAAATAGAGGAATAATGCTTATCCGGTTGACCGCTTACCCGGCACTTTCCGAGGAGGCCTCCGCAAGCAGGTCTTTAGCAGCCTTCTTGCCATACAGGCCCACGGCCGCGTGGAAGAAATCGAACCGTGAAAGGTTTTTGAATATGTATTTCCAGGAATAAAACCTTCCGACGGCCTTCATGTGTTCCACGTACAGCGTTTCAGGAGAAATATTTTCGGGCCTGAAGACGATATGGAGCATGTCATACTTGCTCCAGTCGTTGTGCAGGAGTCTCCCGGCGGTTTTCATATCGTTATAAAAGGCAGTTCCGGGCAGGGGGGTAAGCACCATAAACTGTACAGTATTGATCCCGTGTTTCGCTGCGAAATCGGCCGTCTTCCTTATCGTGTCCACATCGTCAGTGTCGGCCCCGAGGACGAACATCCCGTGGATCCTTATTCCGTGATCCCTGACCTTTCTGATGCACCTTACTATGTCGTCCAGGTCCTGTTTCTTATTGTAGGCCTTCAGGGTGGCCGAATTGATCGATTCAAATCCTATGAAGGTGTTGACACAGCCTGAATCGGCCATGAGCTTCAGCAGTTCGTCGTCCCGTGCCACGTCCGTTCTGACCTGGGCCGACCACTTCGTCTTTATACCCTCGCCGATCATGCCCCGCAGTATCTCCTTTGTCCGGGCCTTGTCGGCGGCGAAGTTGTCATCGACAAAAAATTTTGTGGCCTTCGAAATAGATGCCGCGCGTTTAATATGGCCGACCGTGGCCCCGACCGACCGGAACCTGCACTTTCTGCCAAACATATTTACCACGGAGCAGAAATTGCAGTTGAAGGGACATCCCCTCGAAGTCGCGATGGGATAGGTATTTGAAGGCTTCCACTTATGGACCAGCGAAAAATCGGGTTCCGGCAGACTGTCGAGGTCCTCGATAAGCGGCCTCTGAGGCGTGTGGCGGACCCTGCCCGATTTGTCTTTGTATGAAAGTCCGTTTATAGAAGATAACTCCGGGGTGCCTTTTTCGATATAACCTAACAATTCGGGCAGCGTTACATCCCCTTCGCCCCTCACGACGTAATCGCAATGTGCAAGCGTCTCATCCGGAAGGAATGAGGGATGGGCGCCGCCCATCATTACAGGGATACCCTTTGCCTTCACGATATCGCCTATTTCGTAAGCCCTGAGAGCAGTGGAGGTTATAGTCGAGATACAGACGAGGTCTGAGTTCATGATGAAAGTCCAGTCGGGATCGGCCAGATCTTCAATAAAGACCCTTGCATTGTAACCGTTTTCTTTCAGCATCGTCGAAAGCAGGACGGCTCCCAGGCGCGGCATGGGGAACTTGCTGAAAATATTTGTACAGGGAGACTTTACTTCAATGAAAGAGATATTCCTTATTTCCATGGCTTGGCCCTTTACGCGATATTTTCTTTTCTGTTTCCCATGAACTCATCTTCCCACACATCCCGGGTCAGCGAGTGTACATCCCTGCCGTACTGCGCCATCCTCCTGTGGTAATTTTCGTCCTGCAGGGCCTGAGCCGCGTTTTCGTCAAGAGGTTTGGCGTCAAAGGTCTTGATTATGCTGTGGGCGCTGTCGAAATGGTCCCTGATAAGACAAGGCACGATGAGGTTGTTTACTTTTTCAGGAGGCTGCCGATAGCCGTAGTCGTTCTGCCACGTCCGGATCGATTCGAAGTAAGGCGAAAAAAGTACGTCGTTGAGGGTTTTGCCTTCGCGGTATATGTCATTTATGTTCGACAGGTAGTAGGGGAAAAAAGCACAGGGGGCCATGTTACCGTTCCAGTCTATATAGAAATATCCCCCCGGTCTTCCAGCCGATATGCACCCCAGGGCATATGGACCGCCGTTCCAGAAGTCCACCAGGAAGATATTCGACTCCTTGATCATCCTTTGTTCGTTCTGGAAGAGCGCGAGTCGCTGTTCGGGGGTGATCATGAGATCCACAGTGATACTCCTCCCTATCGGCATGTACTGGAAGACCCATCCGTATATCGCTCCTTTTTTGCTGAAATAGAAGTCGGTGAACTCGTCGGACATAATAATATCGGTATTATGCCTGGTTGCCGTGACGCTGACGCCGAACGGGACCCCGGCTTCGGTGAGGTTGTCCATTGCCCTCATGATCTTTTTGAACACCCCTTTGCCCCGGCGCGCGTCGGTCTCTTTTTCAAAACCCTCAACCGAGATGGCCGGCGTGATGTTGCCCAGGTCTGCCATCCTTCGGGCCACGTCTTTTGTAATCAGCGTGCTATTGGTGTACATCATGAAATAGCCATCCTGGTTGTCTTCAATGATGTCCAGGAGGCCTTTGCCCTGGTCCCGATACAGCAGTGGCTCTCCTCCGGAGATGACAGTGAAGTGGGATCCCCAGAGGTCTCTCTTTTCCTTGATGATCCTGTTGAAGGTGTCGTAGCCCAGCGTCTCCGCGGAGCCCGATGAACTGGACGCATAGCAGCCCGTACAGAAGAGGTTGCATCTCTTGGTGGGGCTTATGGTCAGGAAGGCAGGAGGGTAAATGCCGTGGTTGTCGAGAAAATGTCCGGCGCGGTCCTCTTCTCCCAGGAGCAGCCTGCCTATAAAATTGCCGGTGATCGCCTTGAATACGTTGGGTGCAATACGTCCGTCGGAGAGGGCCTTGTTGACTGTCTGCAACAGGTTCTTCAGCATCAGGCAGCGGGCTTCCTGCACCAGAGGAGGACGGTTCTCCTCGTTTTGTACCACGAAGGCGTGATACAGTTTCTCTTCGGCCTTCTTTAAGACCATCTTGCGGACGAACTCTCTTTGCAGCAGGAAATTAAGGATGTCAGGTGAGACCTTTTGCCAGAGAGTGTTGAGCTCCATTGTCTGCTCCTTCTTTTTCCCGGAATGCGATTGTACCGCACCCGGTCTGTTTTATTGCTTTGGCGGGTTCCCCGGATCTGCTTGACATGCAGCTTTTACGTACTGCAAATGCATGCATAATTAAATTCATATCAGGAACCGGGGTGATTGTCAAGTCGGTTGCAACATTCGTATGCGCAGGCGAGGCAATATGATTATTAAAAAACATTTTAACCGCGGATCAACATGTATGGGCACCGACTCTCAGGAACTTTGAGGCAGAACGGCTGCCGTATGCGGCTTATTTGGGGTCGAAATCATGGCGGGTATTCAGGTGGAGAGTCGGGATAGGGGGGTCGCAGTCAAAAAATAAGATCCGGTCAGGTGCATAGATCCCCTCTCTGCATGTCCTGACCGGATCTCGTCCAGCGAAAGAATTCAGAGTATTACCTGAAATCTTTCGTCGCCCCCCGCTGCTGCCGCTGTTGCCCCAGCCCAAGAATAAACTCTTTCTTTATTGTCCTCTACAAATTACTACTGTAAAGTATTCTGCAAGGGTGATGCCAACGAGTGCCGGAAGGCGGGAAGTGCTTTTATAAGGACTTTCCGGGCAGTACAGTGTCAGAAGTGACTGTATCTATATAAGTTTTATATAGCGACTATATAAAACTTATATAGATTATGAATCCTAACGTTGCGTAAAGGAGAGAGAGGACAACCATAAAAAGCCCATATATGGCGGCACGATTTATTCTGATCACCGAAATCGCAGGCAGATTATCTGCAAAAGAAATAGCTCGGAACATCAATGCCACCCTGTTCCGATGCCCGACGTTCGAGGTTTATGAATAAAGTGGGTAGGGGAAATCAAAATTGTGTGATCCGGGCACGAGAAATTACAGGGGAACAGAACTATTTCCAAAGGTTCAATAATTGCAAAGCCGCCATGCGATCCAGCAGGAACATCAGTCTCCCGTCGCGGGGTTCGACCAGTGAGGCCGGCAGGGAGGCATCCCTTGCCTCGATGACGCGCTTGGCTGTTTCTGATTTATTCTCCCCGCTCAAAAGCACTGCCACATTTTCCGCGTTGTTTATCACGGGCAAGGTCAGGGTAATGCGATTGTGTTTACTCTCGCCGAGCAGTACGTGGGCTGCGAGATGCTCCATTTCGTTCACTGCCGCACTGCCCGGAAAGAGAGAGGCTGTATGGCCATCTTCACCGACCCCGAGGAGGATCATATCGAATCTCGGCAGCATACCGCTGGAAAGCCGGAAAAAAGTTTTGAGCTCCGTCTCATATCGGACGGCGGAAAGTTCGGGACTCGACGGATTAACCGGAACGGGATGAGCGTTTTGCGGTGGAAGGGGTACCTTGTCGAGGAATGTGCTCCGGAGAAGACGGTAATTGCTGTCGGCATGGTCCGGCGGCACGCACCGCTCGTCGGCCAGGAAGATATGTGTCTTGTCCCAGAAGGAGGCCTCTTTCAGGCCCGCCAGACGCCGATAGAAATCAACCGGCGTTTTTCCGCCGGAAAGAGCGGCACAAAAAAAACCGCGGGCCTTTATCGAATCGCCGGCTGTTTCGCACCACGTCCGCAGCATGAAATCGGCCATTTCATCGCCGCCGGAAAATACATGGACGTCTATAGGGTTTCTGCGGGGATTCATGAGGTTATCCAGTTCCGCTTCTCCTTTTTCAACAGGAGGCCGGCTTCTTTCGGTCCCCAGGTGCCGGCGGCATAGTTCGGAAAGTTCAGGGGCGTCGTTTCCTCCCAGCGTCTTAATATCGGGTCGACTATCTCCCACATCGCCTCAACTGAATCCTGCCTGACGAAAAGGCTCAGGTCTCCCCTCATGCAGTCCAAAAGCAGCCGCTCGTAAGGCGCATGAAAGGCCGTCTTGAAGGTATCTCCGTAACTGAAGACCATATTGGTGGGATATATCTGGTTTGCCGAGTACGGATACTTCACATCGAAATGCAGGGAAATTCTTTCGTCGGGCTGAACCGTCAGAACGAGTGTATTCGGGTCGATCACATCACATGACCGTCCCATGATCCGGAGAGGGACCTGTTTGAACTGGATACATATTTCTGTCACGCGTCTGTTGAGACGCTTGCCGGTGCGGACGTAAAAGGGAACCCCGGCCCAGCGGAGATTGTCTACCTGGAACTTTGCGGCAAAAAAGGTCACCTGGTTTGAGGAAGGAGAGACGTTTTTTTCCTGCCGGTATCCGGCGACCTTTCCTCCTTTTATCCTGCCGGGGCCGTACTGTCCCCGGACGGTAAACCTGTCTGTGTAATCATTGTCAAAAGGGTAGATAGACCGGAATATCTTGGTCTTCTCATCCCGCACAAAATCGGCCTTGAATCCGACTGGCGGCTCCATGGCGATGAGCCCCAGGATCTGCAGCATGTGGTTCTGCACTATATCTCTCACGACACCCGTCTCTTCATAAAATGTACCCCGACTTTCGATCCCGATGTCCTCGGCAACGGTGATCTGGACGTTGTCCACATAGTTGGAGTTCCATATCTGTTCGAAAATGAAGTTCGAAAAACGGAAAAAAAGTATATTCTGAACCGGCTCTTTACTGAGGTAATGGTCTATGCGATAGATCTGGTCCTCGGTAAAGGCATCGATCAGGACTCTGTTCAATTCTGCCGCCGACTTCCTGTCGTGGCCGAATGGTTTTTCGACGACGATCCTGGTATTGAAGGAATTCCGGCAGAGGTTATGGGCTTTCAATTTGCTCACAACAAGAGGTACGACTTGCGGGGGAACCGACATATAATATATGACGTTTCCTCTGCCCTTTCCTGCCGCTATTGTTACATCGCCTATTTTTTCTTTCAGATTCTCGTAAGCCTTTTCACTTTCAAAAGGTGCCTGGAGATAATAAAGATGGGAGCTGAATTCCGCCCACTCTTTTTCGTCGGGTGGTTTTTGATCAACCGCGGAGATGGAATCTTTCACCAGTTTCCTGTACGACCCGTCGTCCAGCGCAGACCTGCCCAGTGACACTATCGAAAATCCCTTCGCAAGCTCCTTGTCGGTGAACAGATGCATGACAGACGGCAGGAGTTTTCTCCTCGCGAGGTCTCCGGCGCCACCGAAAATAACCATAGTAAAAGGCTCAATCTTAAATTCCTCTACGGGGATATCGCATGTCTGCAGGAACCTGCTGTCTATTAT
>JBJKPE010000037.1:0-4100 GCA_046706685.1 Thermodesulfovibrionales bacterium | reverse complement strand
GGATTTTTGGAGAAGAAAACGAGGGTGAAGAAAGTTTGAATGAAAAAGAAAATACTGATTAACGCGATTTATTCTGAAGAAAAGAGGGTGGCGATAGTCGAGGGCGATGTGCTGGTCGACTTCTATGTGGAGGCTGCCGGCAGGGAGCACCTGAGAGGGAATATTTACAAGGCTGTTGTGGCGAGGATAGAGCCCGGCCTGCAGGCTGCGTTTGTGGATTTCGGCCTCAAGAAGCACGGCTTTTTGCAGATGAGAGAGGTGAGTCCGGAATATGTTCAAAGTAAGACAGAGGGGAAAAGAACCAGAATACAGGACGTCCTTTCGAAGGGACAGGAGCTTATTGTCCAGGTCGAGAAAGACGAGAGGGACACGAAGGGTGCGAGCCTGACGACGTACATTTCGCTGCCTGGGCGTTATATAGTGATGATGCCGGGGCAGGAACGAGTTGGTATTTCGAGGAAGATCGAAAGCAGGGAGGACAGGGAGCGGCTGAAAGAGACGTTCGGTGAGCTGAAGCTTCCCAAGAATATGGGTTTTATTCTACGGACCGCCTGCTGCGACAGGACCGGCGAAGAACTGTCGAATGATCTGAAATATCTTACAAAGTTGTGGAGCAAGATACAGGCCGAGTCAAAAAAGGTTTCGGCCCCTGCGCTTATATACAGGGAACAGGACATCTCGGTGAGAACGGTCAGAGATTATCTCACCTCGGATGTGATCGAAGTGCTTATCGACGATGAAACGGCCTTCAAGGCGACAAAGGCCTTTCTGAGGAAGACCCTGCCCTGGCGGAAGATCAACATAAAATATTACAAGGAAAAAAAGCCTGTTTTTGTCAAGCATAACATAGAAGAACAGATAGCAAAGCTTCATGACAGATACGTCCATCTGCCTTCCAGGGGCTATATAGTGATCGACAAGACGGAGGCGCTTACCGCGATAGATGTTAATTCGGGCAGGAGCAGAAAAGAGGAAAATGTGGAAGCCACCGCGCTCAGGACAAATATCGAGGCGGCCGATGAAATAGCGAGGCAGCTGAGGCTCAGGGACATCGGCGGACTGATAGTAAATGATTTTATCGATATGGCCTCGTCAAAGAACCGGAGGGAGGTGGAAAACAGGCTGAGGACCGCGTTAAGCTCCGATAAGGCCCATACTGAGATAACGGGTATATCGAAGTTCGGGATCATTGAGATGACGCGGGAGAGAATGAGAACGGCCTTCATGGAGTCCGTAAACAGGAAATGTGAGGTCTGCGACGGCACGGGGATCGTGAAGACCCCGGAAATGCTTGCTCTCTCGGCCTCCAGGGAGATCCATTCCCGGGTCTCCAAAGGCGGTCTGAAGAGCATAACCTGCCACCTCCCGGTCGAGAGCGCCAATTATCTTATCAACGCCAGAAGGGACGAGATAGCCGCTATCGAGAAAGAATCGGGACTGAAGGTCAGGATTCTTGCGGATGCCAAGCTGGTGGGCCGCTATGATATAACTGTCGAATCCGTGGAGCAGAAGGCGGAGCCCGCTCAGGAGAAACAGGAACAGAGACCCGACGCAAGAGGGGAAGTGAAGGAGCAGGGCAGGCACAAGAGAAAGAGCGAGTTCAGGCGGAAGCCCCGGCACAAGACCGGGCAGGAAGAAAAACCTGAAGAAGCTCCGCAGCAGGCGACTGAACAGATGCAGCCCCAGGAACCCGCGCCCGGCCATGAAGCTGCACCGCTCCATGAACCGAAAGCGGAGCCGGGACAGGAATCGGACATGGAATTAAAGCCGGGACCGGCGCAGGAAACGTCCCCGGAACCGTCGCGGAAAACGAGACGTAAGCAGGCATGGCGTCAGAGACGGAAGTCCCGGCGTAAACCCCACCCGGAGACGAAGCCGGAACACGAGGAGACTGAAGGACAGGCCCGGGCGGAAGGGCCGGCGGAGACATAAAAGGCACCTTTGAAGTATTGTTCGCCAGACGCAGAGGCGCGGAGATCGGGCTGAAATAGTTTCACGCCTCTGCGGTGAGGATATGTTTTTCTTACGCCCATTAAGAATGAATTATTACCCCTACCCATATTATTTATAAATTTGAGACATATCTGTCCAGAATAAGGTGGCGTATAGTATTTGAGCGGTTTCTTTTGCCGATATTCTACAGTACGTATTTCTAAGATAAAGAGGCAAAAGCCTCGGAGCGTAACGAGAATGAGCGAAAGTGCTGTGCGTCGCCTTATTCTGACCACAGTTTGTGAATAATACGGGCTAAATAGCCTCCATCAGTTCTTTAACGTGAGCCAGCACTTCTCCGACCTTTACCTTCACCGATTCCTTTGACTTCCGGTCTTTTATCTCGACGAGTCCCTCTTTCAGGTTTCTCTCGCCGAAGATGACCTGAGTGGGTATCCCTATGAGATCGGCGTCCTTGAATTTGACGCCGGCCCTTTCTTCACGATCGTCCATCAGGACTTCAAACCCGCTCTCCTCCAGGGAATTGTAAAGCTGCGATGCGGCTTCGACCGTTCCGGGGTCATTCATGTTCAGCGGTAATATCTCGACGTCGAACGGTGCTATGGACCTGGGCCAGACAATGCCGTCCTTGTCGTTGCTCTGCTCCACGGCGGCGGCGGCGATGCGGGCGGGCCCTATGCCGTAGCTGCCCATGATGACCGGCTTCTCCTGCCCGTTTTCATCCAGGAAGACCGCGTTAAGCGGACCGGAGTATTTTGTTCCAAGTTTAAAGATATTGCCGATCTCGATAACGCGTTCGACGCTCAATTTGCCCCCGCACTTCTGGCAGAGGTCGCCGTCCCGGGCAGTATGTATGTCATGCCATTCAGCGGAAAAATCCCTCTCCGCTTTTACCCCCTTCATGTGGTAATGCGGTTTGTTGGCCCCGCTCACAAAGGTCCCGTCCCGGAGGGTATTGTCGGCGATGATCCGGACCCGGTGACCCATGGGGCCTATGAACCCCGCTTCGACGCCCAATATCTCCTTCACTTCAGGCCGTTGTGCAGGCCTGTGGCTTCCGATTATCTTCGCAAGTTTCTTTTCGTGCAGTTCCTGGTCGCCTCTTACAACCGCCAGCACCGGACCTTTCTCGCTTACTACGAGGATGCTCTTGATAAAGTATGAAGGCGGCAGTTTCATGAAATTCGAAACTTCCTGTACGGTCCGCTTTTCAGGGGTGTGGACTTCTTCAAGAGACCATTCCTGTTTCTCATTTCCGGGTGTCACAGAAACGGCCAGCTCGACGTTGGCTGAATATCCGCAGCTGCCGCATACGGCCACCTCGTCCTCTCCCGCAGGGCTCGGGGCCATGAACTCGTGGGATACCGCGCCACCCATCATGCCGGGGTCCGATTCAACCATCAGGAATTTCAGGCCGCACCTCCGGAATATCCTGTGGTACGCCTCCGTATGGAGCTGGTAGTTCCTGTCAAGGGCCTCTTCAGAGACGTCGAAGCTGTAGCTGTCCTTCATGATGAATTCCCTCGTCCTCAGAATCCCGCTCTTCGGCCGCGCCTCGTCTCTGAGCTTTGTCTGTATCTGGTACCACACCTGGGGAAGGTCGCGGTATGAGCGGATTTCCCTGGATGCAAGCCATGTCATTATCTCCTCGTGGGTCATGCCCAGGCACATGTCACGGCCCGAGCGGTCTTTCAGCCGGAACATCTCGTCTCCTATCGCGTCCCAGCGACCGGTCTGCTGCCAGATCTCGGCCGGGTGGAGCACTGGAAGAGATATCTCCTGCGCTCCTATGGCGTTCATTTCTTCTCTGAGCACTGCGTTGATCTTTGCCATGACCTTCACCCCTAAAGGAAGCAGCATGTAAAGACCTGCCGCAAGCTGGCGCACGTAACCGGCCCGCAGCATCAATATGTGGCTTATCGCTTCGGCATCCGCCGGGGCCTCCCGGAGTGTCGGTATGAACATTTTAGAAAACCGCATTCTTTCCTCCAAAAAATAAGGAGACACCCTGAGTCGTTTCGAAGGCAAGGGCCGTCTCCCAAGTGAATGGATTAGATTAATGAATAGCCGCTATTCAGGTCAAGGCCGTCCGGCCCCGTCGCCGGGGCAATCTCCCGCCGATATGAGAGACATTAAGTTCAAGAAAT
>JBJKPE010000036.1:0-2952 GCA_046706685.1 Thermodesulfovibrionales bacterium | reverse complement strand
AATTCAAGGGATATAACATTGTATACATCAGGAACTTTACCGACATCGACGACAAGATTATCAACAGGGCCCGGCAGGAAGGCATTGCCTGGAACGCCGTGGCGCAGAAGTATATCGACGAGTATTACAGGGACATGGACAGCCTGGGGGTCGGGAGGGCGGATGTCGAGCCCAGGGCAACGGAATATATAGAGGAGATGATCGACATAGTAAAGGGGCTTGTGGACAAGGGCTTTGCATACGAAATCGAAGGGAATGTCTTTTTTGAGGTGGCGAGGTTCCCCGGATACGGCAAGCTTTCAAAGAGGGACCTCGACGAGATGATGGCCGGTGCCAGGGTTGGAGTCGACGAGAGGAAGAAAAATCCTATGGACTTCGCCCTCTGGAAGGCGTCAAAGGAAGGCGAGCCGGCGTGGGAAAGCCCATGGGGCCCGGGACGGCCGGGCTGGCATATCGAGTGCTCTGCAATGTCCCTGAAGCATCTCGGCGAGACATTCGATATTCACGGCGGGGGCGCCGACCTTATTTTTCCCCATCATGAAAACGAGATTGCACAGTCCGAGGCCTTCACCGGGAAGCCGTTTGTGCATTACTGGGTCCATAACGGATTTATCACCGTCGATAAGGAGAAGATGTCGAAGTCTCTCGGGAATTTCTTTACCATAAAGGAGATACTGAATAAATTCGATGCAGAGGTGGTCCGGTTTTTCCTCCTGTCGACGCACTACAGGAGCCCCATCGAATTTTCGGATGAGCAGCTGCGTGAGGCTGAGGCCTCGATCGACCGGTACTACATGACGGTTTTCCGGATACGGGACTTTCTTTCCCAGGAGAGCGCGAAGGAAAAGGCGGGCCAAGACGAGAAGGTCATCGAGGAGATGATCGAGAAATTCCCGGGCAGATTCAGGGAGGCGATGGACGATGATTTTAATACCGCCCTTGCGATAGGGAACATCTTCGAGCTCATCCGCACGCTGAACAAGTACATGGACGGGAGGCCTTCCGGGAGGAAGGCCGTGGAACTGATAAAGAGGGCGGGCGAAATGCTCAGGGAGACCGGGAACGCACTCAACCTCTTTCACCGGACGCCGGAGGAATGGTACAGGGCGCTGATGACGGTCAAGGGCATAGGGCTTACCGAAGACGATATTCTTGCCGGGATCAGCGAACGCAAGGCGGCGCGGGAGAAAAAAGATTGGGCCGAGGCCGACAGGATAAGAAAAGAACTTGAAGAAAAGGGAATAATCCTTGAAGACAAGAAAGACGGGACCGACTGGAAGGTCAAGATCTCATGAGGAGTGGATTTACGGTCTGAACCCTGTCCGTGAATCGATGCGGTCGGGAAAGAAGATAAAATCCGTCATTATATCGACTTCGCGAAAAGAGAAGGTCCCCGAGATCGAAGAAGAAGCCGCGCTTCGCGGGATACCGGTCAGGAGAGAGGACCCGTTCTTTTTTGACGGCCGGTTTCCAAAGGGCCACCAGGGAATAGCGGCTGTTCTTCCGCCGAGAGAATTCCCGGATATTGAACACCTGTTTGATGCTCCGTCGCGGATACATGAGGCACCGCTCTTTCTAGCACTCGACTGTCTCGAGGACCCGCGTAATCTGGGAGCCATACTCAGGGTGGCGGATGCCGCGGGCGTCCACGGAGTCATACTGCAGGCTTACAGGTCCGTTACCTTGGGGCCGGAAGCGGTGAAGGCTTCGGCGGGAGCGTCGGAGTATATGCCGGTTGCGATGGTGCCCAATATCAAGCATGCCATGAGGGAGGCTAAAACGAGGGGCATTACGGTGGTGGGAGCGGATGCCGAGGGCGGAAGCACCCTGTGGGAACTGGACCTCAGGGGGCCCTTGCTTGTAGTAGTAGGCTCTGAAGGGAAAGGTTTGAGGAGGACCGTTAGAGATGGTTGTGATCTCCTGGCGAGCATTCCGATGAAGGGGAATGTTAACTCGCTCAATGCGTCTGTGGCTACCGGAGTCATTATTTTTGAGATAATGCGTCAGAGGGCCGGCATTAGAGAGCTAGGTTAAGATTATTCATGTTGTTGCTGTAATGGGGTTGTTTTTTTCCGCTTGACCGTAATATAATATTTCCTTTATAGTAATTAGTTGCAAGAACTACTGGGTTACTATTGTCTTTTTTGCGAATGCGAATAGGTAAAATGGAAAAGCCGGATAAAGGGATGCAGGGGAAAAGCCTGTTCCCGTTTTCTGCTGCCTTGAGAATTGCCACCGTAGCTCAGCTGGCAGAGCAGCTGATTTGTAATCAGCGGGTCGGGGGTTCGATTCCCTTCGGTGGCTCCAAAAAAGAACAGTGAATAGTAAATAGTGAAAGGTGAATAGTTGAAAAAGCCTTGTTTGAGGTTCTTAACCATTTGCTGTTCACTGATAAATGATAGCTTTAGTTTCGGAGAGGTACCCGAGTGGCCAAAGGGGACGGGCTGTAAACCCGTTGGCGTAGCCTACGGAGGTTCAAATCCTCCCCTCTCCACCACTAAATTTGCTTGGCAGATTAAAATTGTTTTTGCGGGAGTAGCTCAGTGGTAGAGCGTCAGCCTTCCAAGCTGAGGGTCGCGGGTTCGAATCCCGTTTCCCGCTCCAGGATATTTATTAACTGTTTAAGCAGTTTGAACGGTTTAAACGGGTTGAACAGTTTAGACGGTTCTAACGGTTAGAATGCCCATGTGGCTCAGTCGGCAGAGCACATCCTTGGTAAGGATGAGGTCACCGGTTCGATTCCGGTCATGGGCTCCAGACTTGAACGATGTTACTGTTTACTATGTGAAGAAATTTTTACCATGAAGTCGCGAAAGTGAGGAGGATTTATGGCAAAGGCAAAATTTGAGAGGACGAAGCCTCATTGCAACGTAGGAACGATAGGTCACGTAGACCACGGGAAGACGACGTTGACGGCGGCGATCACGAAGGTGCTGGCGTTCAAGGGTCAGG
>JBJKPE010000035.1:0-19462 GCA_046706685.1 Thermodesulfovibrionales bacterium | reverse complement strand
CCGGCAATGCCCGGGATATTTTCCGTGCCCGAGCGCATGCCGAACTCCTGCCCGCCGCCATGCAGGAGGCTTTCCAGTTCCACCCCTTTTGCCGCATAAAGCGAACCAACGCCCTTCGGGCCGTGGAGTTTGTGCGCCGAGATGCTCAGCAGGTCAACGCCGAGGCCGGCCGCATTTACGGGGATTTTACCAAACGCCTGCACAGCGTCCGTGTGCATAAGGACACCGGCCTCGTGCGCCACGCGGGCAAGCTCCGCTATCGGCTCGATCGTGCCGGTTTCGTTGTTTGCAAGCATCACGCTTATGAGGACTGTGTAGGGCGTAAGCGCCTTCCTTGCATCGTCGGGGTCCACCATGCCGGTTGAATCGACCGGCAGGTAAGTTACCTTTACCCCCAGGCGTTCAAGCCACCTGAGGGGCTCAAGCACCGAGGGATGCTCTATAGCCGAGGTAATCACGTGCGCTCTTTCCGCTCCCTTCCTGAACACCACTCCCTTTATGGCCAGGTTGTTGGCCTCCGATCCGCCGCCGGTGAAGATGATCCTTCTTGCTGTAACGCCGAGGGCCGAGGCCACTTTGCGGCGGGCCCCCTCCAGAATTTCTTTTGCCTGGGTACCGGTTTTATGGATGCTTGACGGATTTCCGTAGCTGGTTGTGATTTCGGATATGAACGCCGCAACCTCGGGGGCAAGCGTGGTTGTGGCGTTGTTGTCAAGGTAAACCTCGCGCGCCGTCTCACCCTTTTCTTTTTTGACGCTCCAGGATTCTTCCTGTTCGCTTACGCTCAGTGGGCCGCTCCCGTCACGCACCGGCTCGATCTCGCAAAGAAGGCATTTGTAGACCGGGAAGCCCGAGATTGGATCGCACTGGCCGAGGTCCGTGAGACGGTTTATATTTGCCTCCCGCCATTCCGGCGGGCCGAGAGGGCCGCCGCCCGCGTGATTTGCGTCCACCGCGCCGCGCATTATGTTCCCGGTCACCTTCGCCCTCATCAGCACGCTTCCCCTCGGGGTCCGTATCCTCACCCGGTCGCCATTCTTTATGCCGCGCGCCTCCGCATCCTCCGTATTCATGAGCACGCCCGGTTCGGGCCTTTCTTCGGTTAAGACCTTTGTGCCTATCTGCTGGGTGTGGAAGCTGTTTTGCGAACGGCTGCCCGAATTGAAGACGAGCGGAAATTTTTCAAAGAGGTCCGGTCTGCTGAGGGGGCTTTCGGGCGGCTCGGTATAAACAGGAAGGGGATCGTAGCCGTATTCCTCCAGCACTCCTGAATGGATTTCGAACTTCCCGGTGGGGGTGTCGAATCCCGGCTTTCCATCCGCCCTGAGAAGGCCCTTTTCCCACTTTCTGTATTCCATCATTCTTGTCGGGACGCTAACCGTGCCTCCGGCCTTTATCACCTGCTCGTAGGTAAAGCCCGAGCCGTCGAGTACATGCCTCAGCAGGGCCTCGTCCCCCTGCGGATAGAGGTGGCCGTAGCCCAGTCGCTGAGCAAGCTCGGTCATGATGCGATAGTCCGGCCTCGACCGGCCGAGAGGTTCAATGAGGGGTTCGCGAATCCTGAGGAGTGGGCCGTAGACCATGTAGCTCCTCCCTTCAAAGAATGTCGAGGCCGGCAGCACGATGTCCGCGAATGCGGCGTCCGCGGTGAACTGTCTGTCGATCGTCACAAGAAAATCGAGGGCTGAAAGCGTCTTCTCCCATATCTCCGTCTGGGGCCAGGAGGTAATGATTGAAGAGCCCTGTATTATGAGAGCGCGGATTTTATATGGCTTCCCCTCAAGAACCGATTCCGGAAGCGCTATGGCGTGGGCCTCGTCGCGGTATTTTATGTAAATGGGAAAGCGGTCCCGGCCTAACCGCGGACCGGTGTCCGGATTTGCGACATGGCCGCTCCGGTTTATGGGAAAGGAGTTTCCGGGCATGTTGAAGCATCTGCCGCCTGGAACATCGAGCTGTCCCGAAAGGGCCCAGAGCACCAGGGACGCCCTTATGGACTGTACGCCGCTGCTGCTGTACTCAAGCCCGGTGTACATGAGCTGGGATGCGCCTTTTGCTCCTGCGAGCCTCCGTGCAAGCGAAACCACCTTTTCGGCAGGCACGTCCGTGATGCGTTCGACCACCTCCGGTCTGTAGTGCTGGACATAGCGGGCGAAGCCGTCAAAGCCGTGTGTCCAGTCACGGACGAACCTTTCCTCGTAAAGTTCCTCTTCTATAAGGACATTGCACATGCCAAGGGCCAGTGCGCCGTCGGTTCCAGGTCTGATGGGTATCCAGTCCGAACGGGGAAACCTCGCCGCCTGTGTCCTCCGGGGATCTATCACCACAATCGACGCGCCGCGGGCGTGGGCGTCGGCGATTCGCCTCATCTCTATGGGTGGCTGGTCCGTTGCCGGGTTCGTGCCCCAGACGACGATCAGGTCTGAGTTGTCCACGTCGTTATACATGTCGATGAGCATCTTTCCCGTGGTGAGGTGAGGGGCGATCATGCCGTAGGAGACGTAACAGAGGGCGCCGACACCCATGGTATTTGGAGATCCGAAGGGGAAGAGCACGCTCGAGGCAGAGGACACCGCCACGCCTCGGGGTTGAAATATGTCACAAAGGGATTGCTCAAACGTGCCCACTCCCGTGTAGATCGCTGCGGCCTCGGGGCCATGCTCGCGCTTTATGGCGTTAAGTCTGTCGGCAATCTCTGTGTACGCCTCATCCCAGCTGACGGGTTCGAACTCGTAGGTCCCTTTAGGGCCTTTTCTTCTCAAGGGGTCGAGTAGTCGGTTCTCAGAATAGACGATCTCCTGCGCGTGCTCTCCCAGTCGGCAGAGGATGCCCATGGGCGAACCCTCGTCCGGCCTCAGGCGGCTCATGCGGCCCCGTTCGTCGAACTCCGCCACAACCCAGCAGCCGGCTGGACAGATTCCGCAGATACCGCGTTTTTCCCTTTGTTGTGCCTTCATGTAAGAGCCTCGGCTACACCTTTTGCGGCAGCATGATTAATTCCACCTTATCATGATTTTTCTCGTCTGTGAACCATTCCGTGGTTAACTGCCGTTTGTATGGTTAACTGATTTATGGAACTGAAAGGTTAATCGGACTGCCGGAGGTGATGCGGGTTCCGTATTGCGGTACGGCCGTCAGTATTCCTTGATCGGCTTCAAATTGAGAAGTCGTCTGATCGCAACGATCTCGGCGACGTGGTAAGCGTTGTGATCCGCGGCAAGGAGGACCTCCCGAAAGACGGTGTAGTCCTTTGCATGGGGAATAGGCCGGAAAAAATCAGTCTCCGGATTGTTCACCAGGTCACCGAACGCTGCGAGACCGGCAGCGAATTCATCGATCGTCTTTCTCCATTTCGCAGCCGTGGCCACTTCGTCGGATTTGGGCCAGTACCCATCGGGGAAAGCCGGCGAGACATGATGGGGGTTTCTGACGAATTCGAGGATGTCCTCCTGCGCGATGCGCATATGCTCAAGGAGGTGCCAGACCGTATAGCTTGCGTTCGGCAGCCTGTGGTTGATCTCCTTCAGCGGAAATCCGGAAACAGCGTCGGTAAAGCCCATATGCGCGTTTCCGCCACGCAGCAGGGCAATTAATTCCTCGCGGATTACCCTGTCCGCTTTTATGGTCGGCCGTGACGTCATTTAAAACCAATGTAACAGAGCCCTATGCTGTTGTCAATCGTCTGCACGGTCGTCTCCATTAGCCATCCGACAACCACCTCGCGGCCGTTCTCCTTAACGAGTGCAGAGCCGAGGGCCACAGAATGAGACCCGATTCCCGCAGGTCTCGCCGGAGCTAAGGACAAGGGTATTCAAGCCTTCGGTCCCTTTCTTGCCTCATGGTCGGAATGGAGTTTCCAGATGAAAGAAAGCGGATGGGTATTAAGGCTTATCCGGGCCCTTTTCAGCCTGAACAGGTCATCGCCGCGATTCACAAAGCCCCTGTCAGTTGTGAGGGCTGCGCGATATCCAGCCGCTTTTACGGCTTCTTCGACGTTGCCGTTGCGGTCTCCATAAGGATAACAAAAAAACTCAACCGGCACAGACAACTTCGCTTCGAGGTCGGATTTCGACCCGCTTATCTCATCCGCGAGTTTTTCTCCCGAAAGCCTCGACAGGAAGGGATGGCTTTTTGTATGGGAGCCGAAGGTCACCCGGTTTTCCCTCAGTTCGTGGATACGGTCCTTGTCCATGAGTCGCTTCCTTACCCGTAATGTATCGCTGTCCCATATATTTTCTCCCCCAATGAGACCCGAGACCAGAAAGACCGCAGAAGGATAGTTGTATTTCTTCAACACGGGCCAGGCGTTGTCGTAAAAATCCTGATACCCGTCGTCGAAGGTGATGGCAACCATTTTCCCGGCGGATTTGTTCCCCCTCACGAAATCAAGAATCTCTCCGAGGGAGACCACACTGAAGCCGGCGAACCGGAGATACCACATCTGGAAGCCGAACATCCGGGGGGTCACATAGAGGCCGCGCATCCCCGCCCCTTTTGGTGGAGTCCCGATATTGTGGTACATGAGGACCGTGGCCCTATGCACAGCCCTGTATCCCATTTCTTCCTTCGGCATGGGGGATATTGTCATAGCCGGTCAAAGGTGACATTTCTTCCCGGATTATCCGCAAGAAAGCAGCATTCCGGTCACGGAGTATCAGCCGCCGGGGAATGAATTTCACGCTATCCGGGCGGCCAGTGCATGATACGGCCGCCAAGCAGATGGAGGTGTATATGGAACACGCTCTGTCCGGCTTCCTCGTTGGTATTCATCACGAGGCGAAAGCCCCTCCCGGCGATGCCTTTTTCGCGGGCGATCCTGGCCGAGACCTCGAACAAATGTCCGACGAGCGACTTGTCTTCGGGTGTGAGGTCCAGGGTTGTCGCAATATGTTTTCTCGGTATTATCAGGACATGGACCGGCGCCTGAGGGTTGATATCTTCAAAGGCGACGGCCATTTCGTCCTTATAAATGATCCGTGCCGCCGTCTCCCCCGAGGCTATCCTGCAAAATATGCAGCCGGTCATTATCGGTGTTTTTTCCCCGGCGCTCCGTACCTGGCCTCGAGTTCATGAAAGACATCCTCGTGGGTCAGGCCGTCCGCAGCCATCAAAACCATACAGTGGAACCACAGGTCCGCAAGTTCATGGACGATCTCCTGTCTGTTGCCGGACTTCGAGGCGATGATGACCTCAGTCGATTCCTCCCCGATCTTTTTCAATATTGCGTCTTTTCCTTCGGAAAAAAGTGAAGCAACGTAGGACCCCGGCGGAAGGCTGCTCTTCCTTTCGAGAATGACTCTGGCGATATCATCGAGTATCATTTCTTGCCGTACACAGCCTCGGCGGAAAACGTCTTCCCCTCGACTTCTCTTCCATCTATGTCCGTGAAGAAGCAGGACCGGTGGCCGGTGTGGCAGGCTCCGGGCCCCTTCTGGTCCACCTTTATCAGCAGCGTGTCCCCGTCACAGTCATAAAGTATTTCCCTGACCTCCTGGACGTGGCCGGATGTTTCTCCCTTTTTCCATAACTTCCCCCGGGAACGCGACCAGAAGTAGGTATGTCCGGTGGAAACAGTCTTTTCAACCGATTCCCTGTTCATATACGCCATCATAAGCACCTCTTTGGTTGCCGCATCCTGTATTATGGCGGGGATCAGCCCGTCTTTGTCGAATTTGAGAACGGGTAGTTTCATGTCGTGACTCCTAGAGTTTGTAGCCTATTTTCCTGAGAAATTCTTTCCTTTGTGCCTTGTCTTCGGATGTTTCCACACCACGCGGGGAAAAACCGTCGATCACCCCCATTATGCCGCGGCCCTGAGTTGTTTGCGCCACGACGACCTCTAAAGGGTTTGCCGTGGCGCAGTAGATACAGCAGACTTCGGGGCAATTTTTTACCTGCGTCAGGATGTTGATCGGAAACGCTCCTTTCAGAATGATACAGAACACGTGTCCCGCGTTCAGGGCCTTGAGGTTTGCGATACATGCCTTTATCAGATCGCCGTCGTTCCCCTCCGTTCTTATGAGACAAGGCCCGGAAGCTTCGGTGAAGGCGATGCCGAACCGCGCCTGGGGAACAGTAGTGGTGACGATTTCGTAGAGGTCCTCGGTTGTCTTGATGAAATGGGTCTGGCCAAGTATGATGTTGCAGTCCGTCGGTATTTCCAGCCTCACTGTCTCGGTATCCATGGTTGGCCTCCTGTCCATTATGATACAAAACGATATGCTATAATTGAAAATAAATTATCCCGGAGATGTCAAGCTTTTAATGTCAAGGCTTCTTGCTGTTTCTTTGCTTCTCATATGCATCTTCCTCCCCTCGATGTCGGAAGGGCAGGAAATTTCCGGACCGGAAGTCAGTATCCGGAGCGGGGATATCCATGCGAGTTTCGGTCTCAGCCTTGACCCAAAATTTGTTCAGGGAATAAAGGAGGGTATTGACAAGGAACTCAAATTTTATATCGACCTTTTCCGAATATGGAAGGTATGGCCGGATGAGTTCATTGCCGGCAGGTCTTACACAAGGACGTTGAGAGTCGACCCCATCAAGGAAGAGTATGTCGCCACATCCTTAAATAGAAATGTCCTGATAGAAAAAAGGTTCAGGTCTTTCGACTCGATGCTTGCCTGGGTGTTGTCTTTCAGGGACGTGAAGCTTGCCGACACGGGCGAGCTCGAACCGGGACAATATTTTGTAAGGGTTACGGTCGAATCGCGGATCAGGAAACTGCCCCCTGTTATCGGATACTTCATTATCTTCCTGTCGGAAGATGAGTTCAAGATACATAAAGACTCGAATGTGTTTACGATCAAGGCAAACCGGTGAAGAGACCGCGGTTCCTATCCATTATCGCCTCTGGCATAATGCTGGTGCTTATTGTCTTCGGAACGGAGCTTCATTATGCCGGAACCGGGAAAATGCCTTTCCTTGTCAAACTGGTTCTTCTCGTACTCCTGAATATAACCATCCTGGCCCTGCTCGTCCTAATATTTTTTGTGGTCAAGAGTCTGGTGAAGGTCTACCTCGAGAGGAAAAACAGGGTGCCCGGTTACAGGTTCAAGACAAAGATCGTGGTCATAATCGTCGTTTTGACGATGATCCCTTCTTCCTTCCTCTTTGTTGTCTCCAGCGGTGTTGTGACCAACTACCTCGACAGGTGGTTCGATCCCCAGATAAAGCAGCCATTGAGTCTTTCCATCGAGGTAGCGAAATCCGCTTATGAAATGCAGCGCCGCCAGGTCCTGGCTTATGCGAAGGCCGTGGCAGCCGGTAACCCCTCCCCGGAGTACTATACCGTAACACGCCTTGTACGGCCTCCCTCAGACGCGTCTGAAACCGTAAGAGCTGCGTTTGAGGGTAAGGCCGGGGTTGAGGTGATCACCGGAGACAAAGGGGACGTAATAAGAGCGGCGGCTCCCGAATACCGGGGAGGAAGACAGAGGGGCGTGACCATAGTGGAATCTTTCCTGAGCGGGGACATGAGCAGGAATGCCGAAAAGATAAAGGATGCCTACCAGAATTACCTTACCCTGGAGTCCTGGAAGACACCTTTAAAAACCAATTATCTGATGATACTCAGCTTTTTGACCCTGCTGACCATATTCATGGCCCTGTGGGTGGCGCTCAGGATTTCGCGCGGTATTACGGACCCTATACAGATACTGGCCCAGGCGACGGAGGAGGTTGCAAAAGGGAACCTTGATACCGTTATCAATATCCACAGGGAGGATGAAATAGGCCTGCTGGTCGACTCTTTTAACAACATGGTGAGCGAACTCAGGGACAACAAGGAATCCCTCCAAAGTGCCTGGACGGAGTCGGACAGGCGCAGGCTCATCATAGAGAACATACTGGAGAATATCAATTCCGGCGTTCTGTCGCTCGATACGGCCGGCAATATTCTTACCCTGAATACGGCGGCGTGCGTTATCCTTGGAATATCACCGGAAGAGATTGTGGGGAAGAACTATTCGGAGCTCCTTTCGAAGCTGCAGTCGGAAGAGCTCAAGGAGACGGTCAAGAAAATACGGGTGAGCGATTTCAAGGGTCTGGAAAGAGAACTCAGGGTCACCGTGGGAGACAGACGGGTGCTTCTCCGGATTTTCATCACGACTCTGGGAGACTCGAAGAATTTCTGGGGCACACTTGTGGTCTTCGATGACCTCTCGGAGATCGTAAGGGCGCAGAAGGCCCTGGCGTGGCAGGAGGTGGCCCGAAGGATAGCGCACGAGATCAAAAACCCCCTCACTCCGATAAAGCTTTCGACAGAACACATGATGAAGAAGTGGCAAAACGGAGACGATGATTTCGGGCAGGTTTTCGACCGGTCTACGAGGACTATTATAAAAGAGGTGGAGAGCCTGAAGCGGTTGGTGAACGAATTTTCGAGATTCGGCAAGATGCCCGAGATAAAGAAGGCCCCTGTGCTGATTTCCTCTATAATAGAGGGTGTGGTCAACCTGTACAGCGATTACAAGGGAGTAGAGATCAGGGTTTCAAAAGTGGAGAATGAGCAGTCTGTTGAATTGGATGCGGAACAGTTCAAGAGGGTCATAATAAATATAGTGGATAACGCGATCCAGGCGATGCGGGAGACGGGAAGAATCGACATCGCCGTCAGCCACGACATTCCCTCGAACAGGGCGTATGTGGATATCAGCGACAACGGTCCAGGCATACGCGAAGAAGACAAGGAAAGACTTTTCCTGCCTTATTTCTCAACAAGAAAGGACGGGACCGGACTGGGCCTTGCGATTGCGAGCAGAGTAGTGACTGAACACCGCGGGTATATAAGGATACGGGACAACAAACCGACCGGTACGATATTTACCATTGAGTTGCCGATAAAGGAGGCGTAATGCCGAAGGCTGTCATTATGATAGTGGATGACGAGGAGAGCATCAGGGAGACCCTTTCGGGGATATTCGAAGACGAGGGATACGGAACCGTCACCGCAGCCTCGGGAGAAGAAGGGATTCGCGTTGCAAGGGAGTCCAGTCCTGATATCGTACTCCTTGATATATGGCTTACAGGGATGGACGGTATAGAGACCCTGAAGGAGCTGCGTGAAGAATACCCCGATCTTCCGGTTGTTATCATTTCGGGGCACGCCAACATAGAATTGGCTGTAAAGGCCACCAGGATGGGGGCCTATGATATCCTCGAAAAACCCCTTTCCATGGAGAAAGTCCTTCTAACCATTTACCGGGCGCTAGAGAAGAGGAACCTCGAGCTGGAAAACCGGTCGCTCCGCCGGAACCTGGAAAAGAAATGGAAGATGGTCGGGAACTCTCAAAAAATGGAGCATCTGCGAGAGCAGATCAAGATGGCGGCGGCCAGCAACGGGCGGGTGTTGATACTCGGGGAGAGCGGCTCGGGAAAAGAGCTGGTCGCCCATCTACTGCACGAGAACAGTCCGCGGACGGGCAGGCCTTTCGTCGAGATGAACTGTGCCGCGATACCCCAGGAACTGATCGAGAGCGAGCTTTTCGGGCATGAGAAGGGTTCTTTTACGGGCGCCTTCGAGACAAAAAAAGGCAAGTTTGAACAGGCAAATACGGGCACACTGTTTCTCGATGAAATCGGGGACATGTCGATGCAGACCCAGGCGAAGGTGCTGAGGGTCATTGAAACGCAGGAGTTCCAGCGTGTCGGGGGCAACAAGAACATCAAGGTGGACGTCAGGATAATTTCTGCCACAAACAAGGAACTCAACGAGGAGGTAAAAAAGGAGCGTTTCAGGGAAGACCTCTATTTCCGTCTGAATGTGGTACCCATTAAGGTCCCTCCTCTCAGGGAAAGGCCTGAGGATATTCCGCTGCTGGTGGAGTATTTCCTGGAATACTTCGCGGCCGAATACGGACAGCAGCCCAAGAAGATTACGCCTGAGGCGATCAGGATACTGCAGAAGTTTTCATGGCCCGGCAATATCCGGGAACTTAAGAATGTGCTTGAGAGGATCGTCATCATGACTCCGTCGGGGACAATAACGCCGGCAGACCTTTTTCTGCCCGAAGTGACGATGTCGGATTACTTTTCCCTTAATTCTCTGAAGGATGCGAGGGAGATGTTTGAAAAAGATTTTATCTCGCGAAAACTTGAGGAGAACACATGGAATATATCGAAGACCGCAGAGGTACTCGATATCGAGCGTAGCAATCTCCACCGCAAGTTATAGGCCTACGACATAAAGATGCCCTGATATGAAGGCTTCAGGGATGGCAAACAATAAGCGGAGAGCATGGGGCGGAATACGGGGATGAGTGAAATGACGGCTGAAAAAGGGGTATGCTGGTGAAGATTTCATTTAATGTAGGTACGATCTTTTGCTACGACTGCGTGATGGCCCTGAGGAGGTTCATAGGTTCCATGAAGGGCGTGGAAGGGGTGGAGATCGACGAAGGGAAGGTTTCCATCGAATATGATCCTTCAAAAATAAGCGAGGAAAAGATCGCTCAGATTGCGAAAGACAGCATAGAGAAGCTGGGATACAGGATACTGGACTGAAGTTTATCAAAGGAGGGATGGATCTTTTTCTGAGCGCCCGCCCTCTTTTTGACAGGATTCATGCAACTGTATGGTTTACTCTTCAAGTTTGCTGAGAAGGTATAGAGTATCCAGGCGGTCTTTGCCTTCTTCTTCCTGGACCGTCTTGAAAAAAGGGCACCCCGTGCATATCTTGTACTTTTGTGTGAACGTTTTCTGAACAGTCCCGTTGCACATTGTTTCCGGAAGCGCCCAACAGGCCCTGCCCGCGTTTGTTCCCCCGTGAACGCCGTCCAGCCGGCTCTCCGCCGCAGCAGGGCACACTCCCCATTCCGCGCTTTTTGCCCCGCCGGGATTTCTCCCGCAGTCCAAAAACTCCCAGCAGTTCATCCTGGCCGCCTTACGCGTCGAATGGTGCAATATCTGATTCAGTGCCTCGGCCAGTTTTGAGGGCGATGTGTTCATCTTGGCCAGAAATTTTGCGGCCCCTTTCTCCATCACCTTCTTCGCAATATCGGGGGAACTCCTGGCAGAAAGAACAATTACAGGTATATCTTTGAGTTCCGGCGTATCCTTCAGCATCGAGAGCACCTTGAATCCGTCTATTTTTTCCATAAACAGATCGAGGACAATCACATCCGTATCGGTCGGGTGTGACTTGAGAACCCTGATCGCCTCGAACCCGTCATCTACCGCCGTAACGGAAAACCCTTCAAGTACAAGCCTGCTCTTGTAAATCCTTTGCGTGGAAAGATTGTCCTCGATCAGCAATACCCTGGACTCCTTCCGTATGTTCCCGGCAGGCTTTGTACCTCCGGCGGATCCGGCCCGGATGCTGTCGATAAGTTCCTGAATCTTCTTTTTCGTAATAGTATCGATGTTTACGAACATCAGCCCCATACCGACGGCCTCTTCACTGCGCGAGACTTTCGCGCGGACCTTCAGTGTTTCACCCTCGCAGGGAATTTCCACATCTACGATCCGGCCGGGCATATCAGACCTGCCGGTGTGAACGTAAATACCGCCTTCACTTATGTCGATACTTTTAACCATGAGTTGACCGTCGATAAGTATGTTCTTTGAAAAGGGGACCCTCGTCATCTGTCTCACATTCCGCATGATATTATTTATGGCACAAGGGTTTTTGCATTGTCAATTGCCGGCAGTAAACGTCAGACGGCCCGCAAGCGATGATTCAAACAGAGGGAAACGGCTTTCCCTGCGGAAAGTCGGCACGGCCGACGACAATGGCGAAGCCCCACTTTTTAGGATAGTATAGGATTTACATGTCAGAACATAAGCGAAAACTGTGCAGAATAAGCGCCGCCGCCCTGGCTCTGGCCGTGATTTCTCTGGCTGGTCTTGCCTATATAGAGTTTGCCGGTCTGAAAAAGTGCCTGCTCTCGGCCATTTCCGCAAGAGCGACCGCAGCCATCGGCCAACGTGTCGGCATAGCCGACATCTCCTTCCAATTTCCCGCCAGGATAACGGCCCGCGGCATAACCATCGGGAACCCCGGCGGCGTTGCCGCGGGGCGGCTTTTACGGATAAAGAGGATTGCACTGGACATGAGGCCGAGGGAACTTCTTTCGCACACGTTTTATTTCAATAAAATAGAAGCAGACTCCCCCGCGGTGACAATTCTGAGGGACGAGAGAGGGAAACTTAATATCTCTGACAGGCTGAGGAGGTTTCTTTCAGGAGGGTCCGGGGCCGGCTACCATATAGACATCCTCAAGATATCGTCGGGTGTCTTCAGCGTCAACTCGGACGACAGGACGTCGGCAAAAAGAATCGACCTCACCCTGCAGAACTTGTCCTCCCGCTCGAACGCCAAAACGACCATAAAAGGGGGGTTGATGTATGCCGGGAACAGAATAAATTTTGAGGGCTGGGCATATCTGAAAGAGGAACCCGGACGGTTCGGCGTATCCGTGTCCACGAAGGATTTTTCGCCCTCCCTGTTCAGCGAAGACCTCAGGAAATACAAGATCGACACGAAGGGGGCAAGGCTGGACATCTATGCGGCAGTAAAGGGCGATACGAAACAGGGCATCGATATCAGATCGGCGGTCCGGGTGAAGGGGGCACGTTCAGCCGGTTTTCCGTCAGTCAGCGGGAACATCGCTCTGACTTCCGATTCCTTTTTAGACATCTGCAGGGACACGCTGGTTGTCAGGGAATTATCCCTTCATGCAGGCAAAGTTTCGAAAGCACGGTTAAAAGGTGTAATTACCGACTTGAAAAAAAATCCGGCCTACACGGCCGAACTGAAGATAGACAAATTTGACATTGGTGCAGTCGACTTCCTGGCAGGCGTGAAGCTTGCGGGAATCCTGACTTCCGGCGGCTTGCGCGCAAAGGGGAGGATCGGAGCCGGAATTCCGGAGGTCTCGGGGACCATGTCCCTGAACAATGCCTCCGTAAGATCGGACATTGTCACGGCTGAAGGGATTGACGCCAAAGTGATCATGTCGTCGCGCAGGAAATTTTCATTCAGGGCAAAATCGGCTGCAGACATAATCGTTGTTGGCGGATACAGACTCGAAAAGCCCGCCCGTCTCCGGCTTTCTCTGCACGGACAGGGCAGGCCGGACAGAATGACGATAAGCTCGTCGGCTGTCCTTACCCCGGTCGAAATTACGATCCGGGCGAAGACATTCCGCGCAGGTGCTATCAGTCTCGGCTCAGACGGCCTTCTTAAAAACAAGAGGTTTTCCGGTTATGGGCGGGCGGAGATAAGAGATGCGGTGTTTGGAGAACGCCCGATGGGCGGCTTTGTCATTCATTCGCATGCTGACCTCGGAAAGGGTATTGTTGAGTTGAAAGAACTGAGTATAAAAAATGCGGATGTAAATGCCAAAGCGAAGACGGTAGAGGTAAAGACTTCCGAAGGCAATGCGGGCTACCGTATAGACATTGACGATTTAAGCGCCGACTATCCGGCCGAATCAGCCGGAATATCGCACCTCAAACTTTCCATGGATCTAAAAAACAATAAAGAATCCCTTTCGGGTTCTTTCGGTTTGTCTGCCGGACAGATCACCTATGAGCATGTCACAGGCGGTCCGCTGGAGGGCAGCGGAAGATTTGATGACAAAACCTTCTACGCAGACCTGTCCCGTATGAGGCTCTTCGGGGGATCTGTGAAATGTGTTCTGAAAGGCGCTGCGGCGAAGGGATATTTCCCGCTGCTCGTCAATATGAACGCGGAGAAAATCGATCTTGCCGATATGTCGAAGGCCTTATCGAGATTTGTGAAGATGCCTTATGACGTGTCGGGAGGAACCGGCAGCGCCTCCTTTGACGGCACCCTTAATTCGAGGGAGAACCTCACCGGAAACGCCTCCTTTGGTCTGGCATCATTTTCAGCATCGAGACGGGATGACGGGAGGAGCCTGCTGAAGGGAGCAAATTTAGCAGGGAAAATAGTATTGGCTGGAAGAGATCTTGATTTCATCGTCGATGCAGGGGTTGGAAAGGTCGATGCGCATGCCCGCGGTCATGTCAGAGGTTTCATGGGAAAAGGAATGGAGGGGAGTATAAGCGCCAATGTGCCTGTCGTTAAGGCTGGGGATATAAGGAATTCCTTCTGGGACATTTTCCCCGATGCTTTTCTGTACGCAGGGCTCGATGGTTCCTTGTCGGCGTTAATCTCCGCTGAGTTTACCGGCGGCAGCCTTAGCCTCGATGGAGGCGTTGAAATGAAGAATTTTGTTCTTACCGGGGAGAACGGAGAGTATTCCATCGGGCCTGTAAACGGCACTCTCCCCCTGAGCTATAGACAGGCAGGCAATTCCCCGGTGGGCACCCTTCCGACATTTGACAAACCGGGGTTTGCCGGACTGCGCCGCTATTATAAAAGCTGGAATGCAAAGGACGGCTTCGGCAGCATAACTGTCGGCTCTCTCTCCTACGGCTTCAAACTTTTGGACGATATTAAGGTCATGGTGAAGCCTGAAGACGGTGTTTTGAATATAGGGAAGGTTAGTGCTAACATATTCGGAGGAACGCTCGAAGGCTCCGGTGTGATCGGTTTTTCCGGCGGCCTGAAATACAGGGCCGGCTTTATCGTCGACGGATTGAGCCTGAGGAACCTGTGCGATAATATCGACCCTATCAGGGGGTATATCTCCGGGAAGGTGGACGGAGTTGTGGACCTTAAGAGTTCGGGAAACGGTACTACAGGGCTCATCGGCAAGGCGGATTTCTGGAGCTACTCGACGAAGGATGAAATGACGATGATCAGCAAGGAATTTCTCCGAAAGGTGGGGGGGCCGGCAGTCAGGACCTATCTGGGGGACAGACGCTTCGACAAGGGTATCATGGACCTTTATATCCGGAAGGGGCTGCTGATCTTCAGGGATCTGGAGATATCACACAGGAATTTTCTGGGGATCAGGGACCTGTCGATCAAGGTCGCGCCTTTCAACAACAGGATCAGGATAGCGGACCTGCTCTGGAGCATAACCGAGGCGGCGCAGAGGGCGAACAAAGAGTGACTTCCGGCATTCGTTACCGCTTTTGAAAGACAAGGTTTATTTATAAGGAAGGAGGATAAGAAATGAAGAGAAGAATAAGATTATTCCCGGCGGCGATTTTCTTTATCATCGTCTCCTGCGCAGTGATTACGGTCAACATCTATTTCCCCGAAAAGGCGGTGGAGGAGGCGTACAAGAACCTTGAGAAGGAACTGATGACGCCGGAAAAAAGCCCCCAGGAGAAGAAGAACGACGGTTTACCGGCCGGCAAACCCGAGAGTTTTATCAGGTTCGACTTCGTAGCCCCGGCCTATGCGCAAGAGCCGGGACTTGCAGACAAGATTTCAGAGCTCGTGAAAAGGATGCCCGACGTGGTAGACGCCTACCGGGAAATGGGATCGAGAATAGCGAAGACCGACAGGCTGAGGGACAGCGGCGCAGTTGGGGAGGCGAATAACGGTTTGCTGGTTGCGAGAGAAGGTCAGCTTTCACCGGCCGACAAAGACATCGTCGTTTCGGAAAATGGGAACAGAAATACCGTTATGCGGGGTATGGCGAAGGCTATAGTCCGCATCAACAGGCTGCAGGAAAATGAACAGAACATCCGTCAGGTCCTGCCTCAGGCCACCGAGGAGTTCGCCAAGATCAGGCGTGAATCGGCGAAGAAGGGCTGGTGGATACAGGACTCTAACGGCAACTGGTCCAGAAAGTGATAAATAAAGAGACAGTAAAGGATTTTTTCAGGGAAAAGACGGGCAAGCCCCTCTCCTTCAAGGAACTGGCCCACCGGCTGGACCTGAGCAAGCCCGAAGGCAGGGCTCTGAAGAAGGTGTTGCGGGAGATGCTTCACGAGGGCGAGCTTGTCCTTACCCGGAAGGGATTGTACGGTCCGGCCGAGGAGATGAGCCTCATAACGGGATACTTCGAGGCCCACAGGGAAGGATACGGTTTTGTAATCCCGGAGAAGCCAGGTGAAAGGGATGTCTTTGTTCCGAGGGGAGCGTCACTGGGGGCGATGGACAATGACCGGGTCATTGTAAGGATGGAGAACCGCAGAAGGCGCGGCGGGAGGGTCGTGAGAGTCCTCCAGAGGGCGGAGACGAGGGTCGTGGGCAGACTCGAAGTTACAAAACACGCGGCGTACGTCAGGCCGAAGGACAAATCCATCACCTTTGATCTTTATGTGCCTCCCGAGGACAGGGGCAATGCCGGAGAAGGCGATAAGGTCATTGCAGAGATCGTCTCCTATCCCACCGACAAAAGGCAGCCCACCGGCAGGATCGTCAAGGTGCTGGAAAAGCCGGAAGATCCGAGGGCCGAGATTGAGGCGATTATTGATGAATTCGGCCTCCCGAGGAGGTTTCCGAAGCCGGTAAGCGATGAATCGAAACTTCTTCGGGGAAAGCAGAAAGAGGATGAGGGGCGCATAAAGAGAAAGGACCTGCGGGGGCTCCCTACCGTCACAATTGACGGCGAGCGGGCGAAGGACTTTGACGATGCGGTATCGGTAGTTCTCACAGAACACGGTTACAGGCTATGGGTCCATATAGCCGACGTCGGTTTTTACGTAACTTGGGGCTCTGTGATCGACCTTGAAGCGAGGAAGCGAGGCACAAGCGTTTATTTCCCGGACAGGGTTATCCCCATGCTTCCGAAGGAACTCTCGGAAGACCTCTGCAGTCTCAGACCGAAAGTCGAAAGGCTCGCCTTTACCGTTGAGATGGATTTCGACAGGTACGGTAACAGGACGTCGAAGAATTTTTATCCCAGCCTGATAAAAAGCGACGAGAGGATGACCTATACCTCAGTGCGGAAGATACTTGTCGACCAGGATGCCTCGGAGCGTGAAAAATACGGATATCTTCTCAAGAATTTTGAGCTGATGGGGGAACTCTGCGGTCTCCTGAGGGGCAACAGGCTGGAGAGGGGGAGTCTTGATTTCGATCTGCCGGAGCCGGAGATCGTGCTTGACCTGCAGGGCAATCCTGAAGCCATATTGAGGGCGGAGAGGAACTTTGCTCATATGGTCATAGAAGAGTTCATGATCGCCGCCAACGAGTCAGTCGCCGAACACCTGGAAGGGATGGGGGTGCCCAGTCTCTATCGCATACACGAGGAGCCGGACCCCATGAAGCTGGAAGATATCATGAGGGTCCTGAAACCCCTTGGAAAAGTGGGGCGGAAGACATTGAAGAAGCCCAAGGACTTTTCGGAAGTGCTCAAGGCGATAAAGAATACGCCTCAGGAAGAAGTGATCAACTATATTGTGCTGAGAAGCCTCAAGCAGGCCCGGTATTCACCGGTGAATGTCGGCCACTTCGGCCTGGCGTCTGAATCCTATACGCATTTCACCTCCCCGATACGGCGCTATCCGGATCTCGTGGTGCACAGAATCCTGCGCGAAGTACTTGTGAAGAAGCGTCTGTCCGACAAGAGGACGCAGGAACTTGAGAGCATGCTGCCCGACATAGCCTTCAGCTCTTCGCGGATGGAAAGGGTTTCCGTCGAGGCCGAGCGGGAGGTCGTCGGTGCGATGAGGGTCTGGTTCATGAAGGACAAGGTGGGCGAAGAGTTCGACGCCAGGATTGTCGGCGTCACGCCTTATGGACTGAGGGTAAGGCTGAAAGAATTCTATGTCGACGGGTTCCTCCATGTCTCATATATGACCGACGACTTCTATCAGTTCAATGACAAAAACATGACGATTTACGGCAGAAATACGAAGAAGACGTTCAAGATAGGCCAGGAATTGCGGCTGCGTGTCGACAGGGTCGATATGGAGGAACGGGAGATCATCCTCGGCCTGGCATAATCAAGTGTCCGTGTCAGTTATCAGTGGCAGTCTTCGGAAAATGCTTCTCCTCGCCAGTCGGGTATCAAGTGAGTGCCTCTGAAGGAAGCGGAAAGATTCCGGACATTCGTTATGATAGAAATGAAAAATCTCTCACCTAAGCGCCAGAGATACGCATGACTTCCCGGACTAATTACTGACACTGACACTGTGCACTGACACTGTCCGGACAGATTATCCTTGACTCATCCCCTGCCGGACAAATAAAATCATGGTGGGCAGTCGCAGAATCGAACTGCGGACACGAGGCTTTTCAGGCCTCTGCTCTACCGACTGAGCTAACTGCCCTCGGATAATAACTATAACCATTAGCTTTTTTGATTGTCAACAGCACCGGGACGCGATATGAAAAAAATTGCATTATATATGCCATCAATAATCTCCGGTATACTGGTAGTCCTGTCTTTCCCTGTATTCGACCTTTATTTCCTGGCGTGGGCCGCCTTCGTCCCTCTTTTGATTTCACTGTGGGAAAAGAGCGGCCGGCAGGCTTTTGCCCAGGGATATGTTTTCGGCCTGGTCTATTTCTTCGGCACGTTGTACTGGATATATCATTCCATAAACTTTTACGGGGGCGTATCATTTCCTGCAAGTATTTCGATAGTTATGCTTTTATGTGCCTATCTCAGCCTCTATCCGGCGCTGTTTTCCGGTATTTTTATCACCCTGGTTCGGAAGACCCGGCTGCCGGCCCTTCTTGTCGCGCCCGCGATATGGGTTGCTCTTGAGTTTGTGCGCTCTTATGCCCTTACCGGCTTTCCCTGGTCCAGCATCGGGTACAGCCAGTATAAGTTTCTCCATATCATCCAGATCGCGGACATAACAGGAATTTACGGAGTTTCGTTCCTGGTGCTTGCGGTCAACGGAGCTATTGTCGACCTTCTCCTCATCAGAAAACGGGTGCAGAATATGCCTCTTTTCCCTTCGTCTTCAACGTATGCCGGCCTTTCGGTTCTTCTTCTGGTGCTGGCGGCGTCGCTAGTCTACGGTTCCTGGAGGCTGGGGCAGCAGAGGGCGGGACATATGATCAAGGTCAGCGTTGTTCAGGGGAATATCGAGCAGGACAAGAAGTGGGACCCTGCCTACCAGAACGAAGTCCTCGACACTTACTTTACCCTTTCCCGGAAGGCTGCCGAATCGTCCCCCCAACTTATTGTGTGGCCCGAGACCGCGCTTCCCTTTTTTTTCGATTTTGACAAGGGAAATACCGCTAAGCTGATAGACTTTGAGAAAGGTCTCGGATCGGATCTCCTCACCGGAACCGTCACGGTGAAGCAGCGGACATCGGATAAGGTCCTTCTTTCAAACAGTGCTGTCCTCCTCGACAAGGAGGGAAAAACAGTATATGAATATGATAAAATACACATGGTACCCTTCGGGGAATATGTTCCGCTGAGAAGTGTCCTTTTCTTTGTCGATAAACTGGTAGCCGGCATAGGCGACTATGTCCCGGGGAAGGAGTACCTTAAGGCAAAGACAGATTTTGGAAGCTTTGCAACCCTTATCTGCTATGAGGTGATCTTCCCCGGTCTTGTGAGAAAGTTTTACACGGACGGCGGGGATTTTATTGTGAATATTACAAATGATGCGTGGTTCGGAGATACGGCCGGACCGCATCAGCATTTCAGTATGGCGGTGTTCCGCGCGA
>JBJKPE010000034.1:0-22320 GCA_046706685.1 Thermodesulfovibrionales bacterium | reverse complement strand
AACGGGATATCGTAGGGGACAGGCCGCGGATTTCTTCCGGGTAATATATTTGTGATGACAAGGATACGGCGATACATAGACGACCCTCCGGGCCTGTTTTTCTGGGACATGGATCAGGTCGTGGTCTTCAGCACCACGATGGGGGCCGGGATATTCATGCACATGCTGTTTTGGTGCTTGCTGATGGGCACAGGCAGTGCGTGGCTTCTCGGCAAGGTCAAGGGAACCAGATCCGAGGGCTACTTCCTGCACGTCCTTTACTGGCACGGGCTTCTGCCGTTGCGGGGCACCCCGCCCAGCCATATCAGAACCCTGGTCGAATGATTGCGCTTCTTTGCAAACGGCCTCCCGGCATCCGCTGAGGCATCGTCAACCATCCGGGATTGAAATCCCCGGTACCCTAAAAAAGGAGGGCGGCATCATTGCCGCGCAGACAGCAGATATGAGATACGATAAATGGATAAGAGATTGGAAGACCGCACTGGCCGAGAACTTTTTTCTCCGCACCTCGCTCCTTCTGCTACTGGTCGGCCTGATTCTCAACGCGTCGGTCTTCCGCAGAAAAACCATCGTGGTAGTCTCTCCTCCCCAGACGACAAAGCAGTACTGGGTCGCGGAAGACCAGGCTTCGCCTACCTACATGAGGCAGATGGCGGTATTTTTCTCCACGCTGGCGGGCAACATCTCACCCGGCAACGCGCAGTACGTCGCCGACACGATCGCCTCCTACGTTGTCTCAAACCAGTACACGACGGTCCACCAGGACCTTACGTCGCAGGCGGAATACATAAAACAGAACAACGTGACGCAGTCGTTTTATCCCTTGGCCACCAAGGTGGACCAGGCGGCCAACTCCGCAGCCGTCGAGGGCACTGTCCAACGTTACGTCGGCACTACCCGCATATCCGATGAAAAGATGGTCTATCACGTGACGTTTATCACCCGCAACTATCAGACCCAACTCAGTGACTTCTACATCGAGTATCCAAACCACTCACAGCACACGGCAGCGCCTCCGCCCGTCCCGAAAGGGCAGCTCATGCAGGCAAAGCCCGTCACATCCGGACAAACACAGCCACAGAAAGGAGAACTTCAGTGACCATATTCAGAGATAATTTCAGTCCCCGCCGGCTGCCTTCATGCGCCCTAACCGCAGCAGTGTTCTGTGTCTTGCTGATCGCCGCTCCTCGCGGGGCTCACGCACTGACCGTAGTCGATCTGACCGACGGAGGGTCGCAGTTCGTCAATATATCCCAAAAGGACCTCAATCTCATAAAAACCTCATCCGACGGCGTCAAGGTCTACACCTCCGGCAAGGCCATAGACGTTAAGGTCGCCGACAAAGACGTCTTCGTCCAGTACCTGAAAGACATGGCCCCTCTACCGCAGGAGTTATTCCTGGTTACATCCGCCGGGACGTATTCCCTGGTCCTGGTCCCCAAGCAGATTCCCGGAGAAACCATTGTCGTGAGGGCCCCGGGCGAGGGAATCGAGCGGGCCGCGAAGTGGGAAGAAAGCAACGACTACGTCATGGATCTCAAGGACCTCATAAAGGGCATGTACCAGGGGGTCGCTCCGATGGGCTACAGCATTACCGAAACCGGTGTCGACGTTACCGCCCTTCAGGGCACCCGCCAGAGCGAGACGAAGCTGTACAAAGGCGCCACACTGGTCGGTGAGGTCAGTCTCCTTGCGAACCTCACTAAAACCCCCATCGAGCTTGCGGAAAACCAATTCTACAAGAAAGGCGTTCTGGCCGTTTCGATCGACCACAGGCAGGTCCCCCCCATGGGCCAGATAAAGGTGTACATAGTAAGGCGGTCCTCCTCGGCCGGGGAACTGGGGGCTTCACAGTCGCTGAATCCCCTGAACGTCATAAGGAGCCGGCAATGATTGAGGATGCAGACGACACCGCGACGCCGCCGAGGCGCTTTGGCACCGTCATGCAACGCAACGCATCTGCTTACCTCATGCACTGGAGGCGCGATCTGCTTGTCGCCTTCGCGCTGCTGGGGCTTTTCGTGCCGGCACTGCGGTATGTATCGTCGCGGTGGGCACTGGAGTTCAACGTCCCAGGGGAGTTCTGTCTGAGCAAGCATCACCACGTCTGGCTCATCGAAAAAGGGGTGATGCCGCACAGGGGCGAGTATATAGCCTTTATCTCTCACGGCATACGCTATTTCCCCGACGGCCTTGCGTGGGGAAAAATCCTGATGGGCGTGCCGGGAGACCGCATCGATGTCGTCGAAGTGACGCCGGCACAGCGCACGGCGGATCCCGACAGATACACGGGCACGGTCTATGTGAATCAAATGCCCCTGAAGCTGCCGATCGCGGGTTTCGTAAGCGTAGTGACGCCCCTTGGACGCTCGGTCGCACGGTACACGGCGTACGCGAAGGATACGCATTTCAAACCACTGCCCCTGATAACCGCCGGGGTAATACCCCCGGGCGAGTATTTTGTCACGGGGGCCCCTGAAATCAGGCGGTCTTTGGATTCCCGTTACTGGGGACTGGTAGATAAGAAATATGTCATCGGTAAAATGCTGCCTGTTTTCTAGCCTCCTCGCCGCTCTGCTTTGCTGTGCTGTGAGGGCTTCCGCCGGCGATGCCGGGGCGTATTCGTCCGTGATGAGAGTCGACCGGCTGCCGGCCGGGACACTTAAGGCTGTCTCCAACGCCATCTCTCAATTTCAAAAGCCCCTGCCCACGGAGAACTATCAGGACGTCACGAAGCAGTCCGAAAGGGTAATGGACTCCATAGGCAATCTCGACCCGCGGACCTTCACTCTGAAGGACTACTACAAAGACGATGGGAAACTCCCTGCCGTCGGGTGCAGGGGCCACCGCCCGAAGGGTTTCGCCCTGTACGGCTTCTTCTCCTTTTCAATGCCCGAGGAGCGCATAAAAGAGATGATGATTGAGTCGGCTAAATACGGTGCCGTAATGGTTCTGACCGGCCTGTATCACGACACAATCGAGGCCACTGCGGCCAAGCTCAGGCAGATCGCGGGCAAGAGATCGTTTCCCGTCGATGTAGATCCGACGCTGTTTGAAGACTATGACATACGGGTGGTTCCCACGGTGCTCAAGACGCAAGGTGAGGGAAAAGAGGGGATATGGCGCATGGAAGGCGATGTATCACTGCAATATGCGATAAAGAAGTTCTCGCAGTCCCCGCCGGGTGATATCGGGTTGGTGGGTCCCACCTGGCCCATCACTGAAACCGACATGCTGACCCTCACAAAGCGAAAGCTCCGGACGATGAACTGGCATGACCTGGGGCGCAGGATCTTCAAGCACGCTTTTGTCTATAAGGGAGAGGCCGGCATACCCACGGCCACCGCTGCCAGGACGTATTACATGGACCCCTCTGGAACCCTTTCGCAGGACATAAAAGACGGCGAGGGGAGGGTGGTGTTTCCCGCCGGCACGACTTTCAACCCCCTCGATTATGTTCCCTTGGACGGCAAATTCATCGTCATAGACGGCAATGACCCCGCCCAGGTCAAGCTGGCGTTGAAGGGCGGGTACCGGGAGATCATCGTGACGCAGGGAGACCTCAGGCGCCTGATGTCGCACTACGAGAGGCGTTTTTACGTCGCCGACGCCGCCCTCATCGGCCGCTTCGGGATATCCGCCGTGCCGGCCGTAATATCACAGGAAGGGAGGCTGATAAAAATTGAAGAAATTGTACCGCCAAAGAAATAGCTTTCGCGTGATCGCCGCGGCACTTGCCTTTGCCGTTCTATACGCCACTATTTTCCCTGCGGCTGCCGCCCTGGCAGACAGTTCCGGCGGGACGACTTCGATAGGCAAGTGTCCCGACAAGTTCCCCGATCTCATCGGGGATGTGTGCTGGAAGAATCTCTTCCCGATAAAGATCGGGGGAATAACAATAATGTCCGACAGCAATTCTCAGGACAATATGAATTATAACTATAACCCGGACGACTCAAACCCCACCGGCTTAGGTGATATCGCGGGCAACCCCTTATGCTCCTGCGGTTCCTTTCCCAACATCAAGCTGGGGATATTGCTGTCGTGGTGGAACCCCGAGACGGTTATCGAGACGGTCAGGAGACCTTACTGTTTCCCGTTCATGTTCGGCATGGATATGGGCGATATCAAGGGGCTCTGGGGGGCCGCAGGCTCCAAGAACATGGCAGGCGACGGCAAACTGGTCTTCTGGAACGCCCACGAGTATCACTTTCCGCTGTTGTACCTGCTGCAGCTGATAGGGATCCTGAACAACTGCTCCGACGAAATCGAGTCGTTTGATCTGTTGGGGGCCTCGGAAATGTCCCCGACATGGAACGACGACAGTCTGAGTTTTGCCGTCAACTTCGATGCGGCCGTCTTCGCAAATCCAATTGCTCAGGCGCTCTGCGCCACCGATTGTGCCGCGGCCACCGCCGGATGGCCTATCAACGCGGAATTCTGGTGCGCGGGATGCTGGGGTTCGATGTATCCTTTTACCGGCAATACGGGCAGCGGCTCCGCTGTGGAGGACAGCCTCCTGATAACGGCCCGCGTCCTGGCGCTTTCCGACAGGGAGCCGGGACTTTTTCCGCCGGAAACGATTACCTCGGGCTCCGGCGCTCAGTGTCTGCCGCATACGGTTCCCCCTTTCATCAAGAAGTCGCAGTACAAGTACAGCATGCTTTATCCCGTGCCGATGACTCAGGGGATGTGCGGCTTTCCGATCGGCCGCGACACCATGATCTCTACCGCCGAGTACAGGACGATACCCGAAACGGGTGAGGATTATGGATGGATGATATGGAAAAAACACGACTGCTGCGTGCTGTATTAAAATCGGTTGTCATAGCCGTACTGGTTCTGACCATCACTTTCCCTGTGACCATCTTCAACGCGGGAACCCTCCATGGCAGGCGGCGCACGCAGGACCCTCCGCTTATCGTGGATCTTTACGAGATACTCGGCGATACGCTCAGGGAGGCGGACGCGGCCACGGGAGCGCCCGCTCCGTTCAACCCTGTGAAGCAATGCCCCGACCCCGTCACCGGGCAGCCCTGCGATAACGTCCAAGACAGTGCCCATCAGGGCGAAAACGAGGCACAGTCGCTGCTTGGCGCTGTCCAAAATGCAGCGGCTGCTTATACGTCCACCACCCCTATGACCCCCTGCAGCCAGACGTCCCAGGGGATCTGCGTGCCCCAGTATGATTCCACACAGACACAGTACCAAAACTACTACCTTAACCACGACGCGTCGGGGCTTTCTGCTGCCGGCGCTATGACAAATAACGACGAGACCAGCCTCACCAACTACTGTAACGATTCTGCCAACATGAGCAGTGCCCTTTGCCAGGAGGAATATAACGGCACCGACACGGCTGCCGTCAACTCGGCCTCGAAAGGACTGATTCAGGACGCATATGCCGGTTGCATAAAAACCTCCTCTTCTTCCTCCGACAACATCACCTACCAGACCTGTACAGGCACGGACACACTAAGCAGTCAGCCCTGCACTGTGACCAATACGCTGACGACCGATGAGGAGAAGACCTATACGCCTTGTGATGCCGCTCCGATCGCCTACAAGAAAAACCAGATCTATGCGGTCTGCCATAACTACTATACCTACTACGAGGTGCCCCAGAGCACCGCGATAGACGGCGACCAATCAGCAAGCTGCGGCTGCAACTGCGATTATTCCGGCACCTATCCGCTTTGCTCCTGCGAGTGCAGCGACAACTGCTCCTGCGGATTCTATTCGGATTCCTTTTGCTATAGCGACATCAATTATATGATGGCGTATCCGTCCTCAGGCATCGCGACCGTTCCGATCCCCGGGGCCTGCGTGCAGGGGGAAACCAACAGCGAGTGTTCGTGGCTTGGTACGAATTTCATTTTTACCGGCTGCGATTCCCACTGGTACTGGGCTCACGACCACGGCACCAGCGACAGATACGACGTCTACCTGGCGTACGACTACAGTTTGACAGACCGCATCTACGCCGAACAGACCTCAAGCTGCGGCCTGAAACTTCCGGACCCCAACTGCGGGATCCAGCACCTCGACATCTGCGACAGCGCCGCCGATGCCGCCGCCGACACTACAAACAGCGGTACGACGGGTGCTTCGGGCTGCACCACCGTCATAGACAATGCCGCCGAGACGGGGACGATTCCATCCTCCGCCTGCCAGACGATCACCCAAAATGTGGAAACCGACACCATTTGTTCGGCGCTCCAGCCGGACTATACGTTCAATATCACCTATCCCGAGCACATCTCCGACACCACGTCCTTCGGAGGCACCCTGTCCCATCACTCCATAACCCCCGGGACCGTGACCGTCACGGCCGGCTCCGTTGTGCTGACGGACTCCGGAACGTGGTTCATGTGGGGCGGTTCTTCCGGCTCTCTCACTGGCAATGGCGGAAGCGGCGCTATCGATTACTACAGTGGCACGATCAGTGTCACGTTTACCAATCCCCCTCTGGTGGGCACGGCCATTGTCGTCACATATCAGTACAGCAGCACGGCTACCGACACCATAGGGACGGGCGACGGAACCACCGGGACGTTCTCTTCCACGCTCTCTCAGGTCCCTGTGACCCCATCCTCGGTTACGGTGAACGCCAATTCGTATTGTTGGTCCGGCACGTGCCCCGTCACGGCCGATGACGGCCAGGGCAACTTAAGCGGTGTCGGCACCGGCACGATCGACTATACGACGGGCTCGATAACGGTAACTTATACAAGCCCTTACATACCAATAAATGGATCAACCATCACGGCAACGTACACCTATGGCGGCTCCGCCTCCGATACCATAACCACTGTAGGCGTTGCAACCGACACAGTGCCGATCACCCAGACCGAAACCGTGAAGGTTACCGATGCGCAGCATGGCAATGTCATAGCCTGGAACCAGTCCACGGGCGGTCCCGACACCCCTGTGGGAGACGCCTTTTTCGCCGCCCACGTCGTTTATCAGTGCGAAAGCACCTCCGACAATTGTGACTCCCTCAGGCAACAGGGCTGCACCCTGTATTCGCAACAGTACTCTAACACCGACCCAAGCCAGATCAACTACACCTATGCCTGCGGCGACACAAACCCCAATGGCGGAACGGACCAGTACGAGTGCAACGGCCAGGTCCGTTGCCTGGGGACCGACTGTATGAACGGCAGCTATTCCCCGAACAGCGACATAGGCAAGGCTATGACGGGCACCGCGATCATGGAAGAGGCCCGAAAAGATTATGATCCGACCAACGGGAGCATCTTCGAAGGGAAGGCAATGACCTGCCAGTACGCCCCCTCGACCTCGCTTCTGGGGCTCACAAACTGCTGTGCGGAGGATGAGAAGTTTACCGGGGGAGTGTCCATTCTCGACTATATAGCGGCCGGCAAGGCGCTTTATACAGCCTATACCCTGATCTCGGAAGGCATGGCCTCCGCCGAGGCCTCCTTCGCTGGCACAGTGGCAAGTATAACGGGAGGGCTCGCCAGCGGCGACGCCGTCTCCCTTACGCTGTCAAACGGCCTAACGCTGCTGAACACGACCTTTACGAGCACTTCCAGCCTTGGGGTGGTATCCTTAACCGGTGTTGGCAACGTCGTCGGCGACGCTACGGTCGTCGGCGGCTCCGAGGCGGGCGTGGACTCCGGAATGACAAGCGCCGCGACCACCGGCGGCAATACGGCGACGCTCACCGGCACCGGCGTAAACAACAGCCTGTATATGGTCTGCAATATCGCCTACTACGTTTCCATCGCCATGGCTGTCTATTCGGTCGTCAAAATCATCGCCACGCTGCTTTTCGGCTGCAAGAAAGAGGATATGATTACCGACAGCAAGCGAGCGTTCCACCTCTGCAGCAAGATCGGCACATGCTCCAAGGGACTTTTCGACTGGTCCAAGAACAACCTTTACTGCTGTTATGCATCGATACTTTCGCGCATCATCAACGAGCAGGGCAGACCTCAGATAGGGCTGCCCTGGGCCTCGAGCATACCCTCGGACCTGGAGTGCGACACGGCTATCGCCGACGCGGCAAATGTCTGTAACGGCTTCACCCCCAATCAGCTGTCCGAGGTGGACTTTTCAAAGATCGATTTCAGCGAATACCTGAGGTACCTGGAGCAGATAACGCCCACGCCCGTGGATACCGCTGCGTTACAAAAAAAGTTCCAGAGCGACTTCAATAACCTGCAGGAGCAGCAAGGGGTAACGCCGCCGGCCACACCCTCATGTACGCCTTCTTCCGCCAGCGTTCAGCCCTATAGTGTATCGGAAACCCTGTCTCTGAGCTCCGCCTCAAGCCCGATGAACGTGCAGCAGCTTACCATTGCCGACGACTGCACCAATCCCCTGAGCTTTACCTCCTCTTCCGACTCCGCCTGGATGTCATTTCCCTCATCGGGTACCGGCGCAGGAACGCTGACGTTCAACATTACCGGCCTTGCGGCAGGGATGTATTACGGCACCTTGACGATCACCCCCGAGGGCTATCCGGCAGTGCAGGTGCCCGTGTATCTAACGGTGACGCCATGATCAATTTACTGGTCGTCTTGTTATCCAGCGCCGGAGCCCTGGCCCGGGAAATGTTGTTTCTGGCTTTGGCCGGCAAAAAGAAAAGCCGCAATCGAAGAAGCCAGGGCAGAACAGACAAAAGCTCCCGGCCGAAAAGGAATAACAATAAAAATGATCAGGAGGTTGTGCAATAATTTACGAGCAATTTCACCGTAGACATGCTTCTTGTCATCTTAATTCGCCACGAGAACGTACCGCTTTAACTATGGCCGTAAATGGCACTTAGAACGTATGGCGCAGTCAGAAATTCGACTGCCGGTTACAGGACCACGACGCGGGGAGTACCCATAAAACCTGCCTTCCATGATCTCAATCGTGTGCGAGGTCTACCGCCGGTACTTCGCACGACTCAGGACGCGTTGGGCACTCACGGTTTCCACCCGACAATAACATCCGATGTGACCAATTTTTTCTTTACTTTTCTGTTTCCATATAAGTAAAGTAATCTATCTTATTTGCCATTTTGTCATGTGGGGATGCAAATGGGGAGTGTGAAATAATTATTAGTCCCATCTCTGAGAGTGCTTCAAAAGATCATATTAGTCACGATATAAAGCCAATAGAATCAGTTGCTTAGCATTGGAGCGATAGAATCTATGTACAGTGATATTGTGACCATCGTCGATGTTATTGGATTAATGGATCAATAAGTGGTCGGTGCGCTTAACAGATATAAAGGAAATAAATCGGCCAACGCCACAGTGTTTGCAGTCGAGATATGGCCAATGTGCCACTAATGGAATAGAATGGGGGGTTCAATGTTCTTTCGATCACGGTTCAATACATTTGAAAAGATCGTTTGTGGCTTGTCTTTTTTGCTGGTAACCATAATTGGCTTTTATCCTGTGAATGCACTTTGTGCGGTGACAGAGACGGTTCGGATAGATACTCCTTTTGTCAATGCGCCTAGTCATGAATACAAGAACGTAAAATTCGAGCGAGGAGATATTGTAGAAATCGATGCTGGCGGTTGCGTGCAGACTGGTGGGCACGGTAGAACTTGGAAGCGATATGTCGACCCGCAAGGTGCTGACTCTGACAGGTTATACCATGGCCTTGTTCTTATTCCGGGCGCAATGGCGGCACCAAAAAGAATCAAAGACATTATTGGAACAAAACTAACTGTAACAAGCGATCCTCCTTCGGATCATCCTTTCTTGCAGTTAGGGTATGAAGATGACAATTATGATGACAATGGCTACTGGGGTCATGATAATGGAACTGATGATCAGTGTAAGGATATCGGCAACGCCTATGTCTTAGTCACCATCACTAGGCCGTCTACTAAACCAATAGCGGATACTGCCACCACTCCCGCCAATAACAAGCCTTCACTTTTAGCTAAGACACAGCCAGTAGCGACGCACAAATCAGATAAATCTGGACCTGAAGAAGTTGCGCCGCGACAGAACGCCAGCCCCGTTGCTGCTAAAGTCGCACCGGCGGAGGGAAAAGCTGAAGATAAAAAGACAGACAAAAATGATCAATCGTTTTGGACAACACTCCCTGGGATACTGACTGCCGTTGCCTCTTTGATTACAGCTATAGGCGGGTTAATTGCCATTATAAGAGGCAAGAAAAGATAAGATTACGAGTATGAGCCATCAAGACTTTACACCCTATTCGACTACCCCATGACCAAGAAGTCCGTCAACCCGTTAAACGGGTTACGCATTATGATCTCAAATCACGCCAAGGGAGGAGGTAAATGGATCAGATGAAAGCAAAAGAACGAAGGGCGGAATTCTGCTATGCTGTTTTATCAACAAGGGAGAATTTATGAGCTGCTTGACGAGAAACTTTCTTGCAAGTTCATTAAAGCGTCAGATATTTTTTGTACGATTCGTGGAATTGCTGGTTTTATTGTTAAGTCTCCTGGTGCTCACAGCGTGTACAACTGTACATATATACAATCCCGATGGAAAGGTAGATATTTCTAGGCATCTTGGAATTGTTTTTGTTAAGGTTGAGCCCGGAGAGCAGACCATGATAATCGATACTAAATCAGTAGGTCTGTCAAGAGCGGTCGAGGCTTTTAATATTGGTTATTTAGATGAAACAGTGGTTTTAGCAAAAGAAGACTGTCATTTGATAGTTTTCGGTCCAAAGTTAGAGCATATTGAACATATGGCCGAATTGCTGAAAGGTCAGAATTCTGTATGTTTCTTCGACAAAACAAGGAGGATAAAATGAGGTTATCTCTAGGTTTCTTTTTTGTGCTTTTTATAACTTCGCTTTGTGGATGCGCCACAGACAGTAACATGCCATTGTTATTTGGACAAACACATACCCTGGGCATTACCATTAGTAGCGGCGCAACTAGCCAGGGTGGAGAGTTCACATTGGGCTATAAGGATGCTGATATAGCGGTCGTGCCGGTGACTGTTAAGCAGGAAAACGGAAGCTCCACTTTAGTCAAGAGCACCGTTGAAGGCTCTCAGGATGCAATGTCAGTGCTAGGTCAGTTTCAAGTGTCGACAGCAACGACATCGAATGATGTTGGACTTGGTACATTTTTTGCCACTGGGATAGCAGCGCAGCAATTAGCGACTGGGTTCAAACATAAGTTAGAGGATACTGCTACATCAAAGGATGTTAATCAAAATTAGTAGGAGGTGATGGAAAATGAAATCGGAAAATATGAGCACCCTTGATACTCCTGAGCAGAAGGATACTGAGGATACGAAGGATACTGGGGATACGAAGGATACTGGGGATACGAAGGATACGAAGAACATCCCTTGACAAGGGCCGAAGATGCCCAGCTCTAACCGGTACGACACCGTCCGGGCACACAACGCCCGGCGATCAGCCGTGTTATCGGCCATTTTGTCTCGTCTTCACCAATAATCCTTAAAGGTTCTACTCCACATACCTGATACCTGCGGAGTAGCGGGGGACCAGGCGTCATGAAAAGCTCAGTCATCCCATTGGTTTCCTATGTTCCCATCTCACTTGCAATATTGGCTCCAATGCTCCTCGAATGAGCACGGGATGTTTTTACTCCACGACTTTATCTCCACTGAGTTCAAATCGAATCTGCATTTTGAACCAGGGGGACTAGCAAAATCTTCCATGAGTTTATCATTGTTTTCGTCACAAAGCATGACAGAGAGGCCACTATCAACCTTGCGAGCAAATATTTTAAATTTGGAATTCATTGAGTCAAGATCCTTTTGACTAACTTGATCAGGCGGCAGTTTACGAAGTAGGCTTACAAACTCTTTTCCATCGAAATTAGCTGGGATAGGTTGTTCTTTATCTTTATAATAATAGACCACTTGTCTTGAAAATTCGGAAAGCCTGATTGCTATGGGACCGTACTTCTTATTTTCGCATTCTCCCGTTTTATGTAACACGCAAGTGCATCCGGTTAGTAATAAAATTACAATGATTGCTGCTGATGCCCTATTCTTCATTCCCCCTCCATCAAAGGTTACCGCCAGAAAACTATCGCATCTTCGTTGAGGCCTGTATCTAAATTCCAGTTATTTATATAGGTTGTGCAATTCGTGGAGTTTTTATTTTCCACATCGTTGAACAGTTTTTGCCAAATTTCAACAAGTTTACCTACTGTTTTATTAAAAGCATGCTCCGTAAAATTGCCATTACTACCATCAGGAAGTTTAATTTCTAAAAAGTATTTTTTTTCCTCCGGGGATCCATTCAATTCTTTATTTGTTTTATATGCTAATTCTAGTTGTTCGCCTACATGCCTGAAAATAGGGATGGGCTGAGCTGCTTCGTCCAATCTTGAAATATAGGCTTTATGCCAGTCATCGGGCAGAATTTTGTCAAAATGAGCCGCCCCGCCAGGATGTGTCTCTTCTAAAATAGATCGCCAGAAATCTCTTATATCTGGATGAATGCGGTTTTCATCATCAGGATCTGAACAATCTTTGAGAAGTTGAATATAGGCCGCATTTGAGAGATCAACTCCTTTTGTTTGATAGAATATCTTTGCATCCTGAGTCATTTCGCATTGTACATGATCATGAACTGTGAAAACATAAGTGCCACCGACGTTCGCGTTAACTACAGGATGGATAATTGAATCTGTAAGGAGATGTGATATATACCCGCAAAGCCATGCGAAACGAATTTTAAATTGGTCGCTTTCGAGGTCGGGCTTGAGAAGTTTAGTTACTCCATTTTTCACAAAATCTTCCGTATGCTCATAGTGCATCCTATCTGCCCAACTGTGAATCTTCAAAAATTTCCCAATGAGTTCACTCAAATAAGGATAATCGGGCCCAACGGAACCAATCCGGACGAAATTTATCTTTTCATTAACGATAGTCGCATATTTCCCGTCAGGCAGACTTGATAGGGCTTTTTCGACAATCATCCAGTGGGTAAAAGCTCCAGCCATTGTTGTCTCCTTGCCTCTTCCGTTGATAAACAGCTGAATTATGTTAAGCCATTAACATTTTGCCGTCAAGGGTGATGTCCGGAGGGAAATAAACGCATTATTGAGTGTGGCTGGGGTGTGCGTTATCAGGTGGTCTTTCTTGGTCAATACTGGTCCTAAACTTGCCTCTATGACAAAACATGAGAGTGCGTGTAACAGGACGGGCTGAAAGGCGACTTTTTGACAGTTATTTTTTCAAACCTTCAGTCGTCCCACCGAGCAGGATCTGCGGAGTAGCGGGGGTATAGAAACTCATATCGAGCTGAGGCAGCTTATCATTTTTCGAAAAAAACCTGTGCGCTATCAGTTTAGCCAAGACTTGCAACTGTCCGCCGGTAATCGACGCTGGTTTCGGGTTCCGGAAACTGAGCAGTTCGCCCCGAAGTATGCCCAGCTGAGTTGCACGAGTGTCGTAGCCGAAAGTTACGGAGATGCCGATTCTCAAATTGCTTCCCCGTTAATTATCAAAAGCAACACGCATCAGATCAGCTGAAATTGTGCGTGACATACTCTTCTGACGCCGGATTTCGACTCCACCACCGACAACGCCTCAAAACCGAGCCAGCAGCAAGATCACCTCCTTCCAAAGGAAACATGTCTTTCGGTGGCACAATGCTCCCCGCGATGTACCGCCAGAAAGTGATACGATCACAGGACGTCTTCTGGGTGCTAACTTGCTCTAAAATATCTTCATCCATCTTCTTTGCCCAAACTGAAACATCGCGCTATGCCAAGGGCAAAGGCAAAGAACATTCCCTACCCGATCAAGCCATTCTGCGGTTGTGTACGGCACAAGATACAGGCCTTCAAAGTAAGGCTCTCCACTTCTCTGGTTGAAGGTCTTTCCACAAATCTGACACTTGCCACGATACCATTCGACAAGTGAAATGCGAACATGATCATTCTTGCCTTTCCACTTCTTCAGCAGGTAAAACGGAACCCTGGCTTCAAGCTTGCCTTCGTTTTCAATTGCAGCGGCAATCTCTTCTGCAGTTTTGGCTCGCCGGCGCGAGGGATTCCGCGAAAAACCTCCATCTGCCGTATTATCATCTGATAACGATCTCCCATCAGCAGAAAAAGCCTGGGCCAATGCCTTGTAATATGGAACGCTACGGGCCTGGTTAGGCTTGCCGTCGGCTCAGTCGGGTACTTTCTGCCGCTTGATTAGCTCAATATAGTTATGTCAAAATCACTGATCGAGTTCACTAAGCGGGGAATTGATGGGGATCGACATGAACATTTCTATGATGATAGAACTTCTTACCAGCATACATCATCAATGCGCAATTTGCCGTGACATCAAATTACTTGAGTATCTTGTTATAGACAAAGAGGAAAGGATGTGTAACATTTGTAGAACATGTCGGGATACTATTTTACTGCTGTTACCCCTCGATAGAATTGATGCGCGTCCCTTATGGATAACGAAGGATGAAAGTCATCGCCTTCACGAGGTATCGGCTGAGGACTGATAGCGCCCATTAAGCCTCGTTGTCCTTTCCTTTCAAAGCCCTCACGATTTACTATTCACGCTTTTTAGAAGGCAACTCAAAAATACTTGTGCCTTTCTTTGACGGAAAGTGGGCCCGATTGGGTTTGTCACCGACCCCATCGGGTATTTCCTTGTTAGCCGAACTGTCAAGTCTCCGAATTGCCTCACTAAAAAACGATACGAAAGCGAATCGTTGCCTCAAATAAGAAATCGATACGAAAAATCTTTGAAAATGTCTTCTGTAGGCAGTGCTACAGGAGGCGGAAATGAGGCTGACGATGACCGAAAGGAAGAAGACGACTGCAGTGGTGGCTGGCCGGTATCAGAAAGCTCGGAAAAAGGAAAAGGGTCTGATACTTGACGAATTTGTGAAACTGACCGGGTATAGCAGAAGATATGCATCTCATGTGCTTATGAGTCACGGTAGGCAGTTCAGGATCAACGAGCGCTGCATTGTACAGATGGACGTTAAGAAGGCGGCATGTAGGAAGAAACCAAAGGTTTATGATGCTGAGGTTGTAAAAGCGCTTAAGGAGATCTGGTATATCATGGACTGCATATGCGGCAAGAGACTGGCCCCGGCACTGAAGGATGTCGTCAGGCGGCTTGAGCGATTTGGAGAACTCAGGATTTCCGAGGAGGTCCGGCAGAAGCTCCTGAAGATTAGCCCTGCATCGATAGACCGATTGCTTGCAAAGGAACGGAAGCGTCATCAGATCAAAGGAAGGGGCAATACGAAACCGGGCACTCTGCTTAAGAACCAGATCCCGATACGCACCTTTTCGGACTGGAATGAGCAAAAACCGGGCTTTGTAGAGATCGATCTTGTCGGCCATGACGGAGGAGATAGTCATGGGGACTTTGCCCAGACCCTGGACGTCACGGATGTCTGCACCACCTGGACCGAGACAGAGGCGGTCAGAAACAAGGCCCAGGTATGGGTATTTGAGGCTCTCAAAGACATCAGAGGGAGAATGCCCTTCCCTCTTCTGGGCATTGATTCAGACAGTGGCGGGGAGTTTATCAACAATCAGCTCTTCAGGTACTGTCAGGAGGAAAAAATAACGTTTACCCGATCAAGGAGTTACAGGAAAAACGACGGCTGCTTTGTAGAGCAGAAAAACTACTCAGTTGTCAGAAGGGCGGTGGGATATCTCAGATATGATACCGAAGAAGAACTCCTTACTTTAAAAGAGTTGTATCGTTATCTGAGACTGTATACCAACTTCTTTCAACCGACCATGAAACTGATCGAAAAGACCCGGGCCGGCAGCAAGGTCACGAAAAAGTACGACAAGGCTCAGACCCCTTACCGAAGAGTGCTTGCCTGTCCCGATGTTTCGGCAGATAACAAGCGGGTACTAAGAAAACTGTATGCAACTCTCAACCCCGCCAAACTGAAAAGACAGATCACCCGGCTTCAGCAAAAGCTCTATAAGCTCAACGCTCAAAAAAGGTCCCCTAAAAGGAAAACGGCCGCATGATGATCTATACTGTCTTGTATCGATTATTACGTGAGGCAACGATCACCATTTCGTATCGATTTCTGTTTGAGGCAACAGGGTCTCGCCGCAGACGCAAGATGACATCCCGAAAAAAAACATCATTGTGGCCACGACTGCGAGCAATGTACTTACTGACTCAACAAAATCCGGCCAGTCTCACTATGGGAATTTCCATTTGTGAGTTATTTCCCACAAGACATTGAGGAGTCGCTTCTTTTGAGAGATACGCCATGAAAGACCAAATAAAACATCCCTATATAAGCTCTATTGCTCATGAGCCGCATGCCTATCTGATGCCAGCATTGTTATTTCCGTCCTAATTTAACATGCAGTTGACTTTCCAAGTCTGGAATAAAAAGACGCTTCCTCGGGAATTTAGAAGAAGACAATCAGGGATTCCCCGATTGACGGTAGGTTCACTTTGTGAGAAAGTGATTATCAACGATGAGTTGATAGGCATTACGGCTTCAAGCCTTAGGATAAGCATTTTAGTAATTGTGTGGGAATTGATCGGGGATCGGGGATCTAGACCAATAAATAAGATTTCGCCGAACCTTTTTGTAAGCTTTTAAAAATAAGCAATGGTCGCTACGCGAAGGGGGCAGGGAAGGTTAAGCCTTCCCTGATTTCGCATAAGGCTACTTCACACTATTTCCATTTTTGAGGAATTCTCCTGAGAACTGAAGGAGAAAAGAGAAGCTTTTCATAAAGGGGGGTTTATAATGCATTCAAAAAAAATATGCTCATATCACATTCTGATCTTCTTTCTTCTAATCTCAGTATTCGCTCCTATCTGCCATGCGAGCCAGTCGCAGTACATATATGACGACCTTGGAAGGTTGAGCAGGGTTGTCGACCAAGACGGAAATTACCTCTGTTATGAATATGATTCAGTTGGCAATCTGACAGCAATAAACACCGGCGTTACAAACTCTGCTTCCCCTGCTCTGAACAGCATCAATCCCGACCTGCTTTTTATAGGTGCCAGAGTTCCCCTTACGATAACGGGGAGCAACCTGATAACCACAAAGAGCCTGACAACAGATCCAGTGATACCGGTCAGGATTCTCAGCATATCCGACACTAAGATAGTGATGGACATAACCGTCCCCTCTGACGCCCAGGCGGGAAGTTCGGTAGTCTTTACGGCCACTACCTTTTATGGCACGGCGAACATCTCGGCCATGTTGACATCCTCCAAACTTGTCTTCAGTCCCGGCCAGCTTCCAATTGCCCCGGGCAGCATCGGATCTATTACAGCAAACATAATACCGTCCGTCGGTAGGGACCTGACAATCACCATCAATAACAGCAACCCGGAGATAGCCTCAGCCCCTAGTACGCTAACGATTCCTTTAAGTGGCACAACGACTTTCAACGTGACTCCCGCGCAAGAAGGTGTCACATCGATAGGTTCTGGAGATACGAAGACCGTTGTTATCGTTGCAAATCCCTTTACACCGGAACCTGGTGAAGAGGTGATAAGCTCTGCCGGGCCTGTGAGCGTGTATATGGAGGCACCGACAGCGGCGAATGCGACCACATCAGCGTTGCCGGTGAGCGTATATGTCGATATACCGGCTGCTCAGGAAGCGACAGTCCCTGCAGCGCCGGTGAGCACCCAGATCGGGCAATAACAATGAAGAAAACCGGTAAAAGAGAGAATTTCCACATGTTAATTACAACAAGGAGGCAATAAATGAAAAAGTTACTTATGCTGGCAGGGGTCTTGTTGTTGGCTACTTGGGGCAATGCACACGCAACTTTTGTAAGTGGCAGCACGGGGTCAGATGGTTCTTTCGATCTCTCGGTTGATCCACCAGCAGTGCCAACCGGCACAATCATCAATGGTAACACTGCTACTGTGCCGCTTCCGGTTGATGGAATCTTCAATTTTACAACAGTGAATGTGCCGTCTGGTAAAACAGTTACATTCACAAAGAATGCTGCAAACACTCCGGTCTACGTACTTGCAACCGGAGACGTGACCATTGCCGGCACTATTGACGTGTCAGGTGGCTCTGCGGGGGACTCGACGGTGCCAGGCAAAGGCGGTCCAGGTGGTTATGACGGAGGAAATGGTGGAGCAACAAATGTTCCCGGTGGTTGGGGCTTGGGACCAGGTGGAGGGATTAGTGATACAACTAAGTGCGACGGCAGCGGATTTCCGGGAGGTAATGGCAGCTTTGGAACGACTGGTGGCATGTATTGTGGAACTAGTGCACCTGGTTCGGTTTACGGTGACGCAAGGCTTATTCCTCTGATAGGAGGTTCAGGGGGAGCTGGAAGCGTGAGAAATAATCAAGGCTATGGTGGCGGTGGTGGCGGTGGAGCAATTCTTGTTGCATCTTCAGAGAGTATTACAGTGACAGGATCAATAATTTCCAATGGAGGAAACGGCAATAATATCTCGGGGGGAGGCAGTGGCGGCGCGATAAAGCTCATGGCAAACAGTATATCGGGCTACGGTATTATTCATGCCGAAGGCGGTATCTGGCAGGACAGCCGATTCCAAGGAGGGCTGGGTCGTATCAGACTTGAGTCATATTCAAATAGTTTTCCCGGAACCGACCCTCCATACACTTATGGCCAACCCAGAAACGTTTTTGAGGTCAACGCACCAGTCCTTGCGATAACGTCAATCGGCGGGGTGAATACTCCCTCCTATCCCACTGGATCTTATACTCAGCCAGACGTAATGTTGCCAGATACAACGACCAATCCTGTAACGGTAACATTGGCGGCGAATAATATTCCGGTTGGCACTACGGTGACAGTATCGGTTATTCCTCAATACGGTAGTGCTACCGAAGTAACCACAACACTCAGTGGCACGGATTCATCCTCCACAGGATCGGCCAATGTGGATCTGTCGACGCAGTATTCGAACGTCATAACGGCACAGGCGACATTCACCATGCAGCAGGCAATGTACTATAACGGTGAAAAAATCAAGAAGGTGAAGGTCGCGGCGACCATGGGGGGCAGGTCCAATGCCGTGTATATCACTGAATCCGGCAAGGAGATAAAGGCAAAGGAACTCGCAATGACAGGTTACTTGAAATAGGCTTGGGCCGAGGAGGGGGGATGAAGATGAAGACAAGAGGCTTAATTCTCACGGGTATTTTCCTGCTTATGCTCTGCGGTACTTCCTTTTCTTACGAGGTCGCCGTCTCGGGCCTTATTCCTGTGAAGGGCGGCATTGATGCGCTGTCAGTAGATACTGCTACAGGCAAAGGAGCTGCCTTGAGCATCGCGAGTAAGACTCTCTATATTATCGACATCTCCTCCGCTTCTGTCTTACATAAGATAAGTCTCGACATAGCTCCGACAAGTGTCGTCGCCGACGCCGGAAGAGACACTGCAATTGTCTCTTCTGTAGGTGGAACGCTCACCTTCGTTGACCTTGAAACGGGAACCATCACAGGGAAGACCCATGTAGGGAAGGAGATAAAGCCTGTCTCGGTCGATCAGGACAACTGCATTCTTTCGACTGACGATGCTATCCTCCTCTTTAATTTGTCGTCAGGGAGTGTCGTAAGAGAAATAACTGTCTCGGGAAGGATCCTGAAGGCTATTGAAAAAGACGGGAAGGCTGCCGTTCTTCATGAGGATGTCGCCGGAACTGAAATAAAACTCACGCTCTTCGATCTTTCGTCGGGGAAGATCGTCGGAGAAACCTCCCTCAAGGATGGAGCGATTGACTTGGCTACAGCAGGCGACAATGCCATTACCATTCTACAGAATCAGAGGATTCTCGAACTCGACAGCAATCTCGGGATAACGGGAGAGATTAAACTAGACAGAGAACCGGGGGCACTCGCGATCAATGGTTCCACTGGCATCGCCGTAGTTACAAATCCTCTTGCAAGTAGTGTCTCCTTTTTCGACCTCGAAAAGAATACCTTCATAGATGTGATTTCACTTCAGAACCCCTTTCAAGCTGTAGTTGACGCCTCCAGAAACGTTGCCTTGGTATCTCAACAGGATGGAATTGCACTGCTGAAACTAGAGAATCCCGTGCCTGTGCTAAAAAGCGTGATGCCTGAGAGTACGACCGCCGGAACCCCCGGACTTCAACTTTCCATCGGAGGTTCGAAGTTCATAAGGGATTCAAAGGCCTGGTTCAACCTAAAGGAGCTGGATACCCTCTTTGAAGACAATTCATCACTGAAGGCCATTGTGCCTACGGAGGAGCTCTTTTCACCCGGCTATGTACCTGTGACAGTATCGAATCCCGAACCTGGCGGCGGGACATCAAACAGCCTGACCTTCAGTATCCTGAGCACGGTACCGCGGATTGACTCGATTACCCCTGACGAGGTGGCATTAACCGGCTCGACAGGAGTCGTGATAAGGGTGAAAGGCGGGAACTTTCTTCCTAATTCCGTCATTAACTTCAACGGGAAAAACCTCAGGACGAGTTTCATAAGCAGTATTATCCTTGAAGCCCCTCTGGACCTTGCCGATATCAATACACCGGCGAAATATCCTGTGACCGTATCGAACCCCTCACCGGTGAGTTTCACCTCAAATGTGGCATTTCTCGATGTCGTGGGAAATGAAGCCATATTGGAAGCCCAAGGTCAGGTTGCGGCAAAAAAAAGAGAATCTGCCAGTCAGCAAACTGGCACACTGACCGGAAAGATCCTCGATACGGGCAAGCATCCAATCGAGGGAGTAACGGTTCAGATCAAAGGTTCAAGAGCCGTTACCGATTCCGCAGGGCTTTTCACCCTTACGAATGTGCCATCGGGTAAGCAGCTTCTCATGATACACGGTGAAACGGTTCATGCTACCGATACTCACTATCCTACGATACCACTTAATGTCACCATCGAGGCGGGAGTGGTCAATCCCATGCCGTTTCAGATATACCTGCACCGGCAGAAAAGCCATAACTTCGTAGACATAAATCCGGATGAAGATACCATACTCACGGACCCGGAACTCCCAAGATTCCAGATGACGATCCCGAAGGGCGATAGGATCATCGGATGGGACGGGAAAGCGAATCAAATGGTATCGGTTAGGACGGTTCCCTCGGACAGACTACCCGTAAAGCCTCTTCCCAATAACTCATATGTTAGGACGGTCTACATGTTTTACTTCAATAAAATAGGTGGCGGCAAACCCGATCAGCCTGTACCGGTGAAATCGCGCAACGATCTTGGGTTGCTGCCTGGACAAAAGGCGGTTCTATGGTACTATGACGAATCACCGGATGAGGGAGAGGCTCCCAACGATTGGGCAATAGCAGGCACAGGCACAGTCACGCCCGACGGCAAGTATATAGTATCAGACCCCGGAGTAGGGATACCCAAGTTCTGCTGTGGGGCAGACGGATGGGGAAGCCCTCCCACCGGCGGTCCCGGCGGTCCCGGTGGTCCTCCGCCCGGACCAGATGGCCCTCCTCCGTGTGGATCCGGCGGAGCCGAGCCTAGGGATTCGGAGTGTCCCTTCGGAGGACCTTGCGGTTCCGGGGGCGACCCTGTCAACCTCGCAACAGGGTATTTCACGCATATGAAGACAGACATGTACGTGCCGGGGATAATTCCCGTGAGTATTACGAGGTATTACCGTAGCGGAGACACGAACCTGGGAGCGTTTGGGAAGAGTACTTATTTCGAATATGACTGGTGGCTTGGCGCCTATGGGGCGGATGGATCAATCAATAAGACAAACCCGACGATGCTACGGTTGATAAAACCGGGAGGCTACCGTTACGATTTTGCGATACAGCCCGACGGGACGTTTGTAGACGACACCGCTCCGGATTTCCGAGGGGCAGAGATTGTCGACAATGGAGACAGCACGAGAACACTGAAAATGAGGGACGGATCGACTTACCGTTTCGACTATCGCGGCGATATGAACGGTGAGTTGATCGAAATAGGCGACCGTAACGGGAATAAACTTACCTTAGAGAGACTCACGGATTTTGAAGGGGGCTATCTAACCCAGATCACTACGCAGGAAGGCCGGACAATTACCTTTTCGCAGACCTATACGGGCAACTTCATGCGGACCGATGAGATAATCGGCCCAGATGGAAGCACAGTAAAATACGTTTACGAAACGGACCCGTTCAGTCCCTATCCGAGGCTCAAACAGGTCAACTATCCGGATGGCACCTCGATACAGTATCAGTACGACTCTTCCGGAAGGATGAGCGGCATAATAAATGAAAAAGGTGTCCTGGAGGTTTCCAACGTATATGACTCGGACAATAAAGTTATAAGTCAGACACACAGCGACGGAGGAACGTATCAGTTCAACTACATCACAGCGGGAGGCTTTGTCACAGAAACGGACATGACAGCCCCGAACCAATCGGTCGT
>JBJKPE010000033.1:0-12840 GCA_046706685.1 Thermodesulfovibrionales bacterium | reverse complement strand
ACGGTATCCTCTGGTATATGCCGGTCAGAAAAGAGCAGGCCGAAATCCCGAGAAGCATCGCCTATCCCGAGTAGCTTCACATTCTCTTCATAATTTCTTCATAATATCGGCAGATAATATTACGATTCAGTAAATCAAGGTAATTAGCGCAGAAAAGGAGTAGGGTTCAACAAGGTGTTGGAGTTGAGTGCATATCGAAGGGGGAAGACAGGCCCGCCTATGATCAGCATCTCTGCCCAAGCTATCAGCACAGCCGGACAGCCCGCCTGAGCGCTTCGCAGTACTTTTAGTAAGTCAGGGAAAAGAGCCGTAACAGAGTTTGCAAAAATAATGAAGGCAGGTATATACATATGCATTCTTTAGGTTTCTGGATAATAGCTTTTGTATGGGCGATCTTTGTCGGGTTCGTATACACTTCCACCGGTGGCGCCGGGGGAGTGCTGGCGGTTTTCGGGTACATATCCATTCTGAGCGCTCCAGTCAACCCCACAAAACCCATGAGCCTGATACTCGTCATCATCTCGGCCATAGTGGCGGTCCCTACCTATATGAGGCAGGAAAGGGTCAGGAAGATAGTAAAGGTTATAGTTTGCGCGGCCCTGTCGCTTGCCTCGGGTGGCATGATAGGAGGGGTCCTGGGCCCGTGGCTGTCCACGCATTATCTTACCAACGCCAAGTCCTTCAAAAGTTATTTCGGGATTATGATACTCGCCGTGTCCGTCTTGATGGCGTATAAGCTCATAAGGCAGATAATTAAGGCAAGACAGTTAAATGCTGCGTCTGCGGGCTTGGCACTGGAGGACGATCCGCCCGCCGGCGAACTGGTAACAAAGGCCGGAAAGTTCACGCTGAAGAGGATGGACTACACGATCCTGGGCGTCTCCTACTCCTTCTCCCCGATAGCCTGTTTTTTCGCGGGCTTCACCATAATAACAGTGGCTACAATCTTCGGCGTTGGCGGCGGTTTCCTGGTCTCCCCGTTCTTTATCGACGTACTGGGGTTCCCCGTCTTCGTGGCGGCAGGCTCCAGCGTACTGGCGGTCATGTTCTCAGCCACGGTGGCGACCATATCCTATATGAGGATGCATGTCCATCTCATCTGGTCCCTCATGGCGATCGAAGTGGCCGGCATGGTGGTGGGCTCCATACTTGGGCCGAAGCTCTCGCCGCACATGAACGAGAAGTGGCTTAAAGGCCTGCTCATAGCCGTTCTCTTCTTCATAGGGGGGCTGTACATATTCAAGCACTGAAGTCCTAAAGGTGATCTGTCTGCTCCTGCTCCGCGCACTGATCGATGGAGGGGCTGAATGGAAAAGAAGGATGAGGGAAAATATCATAATGCTCCGTAACACTGGAAAGCCAGTTGAGGTCATAGCCGCTCAGGTGGAAAATGGACGGCGCTAGTCTCGGGGTCGGCGAAGATAAGGGAGGTAAGTCTTCCGGTCTGCTCTCCTGGCTCGAATCTCACATGCACGAGCACACGGCCCTTATTATCCTGTCCGTTGCGGTCGGGGTTCTGGCAGGGCTTGCCAATGCCTTCCTGCACGTCAGCATTGACTTCGTCAATAATATTTTTTTCACGCGGATAGGAGGTCTTCTCTCGCTTGAACGGGGAGGAATATACAAGATTTTGCTGCCCCTCCTGCCCATAGGCGGAGCGCTGCTGCTGATCCCCCTGTCGCTTGCCTTTCCCGGCGAGATAAACGGCTACGGTTTCCCGAATTTCATCGAAAAAGTGAACTTGAAGGGCGGCTTTCTCAAACTAAGGAACATCCTGCTTAAAACCTTTTCCGTCGCCCTCACCATAGGCAGCGGCGGGTCGGCCGGAGTAGAAGGTCCTATAGCCGTAATCGGCGGCACCGTGGGCTCCGGGGTGGGTCAGTACTTCAGGGCCTCCGGAGAAAGGCTGAAGCTCCTCATCGCGGCCGGGGCAGGCGCGGGCATAGCGGCCACCTTCAACGCCCCCATTGCCGGGGTGATGTTCGCCACGGAGATAGTGCTGCTCGGAGATTATGAGATGTCCTCCTTTACAGCCATCGTCATAGCTGCGGCGATGGCCACGGTCGTAACAAGGGCTGTTTACGGCCCCAACCCCGCCTTCACGGTCCCGCAGTACCATCTGAAGAGCATGGCGGAATTGCCGCTCTATATGGTATTCGGAGTCCTGATGGGTTTTCTGGGCGTCTTCTATATCAAAATCTTCCACGGCATCTCCGACAGGTTCGAGAAAATCAAGATCCACCCTCAGATGAAGCCTGTGCTCGGGGCCCTGATAATAGGCCTGATCGCCATATTCCTCCCGCAGGTCATGGGAAACGGCTACGATATCGTCAACTTAGCGCTGGTCGGCAAGATAACCTTCGTCATCGTCCTGCTGCTCACCTTCTTCAAGATCGTGGCCACATCCATAACCATCGGTTCCGGCGGCGCGGGCGGCGTCTTCGCTCCCTCGATCTTCATAGGGGCCATGGCCGGGAACACCTATGGCTACCTTGTCCACTGGCTCTTCCCCGGCTTTACGGCCGGTCCTGCGGCTTATTCCGCAGTGGGGATAGGGGCCTTCCTCGCGGCGGCAACCCATGCGCCTCTCACCGGGATTTTCCTCATGTTCGAGATGACCGGAGATTATCAGATTATCGTCCCTGTCATGCTCTCCGCCGTCATCGGCACCATGGTGGCCAGGAGGCTCTGCCATGACTCCATCGATACTGTGCCGCTGACCAGGAGGGGCATTAATCTGCACGCAGGCAGGGAAGTCGGCATCATGAGCAGCATCAAGATAGAAGACGTTATGAGAAAGGACTTCGTAACGGCGCCGGAAGACTCCAAACTGGATGAGCTCATAAACGAGATGATCAACAGGGAGAACTTCTATATCCCCGTGGTCGACGCCAATGGGCTGATGACCGGCATAGTCTCGTTCCACGACGTAAGGCTCGTGGTGACAGAGGAACGCGTAAGGGATGTCGTCCGGGCGAAGGAAATCGCCACTGAAAACGTCCTTGTGGTCTATCCCGATGAGAACCTCAACACAGCTGTACAGAAGTTCGCAGTGAAAGCAATAGACGAACTGCCTGTCGTAAGAAGAGACAACCCGAGGAAGGTCATCGGCATGGTAAGCAGAAAGGATGTCTTCTCGGCCTATAACAGCGAGGTTCTTAAAAAAGCGGCATCTCATTAGTGCCGCAACGGATTTCTTCGTCATTCCCTCCGGTCTTTACGCGGGAATCCGGGGATTTGAAGACCTTCCTGATTCCGGGTCAGGCCCGGAAGGATGGCTGGAAGACCTTTTTTTTATCAATAGTCCGCGGTAGTATTAGACAGATGCGGCCCCGGGAGAATCCCGGGGGTGCGGAAACATACAAATGAAAGGGGTTTTAAAATGATCTCGAAAATACTTGTCGGTTTTGACGCCTCTGAAGAGTCATACAAGGCCTTTGATTTCGCGGTCGACATGTCCGTCTCACATAAATCGACACCGGAGATTATCGTGCTTTCCGTAGTCAGACCTCCTGAGGGCATGAATCTCGTCGATACGGGCAGCCTGGAGGAAGAGGCCGCCGAAGAATTCAGGACTGAATTGAGAGCGCTTGTTGAGAAAGCCGGGTCCAGTGGCGTAAAGATAACCACCGATGTTGCCATAGGGCATCCGGCCGATACGATTGTGAAGTATGCCGACGAAAAGGACTGTTCCATCATCGTAGTGGGACACAAGGGCAGGTCAAGGCTCGGAGGCTTGCTCCTGGGATCGGTTGCGCGGCATATTATCACCCTTGCCCACTGCAGCGTCATAGTCGTCAGATAAAAGCCAAAGCAGTGCCTTTTATTCAGCCCCGGCATATTAACGCGTCCGATTGAAATCTGCAGCCGGCAGCGCCGAAAATAAGGTTGCGGCGATTTCACTCCGGGCCGGGGAACCCGAACGGCCTCCTGTCAGGTAACCCGCGGGCGGCCTGCTTCCTGTTCATCCTCTTCAGGATATCGCCCGGCTTCTGAATCTCCGGCGGCCATATAACGGCAGGCGGGTACTCTTGTCATGGCATCGAGGTCGTCAATTCCCTCCCGCACCTTCCCCCCCCTGCAGCTACTTCATGCACCTCCTGCCTTTGCTCAATCGCCCGGGACCGGCGCACAATCGTCATACACTTTAATAGAGTATAATAGGGAGAAATGAAGATAGAAAATAATATTATACTCTCGAATGTGTTCAATATTACCTTGATTCTCCTGGTAGGTTTTTTTGCTATGGAGAACCTCAATGTAATGTTGACCAAGCTGAGGTTTGTCGAGATAGCCGACGACCTGAACGCGTCTTTTCTTGAAATGAGGATTTCGGAGAAGAACTATTTCCTCTATGGAGACGAAGCCGCCCTGTTCGAAATAAGAGACAAGATAAACAACACCATGGAGTCAATAGAAGCGGTAAAAAACGACATCTCCCGGGCGATCGGCGAAGACAACCTCGAAAAGCTCAGGGACCTCCTGAAGAGATATTCAACTGCGGTGGAGGAGATCAGGAGGAGCCGCAGCAGGGATATAGAGATGGAGACGATGCTGAGGGCGGCCGGAAGAAAACTGCGGGAGTTCTCTGACACCACCACCAAGCTCGAAAAAAGGAGGGTAAACGAGATCATCTCCAATTCCAAGAAGGTCCTTTTTTATTCTTTCTGGGCCATCGTGGTTATGGCCGTAGTCGTGAGCCATTTCATATCCCAGAAGATCCTCCTTTCCCTGCGGGAGATAGAGAAACTGGCCAAGTCGATTTCCCATGGGAATTTCAACAGCGTCAAGGGAGTGGTTCCTGCCGACGAATTCGGCACTGTAATGAGCGCCATCAATACCATGTCGCACGAACTGAAGACCCGTGAGGAAGAACTTATCCAGTCAAAAAAACTGGCATCCCTGGGAGTGCTCACGGCCGGCGTGGCTCACGAATTGACCAATCCCCTGAACAACATCTCGATGATCGCCCAGAACTTTATGGAATACCATGACTTTTTGAATAAGGAAAGCAGGATAGAACTCATGAAAAAGGTGGAAGGCGAGGCCGAAAGGATCCAGGAGATCGTCAAGAACCTCCTGGATTTTTCGAAGCCGAAGGAGGCCAACCGCAGGGAAGCCGATCTGAATGATACAGTACAGAAGTCGCTGAAACTCATGCAGAACACGCTCGACATTTCCAACATAGAGACCGAACTGTCCCTCCAGCCCGGCCTCCCCAGAGTGTTCATAGATGACCACCAGATCCAGCAGGTGCTGGTGAACCTCATTCTGAACGCTGTGCATGCAATGCAGCCCGGTGGAACCCTTTACCTTGCAACGGAGCGGGGAGAGAGCTCAGATACCGTCAGGATCGATGTCAGAGACACCGGCAAGGGCATACCTCCGGAGTTTCTTCCGCATATATTCGATCCCTTTTTCACCACAAAGGGCGTCGGGGGAACCGGTCTCGGCCTGTCGGTAAGTTATGGGATAATCAAGAACCATAAGGGTAACATAAAAGTTGAAAGCACGGTGGGGTCCGGTACGACCTTCACTATAGAACTTCCGGTATACAGAGGAAAGGAGGCACTGGATGAGCAAATATAGGATAATGGTGATCGACGATGAAAAAATAGTCTGCGATATGGCCAAGATGTCCCTCGATCAGGAGGGCTACGAGGTGGAGACATTCCTGAATGCTGAACCCGCGTTGAAGAGACTTGGCGAGCAAAACTTTGATATTGTCGTTACAGACTATAAAATGAAAGGTATAGACGGGATGGAAGTGTTGAGAACCGTCAGAAAGCTGTACCCTGACACCAAGGTGATCATGATTACGGCCTTTGCTAACCTTGATGCGGCGATCGAGGCATTGAGGTCGGACGTGCACGACTTTTTCCCCAAGCCAGTCAAGATAAAAGAGCTGAAGGCATCGATTCAGAGGGCCCTGGACGAAGGGAACAGGTGATAGAAATATCGCTGATAGCATGAAGGACATCGTAGGACATTTAAAGTCTTTTTTTGGACTTTCCAGGAGGCGCCCGGGGGGGGACCTTTCGTTCAGGGAGGTTTTCGACAGGTTCAGGGATGTCCTCGACAACAACAACCGCGCACTTGAGATCATTGCCGATATGGGGGAAAAGCTGGGCGGAGACTACCTCTTCGATGTTAACTACATCAAAGACGCATACACGCGGCTGTCGGCTGTCATGGCAGGCTCCATCAGGAACTTCGATATTCTCACCCGGGGAAGGTACGGACAGCTGAGCGGGGTCTTCGACCGCATCGACTCCCGGGTCACAGGGATGATATACGATGTCGCTTCCCTGACCGGCCAGAGGCTTTTCTTTTATGAGGACATTTCCTGGGACATGGCCCGCGAGGTCGGTGGGAAGAACGCGACCCTCGCCGAACTGAAGAATTATTTGAAGCTGAATGTCCCTGAGGCCTTCGCCATCACTACCCGCGCATTCGACGAATTCATGGAACAGAACGGGTTGCACTCTGCAGTGGAAGACCTCAGGCAGGCCGGAGGGTCTGTTGAAGAAAAGCTTGCCCGCCTCAGGGAACTGATCATAAAAGCCGAAGTTCCGCCGCAGCTGGGCGCCGACATCGATGTGGCCCTGGAGAAGATGGGGAAGAGATGCGGCGGTCCCTGTTTCCTGGCTGTGAGGAGCAGCGGGGAGGAGGAAGACGGAGATTTTTCCTTTGCGGGACAGTTTGAGACTGTGCTGAACGTCCCCCTTGAAGGCAAAGCGGTGAGAGATGCATATAAGAAGGTGGTCTCAAGCCTGTATTCGGTCAAGGCCGCTGCTTATCAGAAGAGGCTCGGGTATGAAATCGGAAAGATGAAGATGGCGGTAGGCTGCGTGGTCATGGTGGATGCGGCATCCAGCGGGGTGATCTATTCCTCAAGCCCCGACGGTGACAGGGAGACCCTCATCGTAAACGCGACTTGGGGGCTCGGCGAATCGATAGTCGAAGGCCAGACAGACGCCGATCTTTACAGAGTGAGAAAGGATGCCTCACCTGAAATACTAAGTACGGAAACAGCCGGCAAGCAGTTCATGATCGTCAACCGGACAGAGGGGGGGACCGAGAGGGTCAGCACACCCGCAGACCGGGCCGGGGAACCCTGTCTCACACCGGAACAGGTAACGGAGCTCGCCGGCCAGGCCGTCTCCGTAGAGAAATATCTAAGGGGGCCCCAGGATATCGAATGGGCGATTGATGGAACCGGAAGAATTTTTATCCTGCAGTCCCGACCGCTGCGGATCGAAGAAAAGGCTGCGGTTGCAAAAAGCCCTGTCCCACAGGTAGAGGCGCGGGATCGGATATTGATGAAGGACAAAGGGATCATCGTACAGAAGGGCACAGGGGGTGGCACGGTTTTCATCGTGCGAAACCCCGATGACCTGGAGCATTTCCCAAAGGGGTCGGTTCTTGTTGCCAGACACGATTCGTCTGATTTTGTGCGGGTGATGCCGTTCGTGTCCGCGATCATAACCGACATCGGCACACCGACAAGCCATATGTCCTCCCTCTGCAGGGAATTCAGGGTGCCGACGATAGTGAACGCCGCTGATGCGACCCTGACGTTGAAACAGGGTCAGAAGGTCACTGTGCAGGCGGCGGAGGACGGCGCTACGGCAGTGTATGAGGGCATTCTGAGGGAACTCATTGATCATGCGGAGAAGATCTCCATGAAAATGGAGGACGTCTACGAATACCGGAAGAAAAGGTTTGTCCTCAGATACATTTCCCCCCTGAACCTCGTTGACCCCCTCATGGACAGTTTCGCCCCCGAAAGATGCAAGACCGTTCACGACATTCTGAGGTTCATGCACGAAAAATCGGTAGCGGAACTTGTAGACAGCGCCAGATACGGCACCTCGATGCTGAAGAGGCACGCCGCCGTAAAACTGGATCTGTCAATACCGGCGGGGATCATAGTGATCGATATCGGCGGAGGGTTGAATATTGCGCCCGAGCAGGAGAAAGCGGACTTTACCCAGATTACTTCCATCCCGCTCAGGGCGATTGTGGGGGGAATGATGCACCCCGGCGTCTGGCATTCCAACGCGGTGTCGTTGAAGGTTAATGATTTTATGTCGAGCATGATGAGAATGTCGGATATAACATCCGGCGACAGCGAATACGTGGGTTACAATGTGGCGGTCGCGTCCGGCGAATATATGAACCTCAGCCTGAGGTTCGGCTATCATTTCAACATGATCGACTGCTACTGCAGCGAAAACACCCGGAACAACCATCTTTATTTCAGGTTTGCCGGCGGCGCTACGGACATCGTGAAACGTTCGCGGCGAATAGAGCTTCTCGCAACCATATTAAGGGAATACGGTTTCAACATAAAATCCAAGGGAGACCTGATCATCGCAAGACTCGCCAATATCAGCAGAGACGAACTGGTCGGACTTCTCGATCAGATGGGAAGACTGATCGCCTTTACAAGGCAGCTGGACGCCGTCCTTGATGCCGATACAGATGTTGAACTGTACGCGCGGAACTTCGTCGAGGGGAAGTACGAATTTTAGTGTGGTACGGCTGACTCTTTTTTGCGTTTGTCGGATTACGTATTACTAACCGGGGAACGACGATGAATAAGTCTTTTTCAAGAATTTCTGTGTAATAAAGACGCCTGGAGGAGCTGACCCATGATACCCCTGAGCGATGCCGACCGGCGGCCGGTGCGATTTCCTCTCGTGACCGTCCTTATCATCGGTGCCAACTCCGCTGTTTTCGTGCTCGAACTGCTGAAGGGCACACACTTTGTGCTTGCGTTGTCGTATATCCCGGCGCACGTCGTCAGGGGCAAGGACCTCTTTACCATTATTACTGCGATGTTCGTTCATGCCGGCTGGCTCCATATACTCGGGAACATGATATATTTCTGGGCCTTCGCTCCCGAGATCGAGGATGTGATGGGGCGGTGGCGGTTTGCGGCATTCTATCTGGTGGGAGGCCTTGTCGCCTCCCTGGTCCAGATCGGGATAAATCCCGCATCCACTCTCCCGAATCTCGGGGCGAGCGGCGCTATTGCGGCGGTGATGGGGGCTTTTCTGATCACTTTCCCCCGTGACAGAATCCGCACCATCGTTCTTCTCGGTTTTTTCGTGTTTATCCCGTTTATCCCAGCGATCGTGCTTGTCGGGATCTGGTTCCTGCTGCAACTGTTCAGCGAGGTCGGCTCAGTAATGGCCGGGCAGATCGGCGGGGTGGCGCACATGGCCCACATAGGAGGTTTTGTTTTCGGCCTCTTGACCGCCCGCATCTTTGAGGCGCGGGGGGAGCCGGCCGGGCGGTGACAGGGAAAGAATCGTGATTCTGCATAAACGCATATTTTGCGCGAGGATTCCCGGCCGTATGGAAATGGGGAACGTCCGCCTGAGGCCTCTCAGGATTTCGGACGGCGCCTTCCTGAAGTCAGGATTCAGCGAGGAGGAGAATCTAAGGGCCAGCGGCCTTTCCTCGCCGGTTTCGGCATCCGGGACCGCGATCCGCCGGTGGATAAAAAATACTTACGATCTTGCCTGGTGCATCGAGATAGATTCACTGCCCGCGGGGTTTGCCGGCGTCCGCCGTCTCAGGCCCGGAGAATCGGCGGAGGCCGGCCTGATGCTCTTTGACAAGGCGTTGAGACGCCGCGGCTACGGGCGCATAGTGTTCCTGATGGTTTCGGAGACACTTGCCGTGAGCGCCGGGGTAAAAAAGCTCGCCGTCAGGGTCCTGGAGAACAACCTGGCGGCGCTCTCATTCTGGAGGGGGCTGGGCTTCGAGGATGCCGGTTGCGAGGACGGTGTCTGCAGCATGGAGATTGAGTTGACGCCCCACACGCATTGAAGATGCCGCCCTCATGAGATATAATGATTGCACAGGTTCTGCACAGAGGGCCCGTGCCGGGACTATGATCGTATGACTCTTTCGTCTTCACTCATAACAATGCATCAGGAGGTCTACGGATGGACGATGTTAAACGCATTCTTGTCGTAAGCAGGATGACGAAGTACTGCGCCAAGGCCGTCAGATATGGTGTCTCTCTTGCCCGCCAATACGGGGCCGAACTGCACATTCTTCATGTGTTTTACGATCCTTTCATACTCGGCGGCTGGAATATGCCGTATCCCTCCATCGAAGACGCCTACCGGAAGTCCCTGGAGGATGCAAAAGAAGAACTCGACAAAATCGTTTACCACGAGGTCAAAAAAGGCGTAACGGTTAAGGAGGAAGTCAAGGGAGGGAAACCGACCAGGGAGATACTGGATTACGTAAAAGAACAGAAGATAGACCTGGTGATTCTGCTGTCGCACGGGGAATGGCGGCTGGAGCACTTCCTTTTCGGCAGGTCCAATGAAGAGATCATCCGCAAGATGCCCTGCTCGGTTCTCATGGTTAAGCAGGAACCCGGGGAGGTCCCATTTGAAGATTGAATGCCTGTCCGAGGCATTCGGAGCCGCCGTCTCCCGAGTGTGAAAATCTTTCTGCAAGCCGTCCACTGAGGTGATATATGCCGATGAATACAGATGACTATGAGAAGCTTTCTCCTGATGAGACCCTGAAGAACCTTAAGACAACCAGGGAAAAGGGATTGACTGCAGAGGAGGCTGAAAAACGGCTTACGTCTTACGGCTTCAACGAAATTCCCGAGAAGGAAGAATCAACGATACGCAGAATAATGAGGCGTTTCTGGGGGCCAATACCCGGGATGATCGAGGCAGCGGCCCTGCTTTCCGCCGCCGTCCGCCGCTGGGATGACTTCATTATCATCATGGTCCTGCTTCTGACCAATGCCTTCATCGACTTCTGGCAGGAATCGAAGGCGCTGAACGCGTTGAAGGTGCTCAAGGAAAAGCTGGCGAAACAGGCGCTGGTATTCCGCGACGGGAGGTTCCAGACGATCGAGGCAAGACTCCTCGTGCCCGGGGATGTCATAAAGCTAAAGATAGGCGATCTGGTCCCCGCTGACGTGAAACTCATCGAAGGGAGTTTTATCCAGGCGGACCAGTCCGCACTCACCGGGGAGTCGCTCCCCGTCGGCAAGAAGGTGGGAGACATAGCATATTCCAACTCCATCGTAAAGCAGGGGGAAATGCTCGCCGTTGTTGTAAATACGTCGCTCAATACGTTCTTCGGGAAAACGGTCTCACTCGTGGCGAAGGCCGAGAGGGAGGAAAGGAGCCATTTCCAGAAGGCTGTCCTCATGATAGGGAATTACCTGATCGTGATGACCATATTCCTTGCTGTCCTCATCCTGCTCACCGCCATGTTCAGGCATGAAAATATGCTCGAAATCCTCAGGTTCACCCTCGTCCTGACAGTCGCCGCTATCCCTGTAGCACTTCCCGCCGTCCTGTCGGTAACGATGGCGGTGGGAGCCATGAACCTTGCAAAAAAACAGGCTATCGTAAGCAGGCTTGTTGCCATAGAGGAGCTTGCCGGTGTCGATGTCCTCTGCTCGGACAAAACCGGTACGCTGACCTGCAATAAGATGACGGTGTCAGAGCCGGTGGTATATGGCGGATATGCCGTCAAAGACCTGATGCTGTACGCGGCGTTGTCGTCGAAAGAAGAGAATAAGGACCCTATAGAGGTCCCGATATTCGAATATATGCAGAAATTCGGCCTTTCTGTTGATGCGGGACAGTATGAACAGACGAGTTTCGTCCCCTTCGATCCGGTCAGCAAGAGGACCGAGGCGACGGTCCGGTCGGGAGACAAGGTTTTTATGGTAACAAAGGGAGCGCCCCAGGTGGTTCTTTCGCTGTGCGAGGAAGAGGCCGGCAGCAGGGAGATCCTGGACAAAGTGGCAGAACTGGCGGCAAAAGGTTTCAGGACGCTCGGGGTAGGGAGTAAGCAAAAAGAGGAGGAGACCTATCATTTCATAGGGCTGATTCCGCTTTTTGACCCGCCCAGGGAAGATTCGATGGAGACTATTGCAGAGGCCAGAAAACTGGGGCTGAACGTGAAGATGGTCACCGGTGACAACAGTGCCATTGCCGTTCACATTGCGGACATCCTCGGAGTGGGGAGGAACATTCTCGACGCCCGTGAACTCAAGGGCGCCGGGAACAAGGAACTGATTCTCCTTGGGGCCATCATAGCCAATACGATATACAGGAAGTTGTCCCCGAATGTTACAGAAAGGGACGCGGCTAAATTCGCCGAGGGAGTTGTACGGGAAATTGAGAAGGGGTTTGAAGGTCTTGCCCTGCCGAAAGGGTATGTGAAACAGCACGAGTCAGAGATTATCGAACTGATCGAAGACGCGGCCGGCTTCGCCCAGGTCTTCCCGGAAGACAAATACCTTATAGTGGACAAACTTCAGAAGGCCGGCCACATCGTCGGAATGACCGGAGACGGCGTAAACGATGCCCCGGCGCTGAAGAAGGCCGACGCCGGCATAGCTGTTTCGGGTGCAACCGATGCGGCCCGGGCCGCAGCCGACCTCGTGCTCCTTGCCCCGGGTTTGTCGGTGATAGTGGATGCCATCAAGGGAGCAAGGGTCACCTTCGAAAGGATGAGGAGCTACAGCATCTACAGGATCGCCGAGACAATGAGGGTCATCCTGTTCATGACCGCTTCGATTGTGGTATTCAATTTCTACCCCGTCACCGCCATCATGATCATTATACTGGCCTTTCTCAACGACATCCCGATACTGGCCATAGCTTATGACCACACGAAGATCGACGACCATCCCGTAAAGTGGAACATGGTCGAGACTTTGACCGTATCCACGGTCCTCGGAATTCTCGGTGTTATCGCCAGCTTCGGAATTTTCTATATCGCGGAAGTGTATATGCATCTGCCGCCGGCAACCGTGCAGACCTTCATCTTCTT
>JBJKPE010000032.1:0-12962 GCA_046706685.1 Thermodesulfovibrionales bacterium | reverse complement strand
TGCTTGCTACATTTGCGCCGTGAAAAATGAAGACACGTATAACAACCGGCTTGACGGCCGACCGGGATTAAAGCTGGTTTGGTTTTGGCGGGGGCTGGTTGCCCCGGCGGGTCAGCCGTCCCGTTGTGTGCAAATATGAACGACATAAATAATAATAACAGCGATGATGATGCCGACTAACCACCCCAGAATGAGGGCAGTCCAAAATTGATTCTTAGTGCCTATGAAATAGCACTCATTGCGGGCGGGTTCACTATTGTCGGCGCACTTATTACCTATTTCCTTTCCAAGTTGTTGATTCAGCAAACGCACCAAAACGACGTGCGAATTATCCAACTCACGGAATTCAACAGAGCTGCCGCTGAGTTCCGCGCTGCCTTCGCTCCGGCCATTGCTAAATTTAAAGTTCTCAGCGATGCCAATCTTATCAACGACATGCTCAGAGACGAACTTATCCCGCAATCCGTTGCTCTTGAAAAGTTCCGCCCCTTCATTTCGCCTGACGAGCAAAGTGCATATCAAGAGGCATGGGAAGAATATCATCAATCCCACCAAAGAGAAGGCGTTTCTAGCGTTTACTTTCTCGATTATGCACTGGGCGATGAAAAAGAAAGATTTAAACTGTTTAATGACAGAATAAATAAAATATTGAAATTTACGGAAAAATGACACAGCCGCACACAACAAAAGCGTCAACACCGCCGCGGGGCTTAGCCGCCATGTTTTTCGCCTTTTTTGTAGTTGCCCCCGCGCGGGTTACGCACCTCGTTGTGCAGCAGATTAATATTCATCATACAATGGTAAATTCCTTAAACATGGTGCTTCACTGAAATGATACCAATGAATTCCATCACGACTTATATCAACGTCTTTATGAATGGTATCAATTTGAAGATATGTTCCTCTTTGGTTGCTCTCATCTTTACGTTCTTCTTTAGTATCAGCATATCTGCGGCTACTACAGTTGTTGCAATAAGAACAGAAAAAAGTGTTTTCATCGGGGCTGACAGCAAAATCGGCGATTCCTCTAAGCGCTGCAAAATTAGTCAGGCCGGTGATGTGTTCTTTGCTTTCGCTGGCTATCCAATAATTATGTGGGACATTCTTAATGTTCCGCACAGCCCCATTAAGAAAGAAGCATTCAATATCTATAAAATTATCGCAGAAATTGAGTTGATGAACGCTCCCATTGCTAAGAAGGTCGAAACTTTTGAATCCATTACGCGGGATACCTTGACTAAAATATTGGAGATTACACGACAAAATGATCCCGTTGCTTTCTGTAGAAGATTTGTTGAGGGGGACAAACCAACATTGTCGGTCATAATTGCGGGCGTTGACCATGCTGTCCCAGTTCTTTATGGTCGTGAGTTCAGAATAACAACAAAGTGCGAAGAACCGGTTGTTCTTGCTGTTACTCCTATGAATGACATCAACCTGCTCACTCCAGGTAAAGTACAAGTTATTCTCTATGGGGCGCATGAAGTTATTTTGGAAAAACGGCCTAGTTCCCTTAATATTGACAGAATTGAGGAAGTTATCAATAAGTGGATCACGTGGGAGATTATTGCTCACCCAGATGCTGTTGGCCCACCGATTGACATCCTCCGCATAACTGATCGTAAAGCCGAATGGATTCAACATAAACCAGAATGCAAAGAAATACAATAAAAGACCGCACAACAAAAGCGTCCACACCGACGCGGAATAATGTTGGTTTGATTTTGGCAAAGGTACTTGCCCGCGCGGGTGACGCGCCTCGTTGTTCATAGATAAAAATGACATTTACAGACGACATCACTGAATTACTAAAATCATACGTATACGTTTATATTGACCCTCGAAACGGAGAACCGTTCTATATTGGAAAAGGAAAAGGAAATCGCCTTTTCTCACATCTTGACGATCAAGCAGAAACAGAAAAAGTCACAAGAATCCGTGAAATTATTCAAAGCGGAAACAAACCACAGATCGATATATTAAGGTATGGCCTCTCGGAATTGGATGCTGCTTTAGTAGAGGCAGCAGCAATAGATTTATTAGGCAAGGCAAGCCTTACTAACATCGCTTCTGGCTACCATAAAAACAGTTTTGGCCGAATCACACTTCAGGAGGTTATTGCTATGTTCAATGCAAAGCCGGTTACAGTTCGTCACAAAACAATTCTAATTACTATCAATCAACTTTATCGAAGTAATATGACGCCCCTTGAATTATATGAGGCAACGCGGGGCATATGGGTTGTAGGTTTGCGCAGAAATAACGCAGAATATGCAATGGCTGTATATCAAGGTGTAGTGCGTGAAGTCTACCGTATTCAAGATTGGTATCCTTCTGGAACACTAGAATACAAAACGAGAGATTCAGCCGATTTTAAAAGCAGAGGCAGGTGGGAGTTCTCAGGAGGAGTAGCTGACGACATACGAGATGAATATGTAGGCTTTTCGGTTGGGAAAGGCGGCCAAAATCCTATTCGGTACATTAATGCATAGAAATGCACAACAAAGGCATCGAGAGGGTCGCGGGATTAGCTGTCGTTTTTTTTCACTCGTATCTCTGTGCTCCCGCGCCCCTCATGCCCGGCGTTGAAGCTGTAGAATAAGTCACTTGACAGAAAAGTTGCGGTGTGATTGGAAAAAGTGATTGCGTAGAATGCTCTGTGTTGAACGATCTCAAGCTGTCGAAGGGGTAAGAGACCCATAATTTTAGGCTATTTTTGAAAAAGGGACTTATTCTACAGACTCGTTAGGCCACAACGGTGAAGCTATATAAGTATCGCGACTTATCGAACCCCACGGAGGAGGAATTTCGGCGGTTGGAGACATTGCTGCATCGGGAGGTGTTCTGGTGTGCGCGACCGGACACCCTCAACGATCCCGAAGAGTTTGCGTGGAAATGTGACTACACCGCGTCTGCGGTAACCGAGAGGCTGCTTGCGGACCTGCTTGTTCGGGTCATGGGCTGCACGAACGCGCAAGCCTTGGAACGATCAGCAGCCGCCATTTCCGCCAGGCGGCTGGAAGCTCTGGCCGAACCGATCTTCAAGGACATGATTCAACAATGCCGCGATGAGATTGGTCTCGTTTGCCTTGGCACCTCGCCAGACAATTCAGTGCTGTGGCAGCGCTATGGTGGCAATGGTGCCGGAGTTTGTGTCGAGATCGAAGTCCCCGCAGAACTTCTCGAAAATCAGCTCTATCGTATTCAGTATTCATTCGCTAAGTCAATCCACATTGACGAATTGATGCGTGCGTTTCTTGACCGCAACCACGTGCGCGAGGTCTACACGCTCGCATTGCTCTCGAAGCCGAGTGAAGGCTGGGCAGCTGAAGAAGAAGTGCGGTTCGTTTCTCGAAAGCAGGAAGTCCTGGTTCGGATCGATGGGTCACACATCACGCGCCTTATCTGTGGAAAGGGGTTAATGCCCGCGGTCAAACAGAGAATCGACAACATTGTGGCCACCAAGTGACACGACGTGCAGATTCACGAGAATGTGGCCTAACCCCGCAGCCCACGCGGACGCGCACTCGGCCTTCGTGTCAGGTGAGCGTCTGAGCGCGCGCGCCGGTGGCTGCGAACGTTCGGTTTAATTAAATGGGAGGCATAAATTAAATGCGAGAATGGTTCATTGTAGGCTCAAAACTCCTCGGCCTTTACTTTCTGTATAAGGTAATCATGTCATTGCTGAACTCCACAGGCTTATTCTTTTCATTTCTGACGTCTGGCAATAACTTCTTTCCCAGGGAATCTGAGACCGCAGTCATCCTGATCACTGCCTTTACTATTGCAGTTGAGATTGCCAGCGCACTTCCACTGTTGTTCAAGGCGGAATGGATAGCTGATAAATTAAAACTTCCAGGCAATGATAATTCGCCGGCGACTTCATATGGAGATGGAAAGCTCCGATCCGGAATTATACTTATTGGGATTTATGTCTTTACTACAAATATGGGTGGTCTTGCCAAAGTCTTTGCCCTAAGCCGCATAACTGTAAGAATGGGTTCGCCATTTGCAGCAACGCAACCGGCGGGCGTGAGTTTCTCGCGAGACTTCATCGGGCCTGGCGTCACCATTTTCATTTCTCTATGCCTGATCTTTGGAGCTAAATACATTACGACATTTTTGACAGGGAAAGGACGACTCGAAACCGAACAACAGGCTCCACTTGACCGGGAATAACCTCTGTTTGGAACTTCTTTAGGCAGACGGGGAATAATGCCGGTTCGTTTTCCATTCCGGCCGCTGTGGCCCGCTGCTTATGCTACGTACAAACCAATGCCGGTGAAACGGGTAGAGATACCCAAGCCCGGCTGCGGGAAGCGTCTTTTAGGCATACCGACCGTATTTGTTCGATTTATCCAGCAGGCGATGCTGCAGATCTTGCATGGGCAGTGGGATGGAAGTTTTTCAGACTGTAGTTTAGGATTTCGCCCGGGCGGTCAGCCCACCAGGAGATTGATCAGGCACTAAATAGGACTTGATAAATACATACCACAGATACATACTAATACATATAGATGATATTTATGGAGGAATTTATGAAGACTACACTCAACATAGAAGACAAATTACTTGAAAGAGCATCAAAGCTGACCGGGATAAAGGAAAAGACATCTCTTGTAAGACTTGGGCTTGAAGCCCTTATCGCAAAGGAAAGCGGTAAGAGGCTTGCGAGACTCGGAGGTACTGAAAAAAAGCTGGATGTGATACCCCGCAGAAGGTCGTCAGGCGCGTAAGATGGTTCTCGTTGATACCTCGGTCTGGGTCGAACATTTTCGGTCGGGCGACATCGGGCTGGAAAACTTGCTGAATGAAGGCGATGTTACTTGTCATCAATTCATTGTCGGCGAACTCGCGTGCGGCAATCTTGCAAACAGGGCCGAAATTCTGTCTCTGTTACAGGCGCTGCCCCTGGCAAGCCATGTTGACCACGAGGAGGTAATGCAATTTATCGAGAACTATAGACTAATGGGGAAGGGCCTGGGGTACGTTGATATGCATTTGATCTCTTCGGCTGTATTGTCTGGAGTTCCTCTCTGGACACTCGACAAGAAACTCAAGGATGTCTCTTCAAAACTGGGACTGGACTACCAACAGACGACGGGCAGATAACAAAACTTTCCAGCCGACCGATGATAAGCCCGGTTGGTTTTCATTCTTGGCGTGGTTGCTCCGGCGGCTGAAAGACCTGAAGCCAAAAAAACAAAACAGTCTTTTAGCAGTTTGCTTCAGGCGACGTGAAATCAACAGTTCTTTTGTCATTCTTGCCTTTCAGCCCCCGCGCGGCTGAGCGTTCTTTTTTTCCCGTTGAATATCTTGAATACCTCGAACCAGACTATGCTCACCAGCCCTGCTGCAAGACACAGGGAGATGTCCATAAAGTGTAACCTGCTGAAGTGAAACAGCCCCCTGAGGAAAGGCACGTAGAGTGCTGCCCCGAGGAAGAAGAGGGCGCTGCCGGTGACCCACCAGAGGGCGGCGTTAGGGGAACGCAGGGTATCGAGGATCGTACGGGACCATGAGCGGTTTGTGAATATCAGGGCGAGATTTGCAATGATGAGGGTGGTAAAGCTGAGGGCCCGGGCGTCGAGTTCACCCTGTCCACGGTAAAGCGATACCGCAAAAACAGCCAGGACTATAATCAGCACGCTTAACCCCTGGAGGAGGCTGACCCCTATGGTACGCCGGTCGAAGAGAGGCCTGGTGAGGTCCCGCGGGGGCCTGTCCATCAACCCTGCCTCCTCGGCCTCGGCTTCAAACACCACCGAACAGGCCGGATCGATTATCAGTTCGAGAAACACGATGTGGACAGGCATAAGTACGAGCGGCCAGTTGAAGAGAACCGGCAGCAGTGACATCCCTGCGATGGGGACATGGACTGCAAAGATATACGCCATTGCCTTCTTCAGATTGTCGAATATCCTCCTGCCCATCCTCACGGCCTGCACGATGGAAGAAAAATCATCGTCCAGTAGTACAATGTCCGACGCCTCGCGGGCCACGTCGGTTCCACGGCCTCCCATGGCTATGCCGATGTGGGCCGACTTCAGGGCCGCAGCATCGTTTACGCCGTCCCCGGTCATCGCTACGACCTCGCCGTTCGCTTTCAGCGCGTCGACAATGCGCATCTTTTGTTCGGGTACGACCCTGGCAAAGATATCGGCTGTCCTGATGCGTTCCTTCAGTTCTGCGTCAGCCATCTTGTCCAGGTCATGTCCCGTGATGATCCGGTCGGTCTGTTTCAACCCTATCTGCCCCGCGATGTTTTGTGCGGTGACGGGATAATCTCCCGTGATCATGACAATCCTGATGCCGGCCTTATGGCACTCCGCTACTGCTTCTCTGACCCCCGGGCGTACCGGATCTGCCAGACCGACAAGTCCAAGGAACTCAAAGGTGAAGTCGTGTTGCCCGCCCGGGAGTTCGGCCTCGGTAAATCCGGCTCTTGCCACCCCTATTACCCTCAGCCCTTCGGCGGCCATGGAGTTGATGCGCTGCTGCAGGTCCGCCGTAGCTTCATCACCCAGATGGCAGATGTCAGCTATCGCCTCAGGTGCTCCCTTGGCTGCGATGATATACTTTCTGCTGTCCGGCGATTTCCATACACGTGACATGGATAACAGGTTCTGTGAAAGCGGGTATTCCTGAACGAGAGTCCAGTCCTCATGAAGGTGCTCGGTGTTGTTGAGGCAGCGTTTCCCCAGTTCATGGATTGCCTTCTCCATGGGGTCGAAGGGGTTTGTCTGGCTGGCCAGTATGGCGAATTCCACGATCTTATGGACAGCCTCCGGAATGCCGGAGGAAGCCCCGTCGATTCCGTAGAAAGCGCCGCCGGCAAATACCTTGGTTACAGACATCCGGTTCAGGGTAAGCGTACCGGTCTTGTCTACGCACAGAACCGTTGCCGAACCGAGCATCTCCACTGCCGGGACGCGCCGGGTGAGGACCCTTTTTAGTGAAATGCGCCAGGCTCCGATGGCAAGGAAGACTGTGAGAACCACCGGAAACTCTTCCGGAAGAACCGCCATCGCCAGTGTGATGCCTGCCAGGAGTCCCTTGATCCAGTCACCCCTGGTGGAGCCGTAAAGGACCACGACCAGGACGCAGAGAGAGAGCCCGATCATGGCCAGCCGTCCAACGAGCCGCCCGGTCTCCTTCTGGAGCATCGTCTCCTCGGTCCCTATGCTCTGCAAGGCCTTGCCTATCTTCCCCAACTCGGTATTCATGCCGGTAGTCTTTACCCGGGCTACGCCGAGGCCCTGAACGGCGAGGGTCCCGGAATAAACAAAAGGCAGGTTATCTCCCCCGGGAGGCCCCATTTCAGGGGAGCCGTCGCAGACGATTTTCCTCACTGGCACGGATTCCCCTGTCAGCAGGGATTCATCCACAGACAGGTTGGTGCAACTCACGAGTACGGCGTCGGCAGGCACGCGGTCTCCTTCGGAAAGAACTACCAGATCGTCGCGCACTACCTCCCGTCCGGGGATTCTCCTCTGCCCGCCGTTTCTGATCACGAGGGCCCTCGGGCTGGACATGTCACGCAAGGCCTCCAACGCCCGCTCGGTCTTCCGCTCCTGGTAAAGGGTGATTGCCATGACAACGAAGACAAAGAAGAGCAGCATCGCCGCCTCCCGCAAGTCCCCCAGGAGAAGATAGATCGCTCCGCCGGCAATCAGGAGCAGGAACATTGGTTCCCGGACAACTTCCAGTGCTATCTCAAATACGCTGCGCTTTTTAGAAGATGGGATCTCGTTATATCCCTCCGTCTTAAGACGCGCCGCGGCCTCTTCATCGGAGATGCCGGTCAAACTCTGTATGTCGATCCCGTTTGTTATGTTTTATTCTCCCGCTGCTCTATTTTATCACCGTTGTGAACTTCGCCCTCGCCGTAATCCTCATCGTCCCCGTCGCGGTAGTTCTTCATCCTCTTTTTCGCCTGAATATAGCCGATCAGCGTGACCAGTGCCGCGGCAAAAAAAAGGATCCAGAAAAGGTTATTGGCAAGGTAAGAAGGCCACGAATATTTTCTGCGAAGGTTACTTCTCCACGCATCCTGAAGAGCGTCGAGGTTGAGCCCCAGGGCAGTGCTCAGGGCCTTGTCCGCGGTCTCCCCCTCCTGCAGGCCGAGCAGGACGGCGCGCAGTTTGCCTGTGCCGTATTCATGTGCTATGTATTCCACAAAATTCCTGCTTTCCTCGTAAGCCAGAAGAAATCCCCTCGGTTCATCGGGGAAGGAGACGGACAGGTCCTGAAGAGGTATGAGCCTGCCCGACAAAGAACTCTGTTTCAGAATATCCTTCTCCCCCGGATTTATTATGTCGGCGATGCCTCCGCTTGCCCACTGGGCTACGCCTTCGTCGAGCCACTTCGGAGGAGACTGGACGTTCCGGTGCAGAAGCAGATGACATAATTCATGCTCCAGTGTGGCATCGATGTCAAAAGGCGTTCTCTCCATTTTTGAGTAGTCAATGACAATCAGGTCCTGCCCGGGGACCGCGAAGGCTGTCACAAGGTCGTTTTGGACCCTTCCACGGAATTCCGAATTTCGGCGTATCAAAACGACGAGGGGCACAAAATCCGCCTTCCATCCTAGTTTTGATTCGAGGTCAGACTTTATGCCCGGATAGGCGAGGGCCAGCCTCACCGCGGCGCCGTGAAGGGCGGAGGGATAGCTCAAGACTACCCCAGGTGCTTCGTATTGCAGGATATCGGCGCCGCCGGAACCCGGGACGCAAAACGATAAGATCAAAAAAAAGAGCAGGACTTTTCTTGTCATGGAAATCATGAAACCGGTTCTCCTACATATATTACAGGGAATGCAGACGGAATGGTTTTTCATTTATAATTTTTCATGAGGGAAAAATGGCGGCTGATAGACTCCGGGCCCTGCAGCGCTTCTTATAACATGGCTCTGGATGAGGCCATAGCAACTGCTGTAAGGAAAAGGACCCAGCCGCCGACGCTGCGGTTTTACGGATGGGAAAGTATTTCCCTCAGCCTTGGATGTTTCCAGAACGTCTCCGGAATAGACCTTGCTTACTGCAACGCGCGCGGCATCCCGATAGTCAGGCGTCCGACCGGCGGACGGGCGGTTTTGCATGACCGGGAGCTCACCTACAGTTTTTCCTGCCGAACTGACAGCGGTCCTTTTTCAAAAGGTCTCCTGGACAGCTATAGAAGGATCGGCGGCGCCCTCCATCTTGCCCTCGCCAAGGCAGGCATCTCCTGCAAGGCCAGAAAGGAGCGGGAACGGGGGACTGTTCTTGCAGGCAGTCCGCTCTGCTTTCGAACGAGCTCCCTGGGGGAAATCCTGGCGGACAACAGGAAAGTGATCGGTTCCGCCCAGAAACGCTGGATCGACGGCCTGCTCCAGCAGGGGTCCATACCCTATTTCCATAACCTGGAAGAGATGTGCCGTGTTTTCGGAATTGATGAGGCAACTGCGATGGACGCCCGGACCGCCGGCGTTATGGAGATGGCGCCGCGGCTGAGCGAAGAAGAGTTCAGGAGGATGATCAGGGAGGCCTTCGAGGAGACCTTTGAGATCAGGTTTGTTCAGTCCGGTCCGTCACCCGGGGAGGTATCTCTTGCTGTGGGGCTTGAGAGAAAGAAATATCTTCAGCCCCGATGGAACTTTCATCGCCAGGGGGGATAGCCGGTCCGGTTTCATCTTCTTCGGCCCTGCCTGCCTCCGGGGAAGACGAATGATAGTAGCTTAAAACGACCCCGATTATTACGAGGCCGAAGTACCCCTGAATCACGTATGACAATATCTGAAACGGGAAGGAGATGACCGGCCCCACAAATGGGATGAGGTTGAAGGGGTAGACCACGAGCATCAGTACAAAACTCGCCAGCGCATAACCGAAGAGGAGCAGCGCATACAGCCAGAATGCGTTCTGGTGGTTCCAGAGGTAGGCGACGGCGTTTCTGAAGGACTTTCCTGTTCCCTCTCTTCCGAAGAAGATCACTGCTACGCCGTAGACCGCCGCTGCCAGGATGCCGACGATGAGACTCAGACCGAACAGGACCAGAAGCAGGGAGAAAAAAATACCGAGAAAGAGGGCAAGTGTCGAGTCATGGCTCCTGGCGGCCGATACGATGACAGCAACCCCGCCGCTCAAAAAACCCAGGACGAAGGCAGCGGCAATGAATATGAGACCAATAAGGAGGGAATACCACATGAGGGGAGCGAAGAGCTGTCGTGCTTCAGTGAAAAATCCCCGCATAGTGAATTTCCGGGAAGGTTCAAGAAGTGACCTGCCTATAACGCCCACGGCGCCGCCGAAGACGAACAACCAAAGCGTCGTTATCACGGTGATATAAACAAGGAAGCTTATAAGGACGATCAGCACCAGGCCGAAATACTTCGACAGCAGGTCGGCTGGGTTTTGCACCGTGGCAAGTATCTGTTTCAGCTGCCCGAACCCTGTGAGATCGAGGCCGAAGATTACGAAGGCCACGCCGAGAGGAATCCCCACGATTATGAAGAAGGCTACGCAATTGACAATCATCAGACCCGCCTGGATCGCCACAAGCTGCAAGTTTCTGTTAACCAGGCTGAACCCGCTCTTTATCGCTTCGGAATATGTCACCTGTTTTTATACCTTTGGCGCACTACAGATCGCAAACTTTTTCCTTTCGTCCGGTTACGTTACATCCGCCCCTCCGGAGTGTCCTCATATTATACATCCTCTGCCGCTCATCCTCCACCGCAATCTTCTCACAAAAATCTTAAGAATTCCATCATGCGGGATTTCTCTGAACTTTAGGATTGAACCCTTCGGCCGATATTTGAATGTCCGAGGTAATCCTGAGGCCGGGTGAAACGGGATAATCCGGACCTTCCTTCCCGTCCGGCGTCCCAGCCTTGATAAAAAAAGTCTAAAGAGGGTATAGTATCTAATTATTTTTAAGGGGAGGTGGCGGATGTTTGCAGAATTGGCATATGCGATGGGGCCGAACCCGCAGGGGGGGCAGGGACAAGGCGGCGGTTTGCTCGGTTTTCTTCCGCTGATTCTGATATTCGTGATATTTTATTTTCTTCTGATAAGACCTCAGCAAAAAAGGGCAAAAGAACATAAAGCCATGCTGGACAGCCTGAAGAAAGGCGATAAAGTGATAACGTCCGGAGGTGAATACGGGGTTGTCGAGGATGTACGCACTAATACGGTGGTTGTGAAGATCGCCGAGAACGTGCGTGTGAAATACGGGAAGTCCTACATTGCCGTGGTGAGAGAGTCGGACGAAGAGTAAGGGGCGTCTCTCCCCGGAGATTTTCCGCCATAGATAAAGAAAACGGAGGTTCAGAAGTTACATGAAAAAGAATGTTTTCTGGAGGTTCCTGCTCATAGGGGTCACGGTAATCGTAGCGGTCGTATTCTTTCTCCCCAATACGCCTCTGTTCAAATACATGCCTCAGTGGTGGCAGAAGAGCATGCCTCATAAGGGCATCGTAATGGGCCTCGACCTTCAGGGCGGCCTTCACCTGGTATATGAAGTGGAAGGCGACAAGGCTGTGCAGACAAACCTCAATCGGTTCGCCTACCTGATCAAAAGCGCCGCCGACAAGAAGAACATCAAGGCCGATGTGACCGTTAAGGGCCTCAATATTGAAATATCCCCTTCCAGTCCGGAAATCGCTTCCATAATAAGGGCAAACTATCCGATCCTTGAGACGGTCTCAACGGACCAAAAACTCGTTCTGAAGATGTCCGACAAGGAGGCCGCCAAGATAAAGGACAACGCTGCAGATCAGGCACTCGAAACGATCAGGAACCGCATAGACCAGTTTGGAGTTGCAGAACCCTCGATCCAGCGGCAGGGCGAGAACGAAATCGTCGTGGAGCTTCCGGGGGTTAAAGACCCGGAAAGGGCGATAGACCTTATCGGCAAGACCGCGCAGCTGGAGTTTAAACTCGTGGACGATGGGTCTCCTGTCGCGGCGCAACTGCCTTCCTCTATCCAGCCGGGCGATGAGGAGTCTGTGTTGAAACAGTTCGCGGACAAGATACCTTCCGGGGACCAGATTCTTTTTGAGCGGAAGCTTAACCCCGAAACAGGTATCGCTACCAAGACACCTATTCTTCTCAAGAAAGACGCCGTCCTTACCGGTGACTCTCTGAGTGAGGCAAAGGTTAGCCTCGATTCCCGGTTTGGAGAGCCTTATGTTTCCATATCCTTTAATGCAGAGGGAGCAAAGCGCTTCGAAGAGATAACAGGGGCAAACGTCAAGAAAAGGCTTGCGATTATCCTCGACAACAATGTTTATTCAGCCCCCGTCATCCAGGAGAAGATCTCGGGAGGGAGCGCACAGATAACGGGTAATTTCTCGATGGAGGAGGCCAAGGACCTTGCCATCGTGCTGAGGGCCGGCGCACTTCCGGCGCCGCTCAAGATGCTCCAGAACGTCACGGTAGGTCCCACACTTGGGAGCGATTCGATAAAGGCAGGCAAAATAGCCGGTCTTATCGGTACCCTTGCCGTGATCTTGTTCATGTTCATCTATTACAAGATGTCCGGACTTATCGCGGACTTTGCCCTGATCTTGAACCTCATTCTCCTGTTTGGCGCCATGGCGTTCCTTAATGCCACTCTCACTCTGCCCGGCATCGCCGGTGTGATCCTCGCCGTCGGGATGGCCGTTGACTCAAACGTGCTCATGTTCGAGAGGATAAGGGAGGAGATAAGGGCTGGGAAACCCGCGCGATCAGCCGTCGACTCGGGTTATGACAAGGCCTGGTGGACAATATTCGATTCCCATGTCACTACCCTCATCACGGCAGCAGTATTGTTTCAGTTCGGCACCGGGCCGATCAAGGGGTTCGCTGTGACACTCAGCCTGGGCGTCGCCATTAACCTGTTCACGGCCCTTGTCGGCACGAAATCGATCTTCGACCTGATTACAAGCAGATACAACATCAAAAAGGTCAGTATATAGGGGGCGAAATGTTAGAGCTACT
>JBJKPE010000031.1:0-14662 GCA_046706685.1 Thermodesulfovibrionales bacterium | reverse complement strand
CTGCTATCGGATTCTCCAAAGGGAGAGGTGAGGCTTGGATTTCCGATCCATGCGGCAGGATGGTTTTTCCCGGATCTGTATCCGACAACAACAAAGGTGACGGTTACGAATATTTCGACAAGACACGGGAGCACACGGTGATCCGGGCGAGGAGAGGTCCCCGCTGCATAGAGGCCGGGACAGAATTTCACTCCGCTCATTAATCCTAGTTGTCTTCACGGAAGAAAAAGAGGCCGGGCCGCTTTTCCAGAATACGAGTCAAGAAATGCTCTGTCCTGGATATGGAAAACATACTGTCTTCACTATCAGGTAAAGACGACGACTCGGCTTCTCTCAAAAAGCTGGAGGAACTTGTTCAGGAAGACCTGTCCATCCGTACCGAAGTCTTTTCCATAGATCACATTCTCAGATCGTCCAGAAACTCTGACGGTGCGTTGCCGCTTGATACCATCAGATGTTCTCTTGCGCGAGTGCAAGCGACATACAAAAGGTTACGTTCGGTGTCGTATACTTCCTGCAAGTCTGAGTCATCACTGACCGTTTCGATTCGCGCCTGAAGAGGGATGATCTCGTCGTCACATGCCATGACTGCAACGGCGCGAAACTCAAGACCTTTGGCAAGATGCATCGTGCTAATAGAGACATTGCCCACCGTCGTCTCAACGTGCTCATCGAGCACCCTAAATGTGAGGCCTGCCTGTTCAACCGCAGCCTGGGCACGGGTCAGTTCCTTATCTGACCTAACGAAAACACCCATTTCATGTGGCTTAATCCCTTCGCCTATCCTATCGGTAAGCCATTTGCTGACCGCTTCCATTTCCTTTTCTGGTGTGGCATATTCGGTAATGATAGGCTGCGGTCCGTTAAACACCGAGATGGTGCCGCGCCGTTCCTCCGTATTGCCGTCGACATCCGACAATTCCGGATCCAGCAATCGGTCGGCCTGCATTCTGATCTGATGGGAAGTACGGTAATTGATCCGGAGGGTCTGGGAGCGACCGCGGACATCAACGCCAAGTGTCTTCCAAGAAAAAGGCTGCTGAAAAATTCGCTGTCCGAGATCTCCGGCAAAAAATAGACTGTTTGTCCTGCCAACACCCATAGCGGATAGCACTCGCAGCTGCGCCACACCTACATCCTGAGCCTCGTCCACAACCGTATAGTCAAACGGCAGATGCCGACTTTTCGCAAGATGAGAGGCCAGTTGACTGAACATTCCTGAATAAGTGACCAGCTTTTCTGAAGTCAGTCCGGAGCGCACCCTATCAAAGATAGACCAGATTGTTACCCTTTGCTGTTCCGGCAGGCGGGTTTTGCGACCCAGTCTGGCGACGTCACGATATGCCTCCCATGTATCGAGTTGCCATGCATCAATAACCTGCTCCCACTCGGTCAGCAGAAAGTGTATGCCGAACTTGTGCCCTTGGACACTTTCCGAAGCTTCTTCAATAAACCGAAGGATATCCGCTCTGGTCGCAATCTTAGGACGGCCGAAATTCAACTCATAAAGTCTCCGGCCGATGGAATTCATATCGTGAACTTCAAGCCGATCGCCGAGGCGAGGTTCATTACCGATCAGTCGTTTCAGTTTAGTGCGCAGTGCATTCGCCAGCGTCTCGGAGAAAGTCGTAAGAAGTACCCGAGCATCAGGATTAGATCGAGTAAGGAAAACAGCACGATGCAATGCAACGATAGTCTTCCCCGTTCCTGCCGATCCTGATACCCGCGCCGGTCCTCTGTAATCCCGTTCAACTAATTGCCGTTGCGCAGGATGTAGAAAGATGGTCCACTTCTCCCATGGGTATTCGAGAGCGCGTTCCAATTCTTCCACGTTGCTCATTACCCGGAACCGACGCTGTGCATCTGGATGCCTAAACGGGTCAGTACCGGCGGCTACATGTTGCACGATTTGTGGTGTTACTCCGGTAGCCAGGTCGAGCAATGCCTCGGCTGCCTCACCGGGCAGATGGTCGGCCAATACCAGCAGGGAATCTTCATCTGCCTTCTTAACATCAGCCAGCCATTCTGTCGGCACGCCATAGCCGAGTAGCGTCTCTGCCGAAAGATGTTCAAATAGGGGTGGCTTTGGTATGGCAGGCTGTACAACTTCCACGTATTTGGGAATTATGATCTCCTCTATCCGTTCCCGAATCTCCACTAACTGCGCTGCCCCAGTCTTGGGGTGAACTTCCAGCTTCCGTTTTTCTGCCCAGCGGTAGGCGCCGTCATGGTGAGCCACATAACACAGAAGCAGACTTTCGGTAGTTCTATGGACAATTATCCGTAGGTCGCTGCTGACTCGAACCGACCAGAAGTTCTTGTCTTTGGCCTTATCGAGCTTATGAAACTGCATTCCTGGACTGGCGGGGTTCAGTTGAAGGTCAAAGGCTGTGGTCTTCACAGCCTTCTGCTCTTCGCCGTTCAGTCTGGTGAGACTATCGGTAAATGTGTCAGCGATGCGAAAGTCCATCAGAGTATCCTACCTCTTGCCGATAAATTGCCATTATCACCCGAGTTCTTCTAATTGGTCATGTCCCTATTACTTCGGTTTGATATGATGTTTTTCCCACAATTGCTGGAAAAAGTTGATAGCCAACTGTTCAGACGCTGGGCCAATAGTATATTTCCTATCTTGCAGAATTGCATCCTCAAATTCCGCACCGCCAAACCGGTATAACTCATATCCCGCCAGACGAAGACGCCGGTCTTCTGCAACCATAGCAGCATATTTGGCAGGCGAAGCGTTGTCGCCTTCGGCATAATGAGGCTTGCCATCGACCTCGATCACGATTCTGACGTTGTGATCAAGCAAGAGAAGCATATCCATGCGCTGGCGCAAGAGTACGGGATCGGTGCCACGCTCCTTCATGGTGCGGGGATCAAAATGCAAGTAGACTTGGGGAATGAGTGCTGGAAGCTGATCTCCCAACACTTTCGGAAATGTGCGGTAATAGGTGTTGAACAAAGTGAACTCACCAGGAGAAAGTGTAACTATTACGGACAGTTCAAGCCGTTTGTATAGAGCCCGCTGAGCATCAGTAGGATCTTCGATACCTTCGCGTTGCTGCCACCACTCCACCATCGTGCTCCAAAGCAATCCGGAATCCGTCAGGAAACGATCGTAGATGAGTGCGTCAGTTTTGTTCCGAATTGCAATATCGTTATTGATGGCATCAGTAAAATACAAATCCGGTTTGGTTTTTATCGAAGCAAAAATGATATTTTTCGGAGTCCCGACAACGCCTGAAGCAATACGCTGCACTGCATAGACAGGATAGCCGGACCGATCTCCAACCACCACCGCACGGAAACCGTCAGCTTTCAAAATAGCATTTAAGTCGCTGGCCAGTCGTTCTTGATCCTCGCCCCTCCGAACTACTGGGTCAATCAAGTTCTCTATTAGCGCAAAGAATCGTGACTGGCTACAAGTCAGAGCACTACATCTTATTAGCAGCTCTTCGTTCGAGAAGTCGTCGTTATCAATATAGTGCTTTTCAATCTCTTTACGTAATGTCGGCAAGTCGAAGATATCGCCAATATCGCTATTTAACAGCTCCGTTGATACAATACTCAACCCTTCGAAAAGATTTACATCGCCAAATAACGTATCGAGTCCGTTTAATGCTTTCAACACGTCCCGACGAGTGATGTCAGAAATGCGGTGCTCAGCATGAATTGTCATTTCGCTTACAAGGTCCCTTAATGATGCATCCTCAATCTCACTTAAGACGTCACGGGCAATCCTCAGAAGTTCCGGTTCATTTAGAGCGTCAAGCCGCGATTTGACATAGACTCGTTTGCTACGAAAAGCCTCTTCTTCTTTCCCTGGGGCTAGGCCTAAGCCAACACATATGTCTGGTATTTTATATGACTTGTAATGCGCGGCTAGTGCCTCTGAAATGCTGTTTCGTAGGGCCTCAAGAGAAATTCGCTGCGTTTTATGCCTGGCTGTCATCTAAAACACCAACACTATTGATCCATTTTTCAACTAAGAAGACAGCCGTCATCAATTGACCCGAAACACCTTCATAACTTCGTCCCCAAGATGATTGATTACCTTCACAGCAATTCTCCCGTTTTTCGGTTTGTCGAACGGGCGGGAAGTATCGCTGTTCAGCGTTGTCCAGGCTTCTTCGTTGATCTCGGCCTTAAGGGTTGTCTTCAGAGCTTTATAAGGGTCATTTGCACCCAGGAAGTAGGCATGGCGGACGAAAAAGCTTTCTTCGTTATAGTCGGTGTCAATAAACCAGCAGGCGATGCCCTCGGCGCCGTCACTGCGGACCTCGCCTGTGTTCGGATGGAAAACGTCCACGCCGTTGACTTTGACTCTAATCTGTCCGTCTTCAGCATCAAGGATGTCAATGTCAGGTTCGCCGAAGATAACAAAGAGATTGCCCTTGCCGGTATTTTTGAGGTCATCAGCCATGTGCAGGTCGGCGTTCATCCGGGCCTTGAGCACCGGGATGCGACCGAGTTTATTGAACTCCGAGGAGTGGGCATCATAGTTGAAGGCGCAGGCGATTAGCACATCAAAGCCTGCATCGCCGGCCTCACGAGCAGCTGCCACCAGATCGGGGCGAGAGACAGTACCGAACTCAGGGCCGACGAAGACGGCGGCGCGCTTTTCGCTGCTGGACTCTTCATACCGCCCTTCGGCGCAGACCAGATCGCCCGGCCAGGGGGTAAGGGAGGTGAAAGTGATCTTATCTTCTTTGTGTGCCTGCTGCACCCCGGCTGTCTTGAGGTTTTCGAGAATCATCTGGACGAAATCCCGCTCTGTACCGTATCCGTCCTGCGATTCCGCCACAGTATCTATCAGTTCATCATCAGCTCCGACAATCAGTACCCGGTGAGGTGAGAGGCTCTCCACAGTGAACGGTCCTGCAACACGGACCTTCTTCTTGTCCTCGTAAGGTTTATCGTAAAGGTATTCGAACTCAGCCTTGGCGGCGATGGAGGCATCAATCTCTCTTTGCCGAGCTATACGTTGTTCCCACCACTCGGCATGCAGCTTCTTTGCAGTCTCTGACCATTTCTCCTCAGCCTCGCGGGGAATTTCCCACTCTTCCCATTTCTTGCCGAGCGCGTTGTCAAGCCGTTGGCGCAACGGCTCCAATTCTTCCTGAAACTTCTCCCAGATCACATCTATCTCGGCATTATTGGCAATAGACTTCAGAGTGATATGCGGCACACGCTCATAGACAAAGCCATGGCGAATGTCTCCACGGGTTGGTTGGCTTGATGGCGAGGTGCGTGTAATTTCAGCTTCCTTCTGTTGACCGTCAGGACTGTCGGCCAACAAATAGTACGAGTAGCGTGCACCCATGATGCGGGCGCGGGCGAGAGCCAAGGCCACACGAGAGGTGTCAATGGTAATCCAACGCCGGCCCCATTGCTCGGCAACATACGCGGTCGTACCAGAGCCACAGGTAGGATCTATGACAAGGTCGCCGGGGTCAGTCGCCATGAGGATACACCGTTCAATCACTGATGTTGCCGTCTGAACCACATATGACTTGTTCTGCTCCGAAAGCTGCGCACTCCATAAATTTGAATTTGGAAGCACATCGAAATCTTCCAATAGCCGCTTATACCTTAGCGTATCACCAACTGCTAGCAAGCGGTTTGCTTTTTGAAGTCTGTACATTCCCAATGTTGAAGTTGACCAATATCTTTTCTTAGACGTGAATTCTCGTCCGCAATGCACGATGCTCTCGCTTTTACTATAGTGCGACGAAGTTAAATCAGAAGATGCAAATACTTTACCTCCAGCCTGTATTTCTTTTTGTAGATCACTGATGCTTGACATTGAAATGATCCTGCCATCGGCAGTCTGGATCTGATTGTAGCCAGTTGTGCCAAACTCACCGAGTTTTTTTCGATTGAAGAGTTGGCGGTACTTTACATTAGAAATGTTTTTTGCAAACCATAAAATATTATCGTTAACAACCGGCAATAAATTCGCTCCTTGTGTGCTGGTTGTCGGATATACTATCTGGCAGCAGCAATTTTCTTCTCCAAACACTTCGTCCATTAAAGCTCTTACCCGATGGACATTTTTATCCCCTATTTGCACAAAGATAGACCCTGAATCAGTCAACAAATCCCTTGCAACCGTCAATCGATCCCGCAAATAGGTCAGATATGAATGAATCCCATCCCGCCAGGTATCTCGGAACGCCTTCACCTGCTCGGGCTCGCGGGTAATATGACCGACATTGCCGTCCTTCACATCGCGACTCGTAGTTGACCACTGGAAATTGGAGTTGAACTTGATGCCATAGGGCGGATCAAAATATATCATCTGCACCTTGCCGCGCAGTCCCTCCCGCTCAGCCAGTGACGCCATAACCTGAAGACTATCGCCAAGGATCATGCGATTGGCCCAGTGGGCGTCGTGCTGGTAGAACTCGGTCTTGGCGCTTTCGCTTGGCAGGCCATTGAAGTCGGAAAAGAGGTCAACCTGTGGCGCTGCCCCTTTCATGTCGGCTTGGCTGCGGCGCAGCAGGTCATCGATCAGCACCTTGGGCTGCACCTTTTCCTGAATATAGAGCGGCGGTGCATAGACTACCAGATCGGACCAGTCCTGCTCATCCTTCCCGCGCCAGACCAGTTGAGGGTCAAGGTCGCGGTTGCGCCGTTCGTATGCCACCCGGATCGGGTTTTTCTCCGAATCGTACATAAGCGACTGATGCTCCGCAGAAGGTATGTTCTTCCGACTCGCCTCTTCGTGCTTGAGCGTTTCGACGGTCAGTTTATTTTTCGGTGGTTTCATTTTTGCCATTCATCTATCTCCGTGAGTCATTTGAGTCATTTCTAAGTCATTTAGAAAATGGCCCGTTTATGCGCCCTTTCGTGGCGGCCCCTTTGTAGCCCTTTTCGTGACGGGTTTGACGGGTTTATGACGGGTTTCCGATGAGCCGTTTGATCCCTTTCTGAGCCAACTGTGGCACATTTAGCGTATTTATGGCACGACTGTGTCGTGTTTATGTCGGGTTTATTAAGATCCATTCTCATGTCGTGTTTGTCGTGTTTATGTCGGGTTTATTACTTAACCGATAACGGGTATTGCGTCCAGTGGTTCCAATCCTATCGACTAGACCAAGCGCTATAAGCTGGCGAAGATCACGAAGGGCGGTCTGACTGATGGCCCCAGCTAATTTCTGATATTCGCTGTTTGTGATTTCTCTATTAACTTTCAAGTAAGCGATAGCTCGCATCTGCCGCTCGTTCAGACCATACCTTGCAAGCACCTTATCCGTCAGCCAGTCGCGCCATAGGGTGGTTACAAAAGAACCGTTACGCTGCTCGAATTGCGGCTCGGGGAGGCCCGCTTTCCGGCAGAGTTCTATCATAGCCTGGGTGCCGGAGCCAACTCTTTCGATATAGCGCGTCAAATAGAGTGATTCGGCTATCAGAGGATTATAGGGCACTGAAGGGTGGTCATCACGGAGGCTTTCAAGCGTCAGAATACCGGGAAGACTGCCGGGATTCCAGATTTCGAGCCTGTCAGCAAATAGACGAACCTCGACAGAAGCGTTGCTGTTATAGTCTCGATGGGCTATTGCATTGATGACTGCTTCCGCAATCGCATCCGGAGGCAGTTCGTAGGTTGCCGGCGCAGTGATGCTCGCAGCGCGCGTGCCTATCGCGCGATCGATCTTCCCAAGTATAAAATCCTGCGTCTGATCGGCCTGCTCAAAGAGGTCGCCGCCGTATACCTGCATGGAAGCAAAGGGACGACGATATTCCGTGCCGTGGCAGTGGGCACACTTGATCTCAGCAGTGCGGTGGAACCGCTGCGGATTCTCGCCGAAGAGCAATATAGCTGAGTTGGTCGGCTTCCCGCTATCGAGAAGGTTAAGATGAGTCAGTAAGGCTTCTGTTGTTGTGCCAGGCTTAAGTGGAAAGCCTCGCTCGCGACGGGCAGCTTCAAGGAACCATTTAATCCGTTTGCGGGAAAGATCTTTCAACCCTGCGCCATGACAAACAGCGGTATCGAAGGGGGGCACTCGCAGTGAATGAATGCTGTCGAGATAGTCAATAAGGCTCGCATATACCTCGGCGGTTAAGGCGCTCACATCGTTAATTCGGCGTCGGATAAGATCGCTGCCTACCTTGCTGATCAGCTTCTTCATCTTTGGAGCACGCTTCTTGTCGTCTGAACCCCAGACGTAAATCAAGCGTTGCTTGCCCAGTCGGGTGGCATGATTGAATTCTCGTTCAGTTGCTGATACGCCCTGCGCATCTTCGCTGCCGTACTCGTAACCAAAAAGCCCAAGGTAAATATCGCAACCTTCAACTTCTTCGAGGTAAACCTGATCGGTCCGGCGGTCTTTGGCCGGGATTTCCTCGAACAGGAATACTTCCGAAACGAAACGCCGCAACGCAGCATCGCCGAGGAGAAAGGCCTTCAAGTCCAGTCGCTGCTGTGCAAATTCCTTTTGCACGCTGCTAATGAATATTTTTAGGCGGGTGGCTGACATGCAATTCCTTCGATCATCTTATTAAACTCATCTTTGACCTTTGCCTCAAAATCCGACTCGATCTGGTATACCTCGGTGAACTCTGCAAATGCCCAGCGGCCGTAACTGCCAACATTGTTCACTCCCGGCACCCAGTAGGTCTCCATGGTGGACTTCTTCATCTTGGCATCCTCGCGGCGGTAACCCTTGATCTCGACGATAAGGTGCAGTAGGTCGTCTTCGCCGTGGTCGTCATCAACCAAAACGATGAAGTCGGGAATATATCTGCGTGTCTCGGAGCCGTAACGGTAAGGCACTTCCAGCCCGAGGTTTTGGTTCTTCACATAAGCCTTCACCTTTGGATGCGATTCTGCCACACGGCAGAACTCCGCCTCCCAGTCGCTATCAAGGATGACCCAGTTGACATGACAGCATCGTGCATCGGTCTTCCATCGGCTGGTTTTTGATGTATTGAAATTAACGTACCTGGTAGAGCCCGCAGGATTGTATGGGTCGAGTATAGCCTTAATAGTATTCCCGCCAATATGCTCCCGATTAATCCCATCCATGATGTGTTGGCAGGCCATATCGGCAAGCATCTTGTACTTTAGCTGAGCCGGATATGTCTTTCCCTTGCAGACAAGACAGTTATCAAGCCATTGCCGGGCAATCCTCTTTAACTGACCGAAAAGATGTAGCTGAGGTTCTCCATTGGCATCTCTCCACTTTGTAAGAAGAAGGTGTGAGGTCAATTCATAGACCACTTGCGAGGGTCTTATGTCGCCGGTATGGACGAGGTTCAGATCGACAGACTTGCCAATGATCCCAGAATTTCTGGTTTCGGTTGCGCCAACCAGGTCGGGAGTCAACTCCATTATAGAGTCCTCGTTGAATTTGGCGCTCAGACGTTCCTGGGGAAGTTCAACCCGATATCCTGCCACTCGCGGAAAACGGATTTCGAGGGCATCACGGTCAGGTCGCACTGCCTTGACCTGGATGGTTTCTCGCGGCGGCTGCGGAGGTGCAACGACCGGCTTGGCGGTGAAGTCAAAGGGAATACCCAACACGTCTGCGTATTCAACGTTGAATAATCCTTCCTCGTTCAGATCATAGGACTGGCGCCGCAGGGCTCGGCCGATTACCTGCTCGCAAAGAAGCTGAGTACCGAAGGCGCGCACGCCGAGCACATGCGTCACGGTCTTAGCGTCCCAGCCTTCGGTCAGCATCGAGACCGAGACCACGCAACGGATAGAATCGCCGAGCCGTCCCTCTTTGCCGACGGTGTTCATGACTTCTCTAAGCAGTTCCTGATCGGTGAGATTCTCGGCCTGACTGCGGTCGCCGGTGCGTTCCATGATTTCACGCCTAAACCGTTCGATCTCGTCAGAGGCCATGCTCCTGAAGTTGTCATCCAGCGCGTCGCCGGATTCGAGTTGCTCACTGTCAATCAGCAGTGTGCGCGGGCGGGCAATCGGGTTGCCGTGTTCATCGTAATTCGAAAAGAGAGTAAATTTTCCAAGAAATGGAGGTGGAATGACGCCGTCTTTATCTGGCGGCTTCTCAAAGCCTGATATATAGTCGTATACCAGCTTGGACGTGGATGTATTGTTGCAGACGACGATAAAGCATGGAGGCACCTTGATGCCGCTCTGCTGCCAGAGGTTGTAAGTCTTTTCGTAGTGACCGTATAGCGCTTCAAGGGCTGTTTGAAGTTGAGGAGGCAAGTCAAGCGGGTTCAGCGAATCGGACTTGCCACGCCCCTTCTTGGGCATCCGTTTGCGGATATGTTCCCAGAGGTTCCGAAACATCGGCATCTCACCGCCGGGAATGTTGTCGGCCACGGGCACGCGGGGCAGCTTCACGATTCCGCATTCGATGGCGTCCATAAGGGAGAAGTCGCTCATCGTCCAAGGGAACAGAGTACCTTCGGCATAGCCGGAGCCGCGCAGGAAGAAAGGTGTCGCAGAAAGATCGATTATGCGATTAATACCAAGTTTGCGATTGACAATTTCAAGGCCGGAGATCCAGAGCCGGGCCGCCTCGTTATTCTTCTCGGCTTCCTTCCTGTCATCCCCCGTCAGTTCTTCCCCCTCGTCAACATGATTCGGCTTTTCTCGGTAGCAGTGGTGCGCCTCATCATTAAGGACCATGACGCTCTTTAAGCCCATCAGGCCGGGCATTACCCGTTGAAGCATCTGGCCTTCGGTTTCGAGAGTATTAAGTTCCTCTCCTCGGCCTTGCAGCAACGAACGTCCGCCCTTAGACAACTCCATTCGCTCACGGAGTTTGAAGGCATGATAATTAGTGATGACGATCTTTGCCCGGTCAAGATCAGCAAGCATGTCGCTAGGAATAAGCTCCCGGCTTTGATAATAACTATCGGGGTCGTTAGGCTGAAGTACCCTCAGCCGATCGCGTATCGTCAGGCCGGGCGTGACTACCAGAAATCCCCTTGTGAATTTCTTGCTGTTGGGCCGACGAACCGCATTAATAGTTTGCCAGGCTATAAGCATAGCCATAACAGTGGTCTTGCCCGCGCCTGTCGCCAGTTTCAGCGCCAACCTCATAAGGTCAGGATTGGCTTCATGGTTGGCATTGGCCAGATGCTCAAAAAAAACCTTCCCGAACTTATCGTTCGGCGCGACTTCTGTCAGCCAGATGGCAGTCTCGACGGCCTCCACTTGACAAAAGAAAGGACGAAGGCCACTGAACTGATGATGCCGCCAGTGCTGAAGCAGCCGCGCAGTTTCAGGAGTTACCTGCCAGGAATTTGGGTTCTGAATAGCCCGCCATTTATCTACATGGCCGCGAAGCTCATTGATTATCGGGGTGGGGTCATACTGCTGCTTCTGGGTCGAAAGCCCTTTACCCTCGTCGAAGACCAGATCTTCTTGAGTAGCGGCTCCCTTTCTTTTCCTGGGTTTTGGAATAGGAGTGATAAACTCGGCACGACGGCGTTTGTCGATGATTTGCTGAGTCGGCTGGCCGCTCGCATCAAGCTCCCAGTGACGAGACGGGTATTCATAGGGAGAATTTAAGATCGGCTTCTCGAAAAAGCGATTATCCATTACGTGGGTGATCCCGCAGGCCCTATCTTGTCTTTTCCCGTGACGACTCCCTCCAGCACAACCTAATCTCCTCTATTGTATATATCTTGGGAAAGTTTTTAAAGCTATCGCAATAAACAGCGGAGGATAAGAGCGAGCCGAATCCCGCAGGGGTTCACGAGGAGGAAGGACGAACCTATCAGATGCAATAATTACCCCTCGTACTCTTCGGCACGACCAAAATACCTTGGTGTCTCGATTTCTGTTACTACGTCTTGATTGGTTTCTCCCCGGATGCTCACAAGATCCGGGTGGTCAAAAAATTACCCATCCGCAACCGATACGCCAGTGCCCTAGACAGTTGGTGACACTAATCTCTGCTCCTGGATTCCCGCCCGACTTGGCACAGGAATAACCGCAACGTCGTTGCTATTTTGAGTCCTTTAATAGTGGTATCATATAAACCAAAAAACGGAGTGGATGATGGCACATGAAGAGGAAAAACTGGTAAAGACTTCCGTCTATCTGGAAGAAGAGGTCATAGACGCCCTCAAGGAAGCGGCCGAGGAATTGGAAAAGGAGACGGGCAGAAAGTGGTCGAGGGGCGCTGTGATCAGGGTTGCGCTGAGTGACTTTTTCACACGGCGGGGGAAGATGCTTTGAAGGAGGAAGCCCTTATCGACCTCCATACGCACGGGGCCGGCGGGTGCGACACCAGGACGGCTGACCCCCGGCATATCCTGAAAATTGCCCAACTGCACGGCAGGGCGGGTACAACAGCGATCCTTCCCACAATCTATTCGGGGACTTCAGACCAGATGCGGCGGGATATGGAGACTGTAAGGAAGGCAATGGAGATGGGCCGTGCCGCGGGGTCAGCGGCCATTCTCGGGGTGCACCTTGAGGGGCCCTTCCTGAACCCGTCACGCTGCGGAGCCCAGGACAGGGGTTCCATTGCGAAACCTTCGACGGCCTTTCTGAAAAGATTGACCGAGGGCTATGAGAAGATGATAAGGATAATTACGATTGCGCCGGAGATGCCGGGCGCGCTGCGGGTGATAGAAAGATGTGTGGAAGCCGGCTTCAGGGTGAACATGGGTCATTCCGACGCGACCTATCGCCAGGCGCTTGACGGCAAGAAGGCGGGCGCTTCCGGTGTCACTCATCTTTTTAATGCCATGAGACCCTTCCACCACAGGGAACCCGGCATCGCAGGCCTCGGCCTTATGGACGAGGACCTCTACGCAGAAGTCATTGCCGACGGGTTTCACCTTCATCCAGAGACCATTCGTTTGATATTCGGCTGCAAGAGGCACGACAGGATAATACTCGTCTCCGACTCAGTCAAGGGGAGCCGGAAGAAGGGGGCACCCGTTTATGACAAAGATGGATTGCTGGCCGGAAGCGGGATAACTCTCCGCGATTCCTTTAAAATACTGAGGAATCTCGGCGTCAGTCAGAAGACAATTGCCGGCGTTGCGAGCGGCAACCCAAGAAAGTACCTCGGCCTGAAAAAGATCTGACCTGTGTCCGCCCCATCTGCGGGTTCCGGCGGAAACCACGTCCGCGCTCCACTATTGTAGGACAAATACGGACAGCCCGCATTAGGGACATTCTTACATAAAAATCAGTGTCTTACCTATACCTTTGTCCTGTGCCGCCGGGTTAACCTAGGAGGAGAGCAATATGACGCACGAGAAAGGAGAATGACTATGAAGACTTTTACGGTTGATGCAGGGGGTAAGCGCAGGGGGTTGGGCGGCAGCGGCGTGCCGGCTTTAGATTTCTCCAGTATTTTGCGTAATATCCCTACATTGAAGCAGGTGCGGACGATGGAGGAAAAACAGGAGCTCGTGCAGAAAAGCATCGCCCCGTCCGCAGGCCATGAAAAGGTTAAAAAAAGCAGCCTGAAGAGTCTCGCCGAGGCGATCATATTGCAGTCGATTGAAGACCTCTGGAGCAAGACCCAACAGAATGAGAGCGTAAAGTTCTTTACCGGTGAGGGGTTTCGCCATTGTGCGGATATGGCGGGCATGGGTGTCGTCGACAGGCTCAGGCTGATCAGGATGTTGAGAAAAGTGAACTCTGAAGCCTTCAGACCCAAGCATACCCGGAAACTCGGTCGTGCAGCAAAGACCCTCTGACAGGCGGATCACCGGGAATCGGAATTTCTGCAGTATATTTTCAGCTCCGGAAAAGTCCTGGTGAACCTGTCCCGGGAGGAATCGGGAAGGGACTCCGATTCTCCTGTAACGACGTATCCTCCGGCGCACAGGATGTCGGATATGCCGCCTACGACCTCTTCCTGCAGCGGCCTGCTCATGTAGATAAGCACGTTCCGGCAGAGGACGATATGGTATGTCCGGCCCGCATCCCTGGCCCGTTTGAGACCGGATACGATATCGTCGTTTTCAAACCTGACCATCCCCTTTATCCGGCTGCTCAGCCGGTACATGCGATTCCCCGCCGCGTGGCTTCCGGCCATCGCTGAAAATTCCTCCGCATATTCTTTACCGGCCTTCGCAATCTCGCTCTCCGGATATTCTCCCCTCGACGCTTTTACTATGGCTGCGGAATCAATGTCGGTGCCGACGATTTCCACATGCACCGCCTTGTTTCCCCTTTTCATAAGATCGCTTACAATAAGCGCAAGCGAATACGGCTCCTCTCCGCCTGCGCAGCCGAGGCTCCATATTCTCACCGGACTGAACCGGGAGATTACATCGGGTATAACACGGGAAGCAAGAAGTTCAAAGACCGCCGGGTCCCTGAAGAAATCTGTTACCTTTATGGTGAGGGCCTCGATGAGGTTTCCGAACTCGGCCGGGTGTGATTTCAGATACTCAAGGTAGGCGTCATACGAGGCGCTCTTCGTCGCCTGCAGCCTGAGGTCGAGTTTGCGCCTGACGGTGGCGTGCCGGTAAAGTGCAAAATCGATCCCCCTCTGTTCGTTGACGTATGCCAGAAGCCCGCTCAGTCCGTCTCCGTCCGCCACGGTTCCTCAACCCTCCTCCGCCGATACAGCATTATATAACCTTTCAGGAAATTCATCCATCACCGCCGCGGTGACGGGTGATAGACGGCCGCGGGTCTATGATATAATGGCTGATACTGTGACAGAGACCAGGGGTGTGATAATCATACAAGAAC
>JBJKPE010000030.1:0-12683 GCA_046706685.1 Thermodesulfovibrionales bacterium | reverse complement strand
CCCTCTGGGTGATCCAGAGCGAGAGGAAGAAGCTTTTCCATGCCAGCGTATTCTGAAGGTCCATGAGCCGGCCGGAGCCGAGGATCTTCCAGTTTTCAAGCCCGCCGTTAAGAAAGAAGGCCCCGACCCCCCACCACCCCATCCACTTGTGGAGAAGAGATACCGTGATTACGGTCATGACCAAGCCCGTAAGGAAAAGATGGCTGTCGATAGGCACGCCCAGGGTCTCCCATAGCGCGTTGTACAGGTCCATGCCGATCGGATACCTCATAATGGTGCCCGCGTAGCCCGGATCGTATGGCCAGAAACGGGCGCCGCTTGCCATATGGCGGATATACTGGATATGGAGGGAAAGGTCCCCGAAATTGTTCAAGTGCAGGGTGTAAAGCCCATGCTGATTGTAATAGAGCAGATAGAGGAAATGCTCAAGCCCTGCAAGAATTATGAAAGAGTAGAGCAGCGCAGTAATAAAGCCGGTATGGGCAAACAGACTCCGCTCATCAGGCAGGCGCCGCCAGACGATGACGCCCGCGGCCGTCCCGGCGGCAAGACTTGCGACTGCCACTACAGCATCGATCCTGCCCATGGAAAGGCCCAGGAGCATCGCCGTCAGGGTGGAAACTACCAGGTGCATCAGTACCGCCAGCGCCACGCCTACGGACCCTTCCCTTCCGGGCCTTCCACCGGGCCGAAACCAGGGAGGTCCATCCCTTCGAAGGTCGTTTTCTTCAGGTATACATATATGGGTGCAAGTGCGTCGCGCAACTCTATCCTGCGCCGCATATACCGGCCGGCAAGGCCCCCTTCATTCACACCCATCTCTCCGAAAATGATGTCGGCATTCGAATCGCCGGGGGTCTTGTAATCGCCGTATTCGATGTGGGGAAAACGCGAAAAGACCCACGGAAGCGGCCACGAATCTTTCAGCCTGACCAGTATTTTCATGTTGTGAAACTCAGGGGAAGTCCTTATCTTTTGCTGTATTATGTCTTCGACAGCCTTGATATCGTTTTTTGTCTGTACATAGACATAAGGCTCGGCAGGGTCTGCGTAACGTATGAAATTCAGCCGGTAGCTCACCAGGACCGACCGGACCAGGACAACGGCAACGATCGCTGCGGCACCCCAATAAAGGAAGTCTCTCTTCTGCCCGAACCTGCCATGCAGCTCTTCCGCCCAGAGCCCGGCGACAAAGAAGAAGGGCCACAGGATGCTGATGATGCACCATGGAGTCTTGTAGGGGATGAAAGAATATACCAGAAAGTTCACAAGGGCCAGGACCGAGAAGAACCTCAGTTTCCATGACCGGCTGAAAACACCCGCACATGCGCCGGCCAGTCCGGCAAGGGCCGGCCATTCATACCTGCCGAGCAGTTCCAGCCAGTAAGTGAAAGGCTTGTCGTGGCCGGAGGCGCCGACCCCGGTCTTCAACCAGGGCATGACGGCGATGAAGAAGTCCGAGGCCCCTTTCCAGTGCTGGAAAAATCCGGTGTACAAAACAAGCCATACGAGAACCGCCACGGTCCCGGCCTTCAGAAAAAACCATGCCGGAAGTCTCACTCCCTTCTCCTGTTGCTGCTTCCGGCTCTCCCGCCTGCCTGTTGTCCGTTTCAGGGGCACCCGCGAGATCTCCACCCACGCCCATGCTGCGACGAAAGCAAGGCCGAGTATTACAAACGTCTCCTTCAGCAGGAGGCAGCCCGTGAGGCCGGCCAGGAACCAGATAACGGCTTGCCGGTCGGTCTTCTCCTTCATCTTTACGAACCCGAGCATCCAGAGCACCTGGAAAAAGACATACATCGCCTCGTGGATTGCAGAGCGTCCGAAGAATATCACCCCCGGACTCAGGGCCATGGCCAGCGCAGCCGCATAACTGCCCGGCCGCCCCAGGACGGTGCTGCTCCTCAGGACAAGCCAGACAGTCAGAATGGAAAAAAGGGCCGTCACAAACCGGAAAGACCAGATGCCGAACCCGAAGATCTTCTCCGATATCTGGAAGAGATAAAACAGAAGCGGGCCGTGGTAGTTGTGAGGGTCATAGGTAAAGAAACCGTTCGTCCATACCTGGTTCACAAAATAACCGTTGATGCCTTCATCGAAATGGGGAGGTTTCAGGGACAACGCCGAAAACAGGAAGAGCCCCGCCGCCGCCAGGACGGAGAAAAAAAGTATCCTGTCTCTTGTCCCGGTCATCGGTGTTGGATAACGCCCCCGCCTCCGGCACCCCCTCTTAAGATAAGAGGGGGAAAGGGGGAGTTATGATTCCGGAGAAGGGCGAGGGGATGTTTTACCGGTTTCAGAACCAACGCGGAAGACCCTCCGTCCTGCTTATCAGCCATTTCGTCCTTTCTTTATCAAGGGCAAATCTTATATGGAGAGGTTTCGCCGCGTCGCCGAGCATATAGCCGGTATCGGCGCCGCGGGTTGCCACTACCCTCACGTCCACGTCGGCGATTGCGCTGTCGTCCCTTATATCTATTTTCTTTATGTCGTACTCGATTCTGATGTCCTTCACCTCGCCGAAGGCCCTTTCCATAAGCTTTTTCAGATAGAGATATGAAAGGCCGTGCTCGTCGGTGTAACTGAACGAGACCTTCGACATCACATCGTCGATCTTCTGCTGTTCTATGGCCTTAGCCCCTTCCCTGAAAAGTGTCCTGATCCTGGCCTCGTCGGAAGGCCAGAGGAAATAGATGATTACCGGTGCGATGAAAAGGAGTGTTAGGAGAGCGACGGATTTTTTGCTCATGTCACCGCCGTTATCGCTTCCCCGATCACATCGAGCACCCGCCGGAGGTCCGTCCCGCTGATACTGAGAGGAGGCATTACCACCACGACATTCCCGAGAGGCCGTATGAATACTCCTTTTTCTCTCGCATGGTTCGCCACCCGCCAGCCCATTCTATCCTCCCAGGAATAAGGCTCTTTCGTCGCCTTGTCTCTCACAAGCTCCACTCCGGCCATGAGTCCGCTGTTTCTGGCTTCGCCCACATGCGGCAACCCCGAAAGCTCCCTGAGCCCCTCTTCGAAGATCCCCAGCTTTGACTGGAGATTCTTCAGCGTCTCCTCTTTTTCGAAAATACCGAGACAGGCCAGGGCGGCGGCGCACCCCAGAGGGTTGCCGGTATAGGAATGGCCGTGGAAGAAAGTCTTCAGGTCCCTGAAGTCACCCAGAAAGGCGTTGTATACCTCATTGGTGGCGATCGTCGCCGCCAGGGGGAGGTATCCGCCTGTGATTCCCTTCGAGAGGCAGAGAATATCAGGTACGACCGACTCGTGCTCACACGCGAACATCCGCCCCGTCCTTCCGAAACCCGTCGCGACCTCGTCGGCTATCAAAAGCACGTTATACCTTGTGCAGAGTTCGCGCACACCCCTGAGATAGCCGGGCGGAGAAACGATCATTCCCCCCGCCGCCTGAACAAGAGGCTCGACTATCACTGCGCAAATGTCCCCATAGTGCTTGCTGAGGATCTCCTCCATCTTGTTCAGGCAGAAAATACCGCAGCCGGGAAATTCCATGCCCGCCTCACACCGGTAGCAGTAGGGCGACGGCGCCTTGAATGTCTTGAAAAGCAGAGGCCCGAATACCTCGTGGAATATATCGACCCCCCCCACGCTCACTGCTCCGAGAGTGTCACCGTGGTATGCGTTCCGCAACGAGAGGAAACTGTTCTTTCCGGCAACGCCTTTATGCAGCCAATACTGGAAAGCCATCTTGAGCGCCACTTCGACAGCCGTGGACCCGTTGTCTGAATAAAAGACCCTTGCGGGGGCATTCCCCTGTGACTGCCCGGAAGAGGGCATCCGCGGGGGGGTGCCCCCACCACCAAAGGATCGACCGATAATACCTATCAACTTCTCGGCCAGTTTTATCGCCGGCACGTTGCTGAGGCCGAGCATGGTGCAGTGGCTTATTCTGTCGATCTGCTCTTTTATGGCATCATCAATCTCTTTTTTCCTGTGGCCGTGGATATTCACCCAGAGAGAGGAGACTCCGTCCAGGTACCTGTTGCCCTCGACATCCTCGATATAGGAGCCCGAGCCGCGGGCGACAATGACAGTCTTCTCCTTCTCCCAGTCCCTCATCTGGGTGAAGGGATGCCAGATGTACCTTTTGTCCAGTTCTTCGAGCCGTCTTTGCTCTTCCATGAAATCCTTCTAGTTTACAACAAAGGATTCATTGGGACATACCGGTCCGCCGGATATAAGCAAAAAGGCCCGGCAGACCTCCCAGAAAGTTCGCAAAAAACCACGAAAGAGAGAGGGACGTGGCCACTGCAGGCCTTACGCCGATGAGGCCGAGAAGCAGCACGAATGAGCCCTCCCTCACGCCAAGTCCGGACATCGAAATCGGAATGGTGGTCACAGTAATAATGATCGGGAGGAAAACGAAGAGGGGTACGATCGGGATATTCTCTCCGGTAGCCAGGGCGAGTATGACGACCATAAAGAAATTGAGGAATTGAACAACGAAGGAGAGCAGCACCGCCTTGACAATGACCTCTCTCCTTGATTTGAGCCTCCCGAAATATTCGTAGATCTCGCCGACGGAGGCGAAATTCTTCCCCAATTTCAGCCTGAAAAAGAGAAAGCTTGCCGCGGCGAAGGCGACAAATATTGAAGGCATAAGCCACCTGTATGAAGCCTTGCCGAAATATCCCGAGGCGAAGGGAAAGGCAGACATACCGATAATCATGAGGCTCGCGTATCCGAAATATCTGTCCATGAAGACGGAGGCAAGGGTGAGGCTCAGCTTTTTTGCGTCCTTGTTGAGGTAGTATGCCTTGACCGCATCTCCGCCGATCAGGCCGGGTAGAAAACTGTTAAAAAAGGAGCCGATCATATATAGCGAAAAAAGCCTCCTGAACCTGAACTGCTCGGGGAGAAGAAGCTTCCATCTCCATGTCGATACAGCCTGTGCCACTATATATGGGAGCGCCGCCAGCACGAAATAAAGAGGACCGATCTTTGCAAGCATGCGGACAAATTCCCTGACATCGATCTTCGAGAAGACGACATAGAGGCTCAGCGAGCTGACAGCCAGCTTGACAATCAGGATGAGGTGCTTACGTGTTCCCGGGGCCAATTACTTTCTTGATTACGTAGATAGGTTTTTTTTGCGTTTCATGATAGACGCGGACCATCATCTCCCCCAGGAGACCCATGCCGATGAACTGGATGCCCACGATGATAAGGAGCGCGCCCAGCAGGAGGAGGGGCCTTCCGCCTATGTCCTTCCCCATAAGTATCTTCTGGATGCTCAGATAGAGGGAGATCAGTCCCCCCAGAGCCCCGCTGAAGATTCCTACCGGGCCGAAAAACTGGAGCGGCCGTGTCGAAAAGCTGAGAAGAAACTTCACTGTGATAAGGTCCAGGACGACCCTGACGGTGCGGGAGATCCCGTACTTCGATTTCCCCCTTAACCTCGGATGATGGATCGTCTCCACTTCGGTGATCTTTACACCATACCATTTGGCCACTGCGGGGATGAACCTGTGCATCTCGCCGTAAAGCTTCAGGTTCTTTATAACCTCCCTCCGGTATGCCTTCAGCGAACACCCATAGTCGTGGAGGTCGACCCCTGTCACCTTGCTTATCAGCCAGTTGGCCATAATTGAAGGCAGCCGCCTCGATAAGAAGGGATCTTTTCTCTTCCTCCTCCAGCCGCTGACTATGTCGTGGTCCCTGATTGCGTCGAGGAGCTTGGGTATGTCGGCGGGATCGTTCTGAAGGTCGCCGTCCATGGTGATGACAACGTCTCCCCGGGCATAATCGAAGCCTGCGGCAAAGGCGGCTGTCTGGCCGAAGTTCCTTCTGAGACTGAGTGTAACCAGATTATTGTCCCCGGACTGTATCTTCTCAAGCGTCGGCAGGGTCCCGTCCGTGCTGCCGTCGTCTACAAAGATAATCTCATATTCCAAACCGAGGGAGTCGAGGACCGCCTTCAACCGGCCGTGAAGTTCTTCGACATTCTCCTCCTCGTTATAAAGCGGGACCACAACTGAAACAGTCATCAATAACTCTCCGCGGACTTCATTTTCATACCCTTGAAATCATAACACTTGAATATCGTAAATTGCATTATCTTGTCCCTCTTGATATGCACGTCAACCACCTCTTTGGAGTATCCTCCGAAAGACTTCGCGAGAGTTTGGGGCATCTCCCGATCTCCTCCATCCACAACAAATATGGCGTTGTACCCCACGAGTTGCCCGAAACCGGGCCAGAGATCGTACTGGTTCATCCTCCTGCCCAGGTTCACGCAATACGTCACCGGGTGGCCCTTCATATAAAAGGCCATCTCGCTTGAGACCTCATAGCTGTCGGAGAAGACAAATAAAGGTCCGGCCTCCGACATCTCTGCCCTGACCTGGTCTGTGGCGGCGCCGAGTTCCTTCCATCCCTGAAGTTTCTTGGCGGGATCGAGTTTAAGAGGGAGGTTCAGTATGGAAGGAACGTAGGCAAAAACAGTGACAGTGAAGGACAGGACGAGAGCCAGGGTCACCAGGACCTTGACGGACTTCCTGGCGAGGCGGATGTCGTGGAAATAATATGCCGCAAAAGCCACAAACCCGGTCGCGTATGCCGGCAGAGCCCAATTGCCCTGTACCTTCCCCTGGATGCTCTTCAGGACAAAAAAGGCGATGACCGGGACGGAGAACCAGAACAGGAACTCACCGGCTTTGCCCTTTCTCATCTTCCAGAGCGCGACGAAAATCATGACGCACAATATCGGCGTAACAACACCGAGCTGCGACCCCAGAAAGCCAAAGAAATAGTTCCATGATATTTTGAGGCCGTCGGCCAGATGCGCCTGCCCCGCAGTATGCTTCAGCGTCACCCAGCCGTGTGAGGCATTCCAGAAAACAACCGGGCTGAAAACCATCAGGCTCGCGGCCAGGGCTATATAAGGTCCCCCGGCCCTGAAGAGCTTCCTCGCGTCTTTATGGAAGACCATGAAAAGAAAGGCCGAAAGATAGAAGAAGGCCATGGTGTATTTTGCCAACAGGCCGAGCCCCACGGACAGTCCGAGAAGGAGCCAGTAAGGCGTTCTCCCGTCGGCCTTCTCCTCCGGCCGTGAACCACCGGCTGCCTTCCAGAAGAGAAAAAGCGAGAGTATCCAGAAGAAGATGAAAGGAGAATCTATGGTAAGAAGCATTCCGAAGACCGAATAGAGCGGGACTATCTGGACCAGCAGCGCGGAGACCAGGCCCGTCCTTTCGTCGTAGAGATCTCTGCCGATGAGGAAAATCACGATACTGCTCAGTGCGGAAAACAGGACCGCTAAAATCCTGACGCCGAAGACATTATTGCCAAAGAGAGCGGTGCCTGCATAGATCAGGTAGGCTATCAGGGGACCCTTCGAGTAGTAGCTCCAGTCGAGCCGTCGGGACCACTCCCAGTACTGGGCCTCGTCAAAACTCAGGTCGAAAGGGCCGGTCAGGATATAGTAGATGCGGAAAAGGCCCAGCGCCAGCACCATGAGATACAGAGCCTGGGTGTAATCGCGCTTCCGGTAGATCTCCTTCGCCCACCCGGAAAGCAGGATAAAGACCCAGGCGCATCCCGTTCCGACAACCGCGCCTACAGCCACATCGAATGGATAGTGGACTCCCACATATACGCGCGACAGGCCGATAAGCGCCGCGGTGAGGAGCATAATGAAACTGCCCAGGTCCTTGCGGGAAAGCCAGAAGACCATCGCAAAGGCAAAGGTATTGACGGCATGGTTGGAGGGCATCGAAAAGGAACCGCTGCATCCGGCCATGAGATGGATATTTGTGAGCACGTGGCATGGCCGGGTCCTGGCTACGAGATGCTTCAGTACATTGCCCGTTCCGTCGGCGAAGAAGACCGCAAGAATCCCGACGGCAAGAAGGGGCAGTATTTTATTCTTCTCCTTTAAGAAAAACCAGCCTACCACGGGCAGGAAGAGAAGAGGCGGATAGTTGGTGACAAAGGGCATCACCACATCGAACACGCGGTTTTGAACGCCCTTGTTCAGGAAAAGGAACAGGGCGGTATCAATCGAAGTGAAACTCATATCCTCCCACTCTCCGGAATCAACTTCTATTCCTCACAGAGCTGCCATTCGGCGTAGCCGTCTTTTCTTTCCTCAAGCCTCCGGCCCTTCAGCCTGACCAGCTTCTTTACGGGATCGGTCTTCACAGTGACAAAGGCCCTGACGATATTGGCCATCGTAGCCTCCTGAAAGACGAATTCCGTGCCGTCGTGAAGGACTACCTTTGTCCTGATATGCCTGTGTCCCTCCGGAATCTCCGCCAGTACCTCGACAATATCCTCGTTCGATATCTTCACTCAGGACCCCTCCTTTGCCCATTCATCGAGCCGCCCCTGAATAAAGGCGATAACCTTCTTATGCTCTTCGGCTCCGCGTCCCGTGATCTGCATCGGTTCGCCGAAGGCGAAATGGACTTTCTTGTTCGTATCTACCGGCCCGAATTCCTTCACGATCTTCCCCACTCCCCAGGCATCGGTCTTAAGAGCAACAGGCACCACCGGCACACCCGTTCTCAGGGCGATCTTTATCCCGAGAGTATTGAATTCCTCAGGCCTGAAAATAATTGACCGCGTGCTCTGAGGAAAGACGATGAGCGATTGCCCTGATGCGATCTTTTTTCCGCCCTCTTCGAGGACGGTCTTCAGATCCTCCTTAGGGTTCACCCTCCCCAGTGCTATCGGGTCTCTGGAACGCATCACGGGACCGAAAACCGGGGCCTTCAGAAGACTCTCTTTTACGATAAACGTGACCGGCTTTACCGGCTGGATAATGCAGGGCAGCACAAAGGTTTCGAGGGTGCTCATATGGTTGGCGATGAAGACCACCGGCCCGTCGCACTTCCTGATGTTCGCCATTCCCGTGATGACGACCGTCACGCCCACATTTTCGAGCGTATTGAGGATGTCGAAGCTTCCCTGCACCCATTCCCTGTCTCCGTACAGGCCCCTCTTCGCCATGCTTCCGTTCGTCCAGACAATGCGGAACACCTGCGGATAAAACATGAACTTCGGGGAGAAAAAGATTCTCGAAAACAGGGAGCGCGGCCGGCGGGGGTCCGTTATGTACGTGTCGCTGTCGGCAATAGGCAAGGGACCGCCTCTTCGCTTCCCGCTATGACGCGTGTTGCGCCGCCCATTTCTTTATCTCCTCCGCAAGGGCCTCAACCGTCGCCTCCTCCGGAATGATATCCACCTTGCGGCCAGTCTTCTCGATCGCTCTTGCGGTAACCGGCCCGATGACCGCTATCGCGACATTTCTGAGCATATCGTCCGCGTCCTCGCCCATTATCTCCCTGAAGTTGTTGAAGGTCGCAGCACTGGTAAAGGTAGCGATTGTAATCCTCCCCTCCTTTAAGAACCTCTTCAACCGCTTGCCGTGCAGTTCCGGTTTAACGGACCTGTAAGCCACAGGCACATCTATGATGCCACCGAGCCTTCGCACCTCGTCAGGAAAGACCTCGCGCGCGACCTCTGCCCGAGGCAGCAGAAATTTCATTCCTTTAAGAGAATTTTCTCCCTGCGCCATGCTCTTTGCGCCATGCAGTCTTATGAACGCCTCGATCAGGCCTTCTGCCCTGAATTTGTCGGGGACGAGATCGACTCTGATCCCAAACTTCTCCACCTCGGCCGCGGTCCTGGTCCCTATCGCACATACCTTCAGGCCCTTCAGTTCGCGTATGTCGACACTACGGTCGAAGAGTCTTCTGAAGAAATATTTCACCCCGTTTGCGCTCGTAAATATCAGCCAGTGATATTCTCCAATCCTGTCGATCGACCGGTCGAGCTCGTCCCAGGTAACCGGCGGCGCTATCTCGACCGTCGAAAACTGGACAATCTCTGCGCCGAGGTCTTCAAGCTGCTCGAACCCTCCCGCATGCTCCCTCGTCACAAGGACCCGATGGCCGAACATGGGCCTTTCCTCGTACCACTTCAATTCTTTCCTTAACCTGACGACATCGCCTACTACCATTACCGCCGGGGGCCTGATATCCTTTTCCCTGACAAGGTCGGCGATATCTTTCAGCGTGCCCACAAGTGTCCTCTGGTCAGGTCTCGTACCCCAGCGTATCACGGCAACGGGTGTATCAGGCCTCCTGCCGTTCTCTATCAGCTTCTGTGTAAGGACATCGATATTCTTCACCGCCATGAGGAAGACAAGGGTCCCGACCCCGGTGGCCAATTTCTTCCAGTCGATAGCGGATTCTTCCTTTGTCGTATCCTCATAGCCCGGGATAACGGCAAAAGAGGAGGAATAAAGCCGGTGCGTCAGCGGTATGCCCGCGTAAGCCGGAGCAGCAATGGAGGAACTCACGCCTGGAACAACTTCGAACCTGATGCCCTCCTGCGCCAGCACCTGTGCCTCCTCGCCGCCACGTCCAAAAACGAAGGGATCTCCTCCCTTGAGGCGACAGACGACTTTGCCCTCTTTCGCCTTCTGCACGATGGCTGCGTTGATCTCGTCCTGTGTCATGGTGTGGTGTCCGCCCCGTTTCCCGGCGTAAATGAACTCGGCGTCGTGGCTGATGTAATTCAGTATCTGCGCATTCAGATGAAAATCGTATATCACCACCTCGGCCTTCTGGAGGCAGCGCAGACCTTTTACGGTAAGAAGACCTATGTCTCCCGGACCCGCACCGACAAGATAAACAACTCCCGGTCTTTCCATAAGATATTCATTTTAGCACAAAGCCTCTCTGAGGCGGGGCAGACTTTCCCGCCCGCGCAGGATAAACCTGGAAAAAGCAGTTGAGCCACAAAAAGCACATAGCACGCAAAAAAATCAAAAACTTATGTTGGCCCACTTCATTCACAAATTTTCCTGAATGCCGGAAGGGCATCGTGTCTGAGCGGCTCTACTTGCCCGATACTCATACAGTGTGCCTCCGATAATAAAGAGGGCAAGTTCCTCGGAGCGAAGCGAGCCTGCCTGCCGGCAGGCAGGAATGAGGGAAAACACTATGTCCTTTCGTATCCACCACATTTCATGAATGATCCGGGTTAGTGAAATACTTCACCCATTTGGTGAGCATTTCTCCCTCTTCAACCTCCCGGTTTTTCTATGCGATTTTTTGTGCCTTCTGTGGCCATCTGCCGTTTTTAGGTTAAACCGTGGCGATTATTGTGAGAGCTTCCTGTTGACCAGGGCAGTTATGACGCCGACATCGTCCGGCGAAAAAGAAGGTCTTATCTTCGATCTCTTGGAATCGATCGCTTCGCCGATGAAATCGATGAGCTCCAGCACATCCTTGTCTGCCAACTCCAGCCTGCGGAACGTCTTCTGCGTTCCCGTCATTTCGTAAATCAGATCGAGAATACCCTCAAAATCTTCGACCGTCAGGTCTAGCCTGAAAGGTTCAAGTGCCGCGGTCCCGATAGATATCTTTCCGTCGGACGGCGAAAAGGAAAACTTCCACCTGCCGACCTCCCTGAGCGTGATCCGGTCAGAGGAATGAAAGGCTGACTTCTTTGCCCCCGGCTTCTCCTCCAGTGCCTGCCTGGAAGAAGACTGAGACGCAAGATCCGCATGAAAAATGCCCCCGGCCGGCGAGGCGGCACCAAACGCGTCACTGTCGAACCGCCCCCCGCCTTCCGACTCTGCTCCAGAAAGATCGGAAGACAGGAAGACAGACCGGTCGAAACCGCATGTGCAGACCCCTGTCTCTACTGTATTCATGAATCCGCATTCCGGACAGATCCACCCCATAAACCGCTCCTCCTTTCATGCCGGGTCTTACCTGACGCGCGAAATGTACTTACCGATAGTGTCACAAGATCCAGCCTTAAATGCTGTGACTCAGATCACAAAGCCGGAAAAAGAGTTGCGGGTCATACCATTGCGCGATTATTCTCCCTCCCGGAGGGGAACGATCTTATTGTCCCGGATAATCATTTTGACATCGGCAAGTCTACGGGCCTGCGCAGCGTCATGGGTCGTCATGATGATCATCGGCCATCCCTTCTCCTTCATCCCGAGGATTATATCCTCAATGATTTCGCTGTTCTTTCGGTCAACCGAGGCCGTGGGTTCATCAAGTAAAAGGATTTCAGGTTCCGTTATCATCGCCCTGGCAATGGCGAGCCGCTGCGACTCACCGCTTGAGAGAGTCAGGGCATTCTGTTTCTTCCTGTCGGCCAGTCCGAATGCCTCCAGACGGCGGTCCACCTTCTCCGCTACCTCCCCCCTCTTCATTCCCCTTATCTTCAGTCCATAGGCCATATTTCCAAAAACCGACGCGTTGAAAATGCCTGACTTGGGAAGTACCAGGGTAATCCTCCTTTTCAAAGCAATGTTTTTTTTAAGACCTTGGCCGTCGTTAAGGTAATTTATCTTTCCCAGGTCCGGTTCTTCAAGGAGTGCGCAGAGCCTCAGAAAGGTCGACTTCCCGCTTCCGTTGGGGCCCATCAACACATAGACTCCCCGCCTGTCGAAGGAAACATTGCATCCCTGCAGGACGTCGCTGCCCGGGTACGCCTTCCAAAGGTCCTCAACCCTCAGGATAAGCGCCATCTGTCGCCTTTTCTCTGTACCACATAGAGGGCCAGATTAATGACCATGGATATGAACAGCAGGACGATCCCCAGCGCAAGCGCAAGTTCGAAATTGCCCTTGTCCGTTTCGAGCGCGATGGTTGTGGTCATGACCCGGGTGTAGCCGGAGA
>JBJKPE010000029.1:0-28102 GCA_046706685.1 Thermodesulfovibrionales bacterium | reverse complement strand
ATACTACAAAAGTCTCATCCTTCCGCTCGCCCGCAGTCAGGGGAGTGCTTGGAGAGCTGCGCCTGCTCTCAGGATACCACTGTCCCAATATTATCCTTTTTAGGGCAGTTCAAAATATCCCCTACAGCAGTTTCGCTGCCGCGAAACTGAAAAAGACTTTGTCCTGAAACACGCACCGTGACACTGCCTCTCAAACGGCTGTCTTCTTCGTTGGCCAGGGGGCTGGGATCCGGCAAACGGCGTTTGTTACTTTTGGCATTCAATGGAGGACAAGGCTTTGGAAGGAAAACGTCAGCTTTGTCCTGAACTATGGATGGCTCCGATGTGAATTTTCAGGCGACCTGAGATCTCGGCTGCACCGACTAACAAACGTGATTCAATTAATTGCAACAGTGACGATTTCCGAAGGCAACTATGATGCCAGATAACCTTGTAGAAGGGAACTAATTCCTGAGTTAACAGCACACTTCAATGAAATGTCTTCTTAAACAAATGTTATTGGTCATACGTCCTATAACACGCCTCAGAGACGAAATGCTTCCGGATATCTACAATACTCAACTCACGAAACAATGTTCGTAACTTCTGGCACGTGTTTCTTCGCCTGCTTGACGACAGCGGCCAAGCATGCTGATTTTACACTCTCAACTGCCATCGCCGCCTTGAACGGCGGAAGTTTTTCCAGCGCTCCGATAATTTTTCCCAACGCACGATGACTGAGCCTTTCCGGGTCATCGAAGATGAGATCAGCCAGCTTGCCCCGTTCTATCGCCATTGCGATCCTCTGTTCGAAAACGGTCTCAGGCACAACCACCCTCTGAGGTCGAGCTTTCATTGTTGTCGCACCGGTCTTGCAGACCGTGCTGCAGACGCCACATCCGAGACAGAAACTCTCTGAGCGCACAGCCCATTTATTCTTCTGCCCTTCTGTCTTTTCCTCGATCTTTATGGCGCCTACGGGACATGCCTTTGCGCATAGACCGCATCCTTTGCACTTCGAGACGTCTATATCAGAAATCCAGTTTGACGTGACAATCCCGGGATGAATATCAAACGTTTTAAGACTTTTCATTATGTGACAACAGCACCCACAACAGTTACAAATGTACAGAGCTTTTCGCTGGACGTTGTCTGCGGTCTGCGCGAGAGCCGCCTCCTTGCATGTTGCTAGGATTCGCATCGCCTCATCTTTCGTGATGGCACGGGCTATGCCGTTTCGGATCAGGTATTCTGCCCCGTAGTCGAATGTCAGGCATGTCTCATGGGGACTTTCACATTCCCGTCCAAGGTGCCGGGCAGTATGTCGGCACTGACAAAGGGCGACGGCTATTGCCGGGGCAGAAGAGATGATACGGCTTGCCCGTTCCCAGTCCAGGACTTCCGCGTAATCAGTTGCAGGGATCGCTTCCTCCCTGACAAGAGTCCGAAACAATGACGTCTCCCCTTTGAAAAGTGTTTTTTTCATGAAGTGGTCATTTTCGTAGAAATACTGCTCGAAGAGGCCCGCGAGTTCCTTCATCGGCGTATCGGGGCGGACACGCATGAACGTAAATTCAAAAAAGCCGACAACAACAGGCATAAGTGTAAAATAACGGCGTCCATTACGTTCAATGTCCATTACCAGCCCGCTTCGGGCCATATCAGTCAATCTGCCGTCAAGCTCATCCACCGGAATCCCGAGATTGGCCGATAACATTTCGATCAAGGTAAAGTTGTGGGGGAGGCGACCGGCGAGGCGGGCGTCTTCTGGAGAGAATAGTATTTCCAGGATCTTCATCAGGGTTGGTGAATCCGGTGCTCCCTGAACCTTCTGGTCTAGGCGTTTCTGCAGAAAGCGGTGTTCATGCCCATTACTTGATATGTGACCCACGATTTGCCTCCATTCTTGGGGCGGAGATCCCACTGTTTTCATACACCACTGAACGTGGCGCTACCAACAGAACGATTGTATACTCGGAACACCCGCGATTACCGATAGAAGACTTATACTTCATGATGAACCCCTGGTTACAGGCTATCGCAAAAACCTAGGGCCGTCAATCGTCATCCGAAACTGCCTATTTCCGATAGTACTTGTTCGCTTGAGTCGGGCGTTTGAAGGTACAGATTCCAGGAAGAAGCAGTAGAAAGATTGATCGAACACCGGCGGATCAGGGCTTCAGCTTACTTTCTCTCAAGAGTACGGGACGTAATACGAGAGCTGTTATGCCGTCTCGACTTCCATCAGATCCTTCTTCGTCCGCATCTTTCGCGTTGAATCTTGAACCGGAAATCTCCACTTGCCGTTATGTATCCTTTGGGATACAATATATGCATGATAGAGGTGCGCCAGACTGATAAATACGCGGAATGGTTTGACGCCCTGCACGACAGACAGGCCCGTGCCCGTATAGACGCACGTATCCGCCGCCTATCGTTGGGCAATCCTGGCGATATTAAACCTGTAGGCGAGGGAGTCTCGGAGTTGCGTATTAACTACGGCCCAGGCTATCGAGTGTATTTTACTCAGCGAGGCCGTGAATGGTAATCCTGCTTGCGGGTGGAGACAAGCGCACGCAAGATAGAGACATTCAAAACGCGCAGGAGTTGGCTCGTAACATAGAGAGGGGGTTATTATGAAACGCAAGAAGATAAAGACTCGTCCTTGGGATGTAGTAGAACATCTCAAAACCGATGAAGATATGGCTACCTATCTTGAGGCTGTTCTGGAGGACGGAGATCCCGCTTTGGTCTCGGCTGCTCTGGGTGACATAGCCCGTGCAAGAGGCATGACAGAGATCGCCCGTGAGGCAGGATTGGGACGGGAGAGTCTCTACAAAGCTCTTTCTCCCGAAGGCAATCCAGAATTCGCCACCGTGATGAAGGTGGTACGAGCGCTGGGTTTGAAATTACACGTCGAGGCTGCACATAGATAATGTCTAATTGGAAAAAGTTCCCATCGAGATAACTTCCTGTTATTAACACCCTGAAGGTAAAGAGCAATGGTGAGGAGTACTTGGGGAAATTATCTCCTTCTCTGGATCGAATGTGATCGCGACCCACCAGATCGCGGCCGCGACGGAATAGACGGAATCGAGCGGGAAGCAGGCGCGGATCTGTACGCTCGTGCTGCGTGGCCACCTTCTCTGGTTGGACGATGGTCGCCGCCATGACGATGCTCTTCACCATGAAACGGCGCCACATAATAGCCAGGTCCCCAGCCACCGTATTCCACCGCGCCGTAGGGCTCATAGTAGTCGTCGTAGTATCCGCCACCCCTTACGACGCAGCCGGACAACAGAAGCCCCACCGTCAAAACCCCTAAGACGAGCAGTAAGCGGCGTAGGAGTAAGATATTCACTTGGGCACCTCTTTACTCTCAGTGGCCGGCCATTCGAGCAAGCCGAATGCCACCCCCAAAGAATCAGCGACCACCGCGACCCTGCCCCCCTGGCGATCAGTCCGCGGCGCGACCAGCACTCGGCCACCAAGCGCCACAACCTTCGCACTTGTCTTGACTGCATCTTCAACACGTACATAAGTGAGCCAGTGGGAATGGGCATTGTCAAGCTCTGAACTTGACAGATTATTCCCTCGTGTGGGCTGATATTATAAACATCCTTCCTGTTATCCGCGCCGGGAAATCTTCTCAGAGATATAAGGTTTCTGCCGGCATTAAATGTCCGGAGGGAAATCGGCCGAGCAAGACTTCGTGTTAGTTGAAGGCTGATTGACAAAGGCGAGGATATGAAACAAACTGTAATAAAGAGATACTAAAAATGAAAAAGTTACTATTGATGTCTATATTTTTTGCGTTTGCATTTGTAGTTCCAATGCCAACAATGGCAGGGGCAGATATAATTTCTGGAATTTCTCTGCCTCCAGTCATCGTGTTTGAGGCACATCCGGAAGTTAAAGTGATGCCTGCAAGCGATGTTTACATTGTTGCTGATGTAGATGCTGATAGGCCACAGGCCAATTCAACAGGCAAGGATCAGAAGCGGCGGAATGAATCCTCAGAAAAGGGGAAACTAGGCAAAGATGAGAAGCGGCAGAATGAGTCCTTAGAAAAGGGGAAACCAACTGAATCTAAAGGCAAGTCCAACTGGAAAATAAATGTGTTGCCGCGCCCAGACAATATGAAGAGCCCCATTGAAAAGAAAGAAGATCAATTTCATCTCCCACCTGACCGCTTCTGACCAATAGCCTTATCAATATCAAAGGGAAAATGAGTCTCCCTTTTTCCCTTTGGCGGGGAGAAGAGCATAGTGGAAAAACCAAGACAAGAATCTCAATGCCTTCCTGGACTCCACGCCTCAATCTGTTCCACATTCACTGTCGTGTACCTTCGAAAATAGCCAGTCTGGCAATTTTTTCGCAGTGTGGTATATTTAGTCCAAGGGATCACTAAAGCGGATGTTCGCATAATTATTGTTGGGCATCTTTTGGTGATTAATGAGATCTGTGCCAAAGAAAGGAGATTATCGGCTGGCCCTCCTGCAATCCTATCGACTCTCAGGATACGCTGTCATTAAGCGCACTTGCCGGCATACGGCCCATGACTGAAGTCTTTCCGCTGGAATGCGCGGCAGAGGCCTACGAATCAATGACAAACGGCAAGGTGCGGTTTCGCGCCGTTATCACAACGCATAACTGACAGGGGGAATCGGAATAACGTAGCTAGAAATTTTACCAGGAGGTGAATGCCCATGAATAACCCTTTTAAAATTCTTGGTTTCGCAGGAAGCCTCCGCAAAGACTCTTACAATAAGGCTCTGTTGCGGGCTGCTCTGGAGCTCCTTCCGAAAGGCGTGGAGCTTGAGATTTTCGATCTTGAGGGAATTCCCCTATTTAACCAAGACCTGGAAAATGAGCCGGTGGAAAAAGTTAAAGAATTCAAGGCAAAGATCAAGGCTGCCGACGCCCTACTTATTGCGACGCCGGAATATAACTATTCGATCCCGGGGGTCTTGAAAAACGCCATTGACTGTGCCTCGAGGCCACATGGCGACAATGCCTTTGAGCATAAGCCGGTAGCCATTATGGGCGCGTCTCCGGGGATGCTCGGCACAGCGAGAGCGCAGTTCGACTTGCGACATTGCTTTATCTTCCTGACTTGCTTTGCACTGAGCCAGCCGGAAGTCTTAGTTTCCTTCGCCCATGAAAAGATCGACAAAGACGGTAATGTGATTGATCAGAAAACGAGGGGCCTGATTAGGCAGCTGCTGGAGAACCTTGTAACATTGTCTATAAAATTGGCGTCTTCCGAAAAAATATGACAATCAGGAAAATTGCAATCGAACGGTTCAGTATAATATCTTCCAAACCGTTCGAGGTAGTCGTGGCAGATCTGGAAGCGCGCGTTGGGCGACCCGATATGGTCGAGTTCGTGAAGGCAACCGAGGGAGTACGGACCTTCGCTGAACTGGAAAATGCGGTCAATAGCGGCCTCGGCAGGACTGGGCTAATGATGTTCATGAAGCTAGATCTCGGCGCGATTCTGCGTAAGGAGACGGGCCTCGATGCGCCGAAGATCGTACGCTTTTTGATCGGCAATCCGCTCATCATGAAAGAAATTGCAAAGCATGTTCCTGACGCCGGATCTTATGCTCCTGTCACTGTTCTGGTGGATGAACGCCCGGACGGAGTGTATTTGTCTTACGACAGGATGACCAGTCTTCTGGCCCCCTACGGTAACCCAGAAGCTCTCGGCATCGCCCGCGAGCTGGATTCAAAAATGGAGAACCTGCTTCGCGAGTCTGCTTTTTGACGACATCCCTGCTCTCAGATGAGCCTGCGACGCTCATCCACGATTAAACGTGCATTTTATAAGTCCCCGCCGGTTGCAATGTGCGGATAAATATTGATCCGATTAAAAGTGCTACTGGCTGAGACTTCTGGATGGACTGCACAAAAATGACGCGATCATGAAATCCTTTAGTTACGATCGGCAACTGTCATTGCTGAAGTGGAGTTGTTTTGGAGGAATTGTCGGTGAATTTGAAATCACAGCTCTTTCCTTGTGAGCAGACACTTCGGGATGAAAGGTACAGGCGCACACATACCTCTCAATTTGCCCTATGCCGGCATATAATTAAATATGTCCGGAAATAGTCGTTCTACGGCGAGAGTGGCGAGTAGCGTCAAAATAGTCATTACCGGGGCTGTGTCAATCGTCATTCAATTCGCTCTTGCAATCGTGGGCTGGGGAGGATGGAACGCTTTTTTTGGTCATCTTGCTTTTGAGGCGCTTGCATGGGTTACGGTCGCTCTTGCATTACTGGCAGTTCCGTCTGGCAGCAGTGGCTTGAGTACGGGCGAAAAGGAAGATCGAAGTAATCGTTGGGTGCTGGGCGCTTTTGCCATCATTGCGCTGCTAATGGCTTATTTTTCGGCGTACACCGACCGCATAGGATTCTGGGCGCTGGACGGCGAAACGATGCGTTGGGTGGGCGTGGTGATGTGCGCCGCAGGCGGCGTGCTGCGCATTGTGCCAGTATATGTGCTGGGGCGACGATTCAGCGGCTTAGCTGCGATTCAGGAAGGACATAAACTTGAAACGCACGGGATTTACGGAGTGATTCGCCATCCGAGCTATCTGGGGTTATTGGTGTCTTCACTTGGATGGGTGCTGACGTTCCGCTCCGGGGTTGGCGTGATTTTGACGGCAACGCTCCTTGTGCCGCTAGTGGCGCGGATTCGCGCTGAGGAGCGATTGTTGCGCGCGCATTTCGGCGCAGAGTACGCTGCCTATTGCGCGCATACGTGGCGGCTGGTGCCGTGGATTTATTGAAGATGGAGACGCGGTCAAAGTAATAGGTGCAGTCTGGCCCTGCGCGGCTCTTTCGACTGATGTTCTGCAGATCCCGGAATCAGTGTTAGGTGAGTTTATTTCCCGCGGAGAATGTCCATCCACCTGATGGCCTCAGTATCGCTGATCATTTCCCAAATAAATCTGGGTTGTCTTCAGATCCTGATGCCTCAGTATGACTTTTGAGATGATCTCCAGTGGGACCCCATTTCTGCTTGCGTACGTTGCTGAATGCCGACGCAGATCATGAGGCGATATTTTGACATTCAGCTTTTTGCCGAGTCCTGTGACCAGGTTTCTTACTGTGGTATAGCAGAGAGGGAACACCCTGTCATCGGAGGATAGTTGCTTGCCGGCGACATACTCTGTAAGCCTGGCAGCAATATGCTCGGGCATGAACGCGATTTCGGCGTCCCTTCCTGATTTCGGGTCCTCAATGAGAATCTTTCTGCCGGAAAGATCGCAGGCCCGCATTTTAAGGACTTCCCCGATTCGTAGGCCACAGCGCGCTTGCAGTTCAAGAATTAGCCTATCTCTGGCACTGCTCGCATTGAAGATCATCTCATCCACAGTCTCCTTATCCAGAATTTTTCGTGGGCGATGCGGTATGTTCTTATACGCCTTAGCCAGCACTCGGGCGGTGCAGGGGTTCTTGGCATTTATTCCAGTAACCTCAATGACGTAGTTGAAAAACGCCTTGATCTGAGCATAGCGCAGGTGACGGGTAGCCCTGCTTAATCCATCCGTGCATTCCTCAAGGAACCGCCCAATTTGATCGGCTGAGACGGAGACCACCTCACAGGCTGAAAAACTTTCGTTGAAGTGGTCGAGAAACTTTCCGTAGCTCTTTAGGGTGGCCTTTTTGACTGTGCTCTTCTGATGCTCCTTGAAAAGCTCTACGGCTTTCTGGATAATCATAATTGTACCTCCTTGTGGCGCCTGCCCCGGGATCTGCATAGTTACATTTTATGAGCGAACGAACCCGCGACAGGAAGGTTACGAGCGGTAATTAATGTGGACTAAAAGAGAGCAGCCTGGTCCCTTTAGGCGCCCGTGGCACCATGTGCGCAGCCGTGACGATCATGTTACGCGGAATACTGCGCAGTTTCGGGGAATGGAATCTCTTGAGGGTTCCTGTGAGAAAAAGAGCTCCTGGTGATACAGATAAAGGTATAAGGAAGGCCGCGGCATCCCGCGAAACTGCTGTTAAAGTCCGAGGAATCCATCCGGGGCTAGACTGGTTGCCAGCATTACCATATTGATCTCGCGATGTTCCGTCCAGCTTTCGGCTTTTCTGTTTGCCGGGTCGAGCCAAAAAGTCTGAATGTCTTCTCCCAGCGGCATGTACCGCATGACCTCTTCAATCGATGAATGCAGTTCCAGCTTCTTACCGTGCAGTCTTGGATTATGCTTCATAAGCCCCTGCATCTTTTCAACGGCGCTTAATCCGATAGTCAATCCCAGCTCCCGAAATGCGAGGCGGTAATCGGCGGGAAACCTTAAAGACTCCGTCCTCGCGTAGGATTCCAGACCCGGCAGCGATGCATCCAGTATGGTCGCCGGCAGGCCGGCAGGTTCAAGATCCGAGGTGATGACCAGCTTCGCTGCCTTGAGCGCGTCACAAAGAAGGTCGCCTATGCCGAGAGGGTCGTCCGTGGACCAGTCCTTTCCTTTACAGATGAGGGCCATCTCCGCGATCTCGGAGGTCAGGTCCGTCTCCTTTGACCTTTCGGGATCGGAGGCTGAAGCCGCCTGAAGCTGGCTGTATGTGACGAATCCGTCGAGGGGATCGAGATGTCCCATTGAGGGCACGAGAGGACGGGAGAGGTCAATGCTCATCTTCCAGTACATTTGCTTCCGGCGGCCCGGCGAGGGAATGTAGGTAAATCTTGAATGTGCAGTTTTGGCAAGCTCTGCCGCCCACCGGTTGTATCTCAGGTCTCCGGCGGCTCCGCTCACGAGGTTGAGGGCATGCATCCACTTTGTCAGGTAATGAAAGTACTGCCCGTCCCGGTCCCATTCAAGTGTTTCATCGAAGGGATCCGAAGGCTTACGCTCATTCATCTCTTTTCCTATCCTTAAGCCCCCCGCAGTTGGATGCTCTCTGCCTTTCTCCTCGTCGAGGCCGCTGATCCAGCCGGCTCTTGTGTCGTCCTCGCGGTGCCGGCCGAGTATATTGTGGACCTGATCGACGAGACGCAATGCGAGGTGTTTGTGCTTCCCATCGTTGGTCTGCCGGAAGAGTTCCAGAAAGTTGCAGACGGCGAAGGCGTCGGTCCACAGGTAGCGTCGCGGGGCCTTCAGGACCGGCGAAAGTCCGGTCAGGACGGCAAACTCCAGCATGATCTCACTGGCTGTCGTTATATCTTTTTTCACTTTCTCCCCGCCTTATTAGAACCTATCTCAAAATTGAAATATTATGATATCCGCTTCTTGTGTCATTCCGGCTTGTCCGGAATCTTTCTTTGTTTTCAGAAGGATTCCCGACCTGCCTGCCGGCAGGCGGGCGCGCTCCACTTGCGTGAATGACAGCCTTGAACCGAGAACCGATTTTGAGATAGGTTCTAGTAATATATTATCCCCAAACAAGCCTCTTGGCCATGGATTGACACGATGGTGACGGTTCTCAATACCTGTGAAGGTGAGGTCTTACAAAAGGAAACATTTGCTCTCGGGTATAATAGGTGACTGATATAAGTCTCGGACCTACCGACTCTGTGGCGGTCCGGCCGGAAGAATGTTTTGGGCGACTTTGAAAGGCGGCGGTTATGAAAAAGAAAAATAAAACGGACAGATCATTTTCTTTGGCAAGGGCGGGTTTCATTATCGCCCTTGCGGCTGTTATTGCGGCCCTGATGGCGGCGCTCGGCAGTCGCTACGGGCAGTGGGACTTTATGACGGGAATCTCGGTGTTTCGGTGGGCTGCCTACGGGGCGATTGCAGGGGCGGCCCTCTCCCTGATCGGACTTATCGCGTCTCTCCGCATCGTGATCCAGCGCGGCTTTTTCTGGGCCTTTCTGGGTCTTCTCATCGGCGGCTCCGTCGCGGGGACGGCTCTTTACTGGAAGCGCGTGGCCGACAGTGTGCCGCCGATTCACGACATTACCACTGACACTCAGGACCCGCCTGGGTTCATCGAAATTCCCCGGCTTCTGAAGAGTACCGACAACTCTCCCGTATACGGAGGGAAGAAGGTGGCGGAGCAGCAACGTAAGGCATACCCGGACATCGTTCCTCTCATTCTCCGGATCCCTCCTGAGAAGGCGTCAGATAAGGCGCTGGCAAAGGCAAGGGGCATGGGGTGGCAGATCATCGACAATAATAAGGGCGCCGGCCGTATTGAAGCGGTTGCGACGACCTTCTGGTTCGGGTTCAGGGACGACATTGTAATCAGGATAAAGCCGCAGGATTCGGGAAGCCGCATCGACATCCGCTCCGAATCCAGGGTCGGAGTGAGCGATCTCGGGAAGAACGCGAAAAGGGTAAGGGAGTTTCTCAAGGCGATGAAGGGGTGAAGGTCTACTTTATCACTATGTCCTTGATGGCCACTGTTCCACTGCTTACCGTCAGCTTACCGGAAATGGTTGAATAACCGGCTTGCGATCCGAATGACTGGTCGAAACCGCCTGAGAGCGTCACGGACACGCCGGATTTGAGGTCAGGAGTTTCGGTGAAAGTCCCCGCCTGCAGTTCGACAATGTCCCCGGTCAACGCCGCATCGAACGCGGTCTGAATAGTCGGGTAAGTTCCGACCGGTGTACTGCCCTGGACCCTCAAAACCTGAAGGAGATTAAATGAAGCCGCGACAGTCGCATTTGTATAAAGTGTTATGTTGCAGGTATCCCCGGCACTGATTGTGCAGCCCGACCAGCTTACTGAAGATCCTGCCACAGTCGGCGTAGCCGTCAATGTGACGGACGAGCCGGCGGCAACGTCTTTCGAGCAAATGCCGGATGCTGAGCCGTTTGTACTGATGCTGCAACTGATACCGTTGGAGGCGGTTATTGTCCCGCTTGAGGTGCCGGACGAGCCGGCGACGGTGAGGGTGATGAGAGCGGATGTCGGTGTTACGCTGTTGGAAGGGTCCGAAGCCGGCCCTGTTCCAACCGGGTTGGTCGCGGTCACGGTAAATGTGTAAGGCTGCCCGTTGGCAAGGCCTGCTATGTTTATGGGGCTTGATGGCCCGGAGGCTGTTTTGCTGTCGGGGTCCGAGGTAACCGTGTAAGATGTGATTCCTGTGCCGCCGTATGAAGGCGGCGTAAAGCTCACCCACGCCTGCCCATCACCTGCTGTTGCTGTTACTCCTGTGGGTTTGCCCGGCACAATTGAGGCCAGGCAGGACGGGAAGGCGAAAGCAGCGATATAGGTATGCCAGTTGCCAAGGGTGCCATCATCCTGGCTGTCGTAATATTCGTTAGTGTACCAGAATGTGCAGTCGTCCAGGGGGTCGACGCTCATCGAGGAGTAATCGCCCCAGCGGCTGCAGGGAGCGCCTCCACAGAGATTCGTTTGAGAGCCCGAGCCGGCAATTACCTGCGTTTCGGCCTGGGAAAGGTTGTTGGGGGGATCACTCGCCAGCCTGCCCGACCAGGCGATGCTGGGGAAATTCGTGGAACTGGAGGTGCTGTAGGCAAGCGCCGCATTGCCCTGGGCATCTGCTGCGATACTGCCCATCCAGCGATAGAGTGTCGTATCGGGTACATATATCTGCTGCTGTAGGGGGGTCGTTCCAATTGTGCCACCTGTCACGTTGATCTGTGCCCATTGGGGTATGACCGTCGATGAGGTGGACGTCTGGACAGAGTGGACGACCCATAGAGATTCGGCATCGCCTACCCTGCGGTACTGCACCTTCTGCATCAGGCCATCGCCGAGGCTGTCGAGCTTTGTCGTAGTATTGGGCTGTGGGACAATATCCGAACTTGGTGACGTATAAGACGTCTGGCTTACATATGTCGGGGAGCCGAGTGTGCCCCCGCCACCGCAGTTTGGTCCGGCAGTGAATTCCCGCACCTCGAAATCATAAGCAGTTATCGATTCCGAGACAAAGTAGTTCGGTGTCCCCGGGGGCGGCAGCGATGCCTGCGAGGAGCCCAGCAGGTTGCTTGGGATCATGGTGAAGACTTTATTTTGTGGGTAGGGAAGAAATCCCAGTGACCAAGTGAGCGACAAGCCGCCGTACATGTCGCTTCGGCTGAAAGAGGCAAAAGCGGTTCCCGCGAAGCTCTCGCTGGGCATCGTGAATTCGTTGGACGCCATATAAAGGCAGTCGGGCCAGATGCCGAACTTGGGGTAGTCGTTCAGTGTGCCTGAAGGAGGCAGCCCGGTGCCGCCGGGGTCCATTTGGACGGGATAGAGCCACCAGCCTCCCGTGACAGGGTTACTGGTCTTTGATACGGCGATACACTCGTAAAACGGGGACACAGGACGGTTGTTATTAAAGCCGAAGGCAAAGTTGGTGAGAATCCAACGGTTGGCCAACCGATCATAAAGTACGACCGGGTCCCCGCTGCTGTCAGTATCGCAGACAGTTCCCGTATTTCCGCTTGAGAAGAGCGAATTCTCTGTGAATGACGCCTGCATTGCTCCTGTGTTTTTGTCATAAATGGCATAGGCGTCGTTGACGGCCTGGATGTAATAGTTGAGACCGACGTCCCCATTTGTGTCGGGCGGCCAGCCCGCGCCGCACTGTCCTCCCAGGCATGAGTCGTTGAAACTCAGCCCCGCAAAGCTTTGACTGGGGGCGGGCATCAGCGCCAGCGGAATGTTGGCCGAGAGGAATTCCGGCTGCACTGCGAGGACCGGAGATTTCGCCTCTTTGGGCGGAGTCAGCAGGGGAAGGTACGGTCGCTGCGTGGGGACCGCTGCCAGGGGGAACCGCGAAAGATCGCGCAGGTCACCTCTGAACTCGTGAGGATGGACCTTTTCCATGCCGTGCGTCACAACGGCATCGGACGGTGAACTGCCTGCCGCGTTAAGCGCATCTGCAAAACTAATTGGCGCCAGGGTGTCTGAGTAAGCGGTACTGCAGCAAAACATCGCCCCCCAAACCAAAAACAGCGCCAGGATGTTGTAAAAGTGCTTCATGGACGACCCTTGCCATATAAATGGACTACCCCGAATGCTTGTTGATTTGGGATGATGTTGCTGTCAAAATGCCTCTTGTTATCCATAAGTACCCCGTGCACAAAGGTCGGAAAGATTCGGGAAAAAATCGCCCCTAAAATAAAAGTAGCACAATCGGATTGATCTGTATAGGGTTTCGGTTCTCAAGAACGCTGTTATTATTTTGCAGAAACGAGCCCCACGGCAAAGGTCCAGCCGGTAAGGGGCGATTTCTTGAATACAACGGTCCTGTTACCTTCAAACTCGTAACTCAGAATACCATCAGGTTTTGAGAGCATCTCCCGAACTTTTTCCGTCAGGCTTCTGCTGCCCATGTCCGAGGGATATGCGAAGAGAAGAGCCGGGTTTCTGTGGAGGCAGGTCCGTCCGCTTGAATCGAGGGCGTAAAAGACTATGTTTTCCGGCAGGGACATTTTTTCGTCGAGCATTCTGCTCATCTCCTTAACGGATAGAGATGTGCCGAGTGCTCCGATAATCTTGCCGTTCCTCTTCACCGGGACTGCTACTATGGCAGTCCGCCTTCCTGTGGATTTGCTGATAACGAGGTCGCCCGCCACTTCTTCGCCGGCCACGAGCCTCGGGAAATAGGCACGGTCCCGCAGGTTGAATTTCGTCAACCCCTTGTCCACCGTGTAGTAGGACCCGTCACGCCGTACGAACCATACGGCCGCGGCATTTATACCGCCCCCGGCGAATGCAGTCAATATGGGTCTCATGTTTTCCCATTTTCCGCTCTGCACTTCTTCTGTGACCGACATGAGTTTAAGACCGTTCAGGACTGATTCCAGATGCCCCTCTCCAAGGGCGACGAAAGAGTTCAGGAGAAGGTGCAGCTCAGTGGTGCTTAGGCTGCTCTTGTCCTGAACGGCGGGTCTATATTCAGCCGCCATGGCGGACATTGAAACAATGAGAAATAAGGCAACCACACCTGTCGTTTTCATGCACACCTCTTTATTCGGGAGAATTTATTCCCATTATAAGCGCACACTTCCATGGTGTCAAAGCATGGATGGGCCACTTTACACGAATGTCATTTGCGGCATTTCAAAAACTGCGCCGGATATTTCTGAAGCTTTCCGCTTTAAGATAAATCGCGGCTTGACAATAAAAATGTGGCCGTGGTATTTTATAGGGTTTTGTGAAATTTCCTCGACCTGGGCGTTCAGCCCATAGGTGAGTACTTTTCCGAAAGAGACGGATTACAGGGAACTTGTGTGCCCGTTGATGCCTGAACTGAAAGTGGAAAGGAGGTAGTGCCATGGCTGAAAAAGCGAAATCGAAGACTGATGTTTCAGCACGTGCGGCCTTGAAGAACAGCGCGCAGATCTGCAAATGCTGCGGCAAAAAGGTCGATGTTGTCATGTCGGTTTCCCCTACGGGAAAGAGAAGAATGAGACGCCTGTGCTGCGAAGCTGAATAGTTCCTCGCCTCTGCCTCGCGAATCGACTATCGTTTCAGAACTGTTTCGAGGGCCGGATTTTCATCATGCAGGCTTAACGCTGCGATGAAGATCCGACCCCCGAGCCCTTGCACTCGACCGGGCTGTCTGTTGTTGACGGCCCAGGAAGAAGCTCGGGAGTCATATGTTTTCGGTATCTCCTCCGCCACGCCTCAGTCCTGGGCGCTCGCGAGATAAATGTCGTCCTGTGAATGCCTCGCCAGCGAGATCTTCCTCATGGCTGCCAGGACCCGTGTCGCATACCAGTGGTCGCCTCCCTCATACCGTATCAGTGCCTGTCTGATGTTGCCGGTTTTTGAGAGGTATCTCTCAAGAACATAGGTGCCTGCGGCAATATTGTCCTCAATCTTGTAAAGATCCTCTTTCTTCCTCACGATCCCCTGCGCTTTCAGTTCATCAAGCCAGATGCCCGGCATTATGCCCATAAGCCCTATCGCCCCCTTGTCGCTGACGGCGCGCGGATTGTAGCTGGATTCCACCAGGCAGACGGCGAGGACGAGGTCCGCGTGGACGGTGTCTTCTGCAATGCCGTAGATACTGGAAAGAACGGTTTCAGGCATGGCGGAGTTCTCCGACATCCAATGCATAACGGCTTGCCTGGCCGCTTCCTTTAAATCTCCGGTGCTCCGGCCTGCCGCTGCCGGGTCATCCTGACCTGAGGGTTGGATCGAGACCGTTGACTTATAGACCATCGAAAGACTGATCATTGCTATCAGACACAGAAAAAGGGTCCTTGTCAGAGGACCGAGCTTATGCCAGAATGGGTAGTCTCTTATTTTGCATTTCATTACAAATACCTCCGGAAGATCTGCACAAGGGACGTCAATTATCGCGAAGGATTAAATCGCGCGGTTAAGACTGCAGGGAAGCTTGACACACCGGAATGATTTTATGGCAGATCTGAATTGAATTTCTATATGTTATATTTTGCCTATTTATGAACGCTTTGTCAAACAAAAGGAGCCCATGGCCCCGGTTCAATTTGGTATGATTTCGATATAGAATGAAACAAGACAGAAGTGACCGTCTGAAGAGAAGCGTCATGGGATATCTCGTTGTTGGCTCCGAAGGACCCGTTATTCAGACTCTTCTCCGGTTGCCATAAAGAACGCAGAGGGAGACATAATATGAAAACCGACCGACAAAAAGCTGATCCGGAAGAGAAACAGCGCGGCGAAAAAAGGCGCCGCCAGGATGCCGCCGGACGTGACGAAGAGGAAAACTGCAGATGTAAGGAAGTCTCAAAAAAATCACTTCCCGAGCTGCTCAAGGTAGTGATCGGCGATCTGGCTTTCTGGAAAAAGGAGAAATAAAGCCCCCCGCTACAGCGGGAGGCAGATGTTTTTCCCCGGCAGCCTGCAGTGGCTATCTTTAAGGGTCGTTATTTGCCGAGCGCCTGTTCGAGATCCATGGCGTGCTCCTGCTCCATGGCAAGAATGGTCCTCAACTGCTGTGCCAGATGATAGAGGTCCAGTTCCTCCGCCTGCCTTATTCGTGCACTGTATCTGGCGATGGCGTCATTCTCGCCCTCAAGGTCCTGTGTAAGCATCTTTATGCTGTCCCTGGCAGTCTTTGCCGGCGGCATAGTGACTGTCGGTACTCCGCCGAGATAATCGATCTGAGCGGCAAGGATCGTAGCGTGCTGCAGCTCCTCCTGGGCATGAATGATCAGCTCTTTCTGGATGCTCTGATACATGGCGCCTTTCAGTACCCCCTGATGCTGGGTATACTGAACGATAGCGGTGTACTCAAGTCCAAGGTCTTTGTTCAGCAGATCGATCAACTGTTTTTTTGAAATCTTCGCCATAATGTCCTCCTTCAGAATTTGTATTGCGGCAATGTGCACCAGCGAATTCCGGTTACTTCCATATCTTATGAAAAACCGCGCCGGAGTGCAAGCGTCCGGACCAGGTAAATGACTCTTTTTCAGGTGCTTCGGGTACAATAGCTGTCATGCTGCAAGTCGTTTTATATAGACCTCAGATCCCTCCCAACACCGGTAATATCGCCAGGCAGTGTGTGGGCATGGACGCCGGTCTTCATATTGTGAAGCCCGTTGGATTCGATATGAGCAGGCAGGCGGCGCGAAGGGCCGGTCTGGACTATTGGGACGATATAGAGCTTTCAGTACATGAGAGCGCCGACGATTTTCTGAAGTGGCTCGGAAATCGGGAACCCTGGGTTATTACCAGCCGCGGCCGGATTCGGTATGATAAGCCGGAATACCGCGATGAAGACCTGCTTTTATTCGGCAGCGAGACACTCGGTCTGCCGCAGGCCTGGCTTTACCGATGGCAGGACCGGACTGTCTATGTCCCAATGCCGGGCAGGATCCGCAACTACAACCTTGCCAACACGGTCAGCGTGGTCCTGGCCCAGGCAAGCCTCAAGGCGGGTGTATATGACAAGCAGCGGGAACCTGATTAGAACCTATCTCAAATTCGCGGATTTCCGACCTTGGCTTTTTTGATTCCGTAACTGAAGTATATCACCAGGCCGATAATCAGCCATGTAAAGAGCCTTATCCATGTGTCTCTCGGAAGCCCCGACATCAGGTAGAGACAGGTGATGATCCCGAGGACCGGAGTGGCGGTGCCCCCGGGGGCCACGAACGCTCTTTTTGCATCCGGGTTCGTGTAACGAAGGACAAGCACGCCTGCACAGACGATGACGAAGGCGAGAAGGGTGCCTATGCTAACAAGTTCTCCAACGATTCCGATGGGGAGAAGGGCCGACAAAAGGGCCGTTACGACGCCTGTAACGATCGTGATGATATAAGGAGTCCTGAATTTTTTATGGACCCTCGACACAAACGGGGGGAGAAGGCCGTCCTTGCCCATCGAAAAAAATATCCTCGTCTGGCCGAGAAGGAGCACCAGTATAACGGATGTGAGGCCAGCGATGGCGCCCACTTTAAGGACTGGGGAAAAGACATGCAGGTTCATGGCATCCAGGGCCACGGCGAGGGGCGCGGGACCGTTGAGCTCGGTATAGGGGACAACCCCGGTGAGGACGAGCGATACGGCAACGTAAAGGACAGTGCAGATTATGAGGCTTCCAAGAATGCCTATCGGCATATCCCTCTGCGGGTTTTTCGCCTCCTGCGCAAGGGTTGATACAGCGTCGAATCCTATGTAGGCAAAGAATATGACACCAGCCCCCCTGAGGACCCCGCTCATCCCGAAAACCCCGAACTCTCCCCTGTTCGGGGGTATGAACGGATGCCACAATTCAGGTTTGATAAAGAAGACACCGGCCATTACAAAGGCGAGAATGATCAGTACCTTGATGACGACGATTACCGCGTTCAGGGCCGCCGATTCCTTTATCCCGAGTACAAGGACCGCGGTTATGAAGACCACCACGATCACCGCCGGCAGGTTGAAAAGCGCCCCGGTAGCGACCCAGCGGTGCAACTGGATGTCATAATTAACAGGAGGTGAAACGAGGGACGCGGGAAGAATTATGCCCAGGTCCTTCAGGAAACTCACCACGTATCCGGACCATCCGATCGCCACCGTTGTTGCTCCGATCGTATATTCGAGTATAAGGTCCCACCCTATGATCCAGGCTGCGAACTGTCCCAGCGTGGCATAGGCGTATGTGTAGGCGCTTCCCGCGACTGGAATCATCGAGGCAAACTCGGCATAGCAGAGACCCGCAAAGGCGCAGGCGAAGGCCGCCATCGTGAAGGAGAGGACTATTGCCGGCCCTGCCATCTGGGCCGCCGCATGGCCTGTCAGGACAAATATGCCCGCACCTACAATAACGCCGATCCCGAGAAGCACCAGCGTGACGGGGCCGAGCGAACGTTTGAGTCCGCGGCTTTCGGCGAAGGCTTCGACCGTCAACTCTGCAAGCGTCTTCCTGAGAAAAAGTCTTTTCACTTTCTTATCCTCCGGACCCCTGGAGTTTCAAAAGAACAGTGTTCATCATTCAAAAATGACATATTCCTTTATCTTCTCCGCTCTTTTTCCCTTTATACCCATGTCCTCTATCCGGCTGAGCCTTCTCTCCCGGCGCATGTCAAGTATCCTTTTCGCTGTCTCGGGTCCTATGCCGGGTACCCTGAGCAGAGTCTCCCTGTCCGACCTGTTGATCCTTACCGGATAGTATTCGGGATGGCCGTCCGCCCACAATTCCTTGGGGTCCTTATCAAGCCTGAGGTTACCGTCTTGGCCCAGGAGAATATCCTCCCGGCCGAACCGGTATTTGCGCAGGAGGAAATCGACCTGGTATAGGCGGTGTTCGCGAACAAAGGTCTCCCCGGGATTAGTGAGAAATATCTTTTCACCGGGGATGCCTGGGTCCCCCAGGCCTTTCTGATATGCCGAGAAGTAGACCCTCTTGAAATTGAGTTTCTTGTAAAGATCGGACATTGAGCCTACAATCTCCGAGTCTGTCTCGTCGGAGGCGCCCACAATGAATTGAGTGGTGCATTTGACTCTGGAAAACTTCATGCCGCGCGAAGTGAGACGCCCCATGAGTTGGAGGGGACGGAGGATATCCCTTTCGTAATCCTTCCTGTTTGACAGCCGCTCGAAATGTTTTTTCCCGGGGGTCTCAATGTTCAGCGATACAGCAGTGGCAAGGGACAGAGAATCCTCTATAGCAGCGTCGGAGGCTCCGGGGATGATCTTGAGATGGATATACCCTCTGAAAGCATGCCTGTACCTGAGCAGTCTGGCAACGGCATTGATCTTCTCCATTGTGTAATCCGCATTATTGATGACGGCGGAACTGAGGAAGAGACCGAATACCTTGCGTTTCCTCAAATATTCCATAAAAATTGAAGCGACCTGTTCCGGCTGAAGGGTGCAGCGCTGTACGCCGGTATCGGCCCTGAGCGGGCAATACTTGCAATCGTTTGCACAGGCGTTTGAAAGCAGTGTCTTGAAGAGGACCGAATAGCCGCCCTGCGGAAGTGCTACGGGGTAAATCCATTTGCCCTCGGAGCCCCTCTTGCGGTGGTCGTCTCTCGCAGTGCCGCACGCGCAGGCCAGGTCATACCGGGAATCCTCGGAGAGTACCTTTAATTTATCGACCGTGTCCATGAGACTACGAAATTATAGCACAGACGCCACGGTTATCTTCTTTTGAGAAATGCGTGAAACGACTTCTTTATCTCCAGGTGGTGAAGGGGAATATTCGGGACCGCCTCGTTTCCGGGGAGGGCGAGGACGTGGATGAAACGAAGGCCCTTATGACCTGCTTTCATGACATGGACGATCTGTTCCTCAGTCGCCGCTTTGACGGTGCTTTTTATTCCGAACCCCCTGGCCACAAGCTCAAGATCGACGCAGGAGCCCGTAAGCGTCGGCTGGCTGCCCGTTGAACCGTAGGCGCTGTTATCGACCGCGATTATAGTCAGATTGGACGGGGCCGAGTGCGCGGCCGTGGCCAGTGTCCCGGGATTCATAAGCAGGCTGCCGTCACCGTCGATGACGATTACCTCCCTGTCTGTCGAAAGGCTCAGGCCCAGCCCGATGGGCGTCACCATGCCCATGCTCCCGAGCATATAAAAATTGGAAGGCTGGTGTTTGAGCGAGAAGAGCTCCTTCGACGGAATGCCAAGGTTGCAGACCACGACTTTCGAAGAGAGATAAGGGGCGATTATTTTTATGATCTGGTAACGGGTAAAGACTGGAACCATTTCGCCCTTCGGTTCCGGTATTACGTTGGCGGATATGGGGCACTGCTCCGACTGAGGGGCCGATGGGACGCAGGATTCCTCCCAAAGGGCCGGGCTGAGCAGAAAAGCGTGTATTTCGTTCTTCCTGTAAACTTCATCCAGCCTCTCCCTTACCAGTCTGAAATCCTCTCGGGAATTGATAACCGTGTGCCGTATGGCGGCGCCTTTGAGAATTCCCGGGAGCCTCTTGCCCATCGGGATCTGGGCCTCGATCCTCTCCTTGTAGACGCCCCTTCTGCTGACGAAGAGCGCAAGGGGCAGTTCATAAAAATCGGTCAGTGAGAGAAGAGCGTTGATCATATTGCCGACGCCGGAACTCTGGACAAACATGGCCGGCTTCTTCCCGGCAAGTGCAGCCCCCGCACAAATCCCGACCCCTTCCTCTTCCCTCGTGAGAGGGACGTGAACGAACTCTTCGCCTACCATCGTGAGAAGACCTTTGATCTTCTCGCAGGGCAGGGAGGCGGTAAAATCGACTCCGGCCTTCTTCAATATTTCTATCAGTTCTTCTTCAGGGTGCTGCATACCACATCCTCCATCTCCTGAGAGGAGATTCTTCTGGATATCAGCTGCGGTTGTACTTCGAAGGTCTTATGATCTTTCGCGAGGCGTTTTTCTCCTCCTCCGGTGATGTTCAGAAGGATGGCGTCGCCCCGCCCCACGATACCTTCCACTGCGCTGTTACGCAGCGCGGCCACCGCCACTCCTGCAGCCGGTACGATGTCGATTCCCTCGGCCTCCTGAAACATGTCCATTGCGCGATAGACCTCCTCATTTTCAATACCATACATCTTTCCACCTGTTGCTTTCAAGGCATCGTAGATACCCCCTTTGACCGAGTACGCAGGATAACGCGTGGAAAGCACCCTTGTCGTGATCATGGATATGAGTTCCGGGGCCAGGTCACCTGGGAAAAGCTCTCTGCTTTTTTTCTGCCAGGCCTTTGTCATGGGGGCGAAGGGCAGGTTTTGTGCAAGGTGAAGCATCGGAAGGCGCGTGCCGAACCTGCCGTCCTTCAGGAATCTTTCCGCCATCTCCCAAACGCCTATTGCACCCGTTCCACTTCCGACGGCCTGAAAATAATGGTCCGGAAGCCTTCCGATCTCCGGGACGGCTGTCAGCAGCACGGCGCCCAGACCGTCACGCTTGGCTATGTTCTTGACGCCGCCTTCGAAGGGGAAACCGGCGACGAGGGATATCCTCCTTGCAACGTCGATCGAGTCGGAGTAATCACCGTCGAACACCGCGAAGGTCGGCACCATCGAAGAGCTCTCAAGGTACCACATCTCAGAAAGGCAGGCCGTAGGCACCACGATCACAACCGGAAATCCGGATGTGACTGAAAGGTGCGCAAAGGCCCTGGCTGTATTTCCGGCGGACGCTACGATAAGGCCGTCGACATCGTTTTCGACGGCGTTCTGGAGGACCACTGCCGCTTCGAACTCCTTGAAAGTGCAGGTCTGGAGCAGAGCCCCCTTTTCCGGCCAGTAGCCGTTAAAGGCGATGTAAAGGCTATCCAGACCCAGACGTCCGGCGAGTCCTTTCGATCTGTAGACAACCGGTCCCGGCTGGCTGAAAGACGGTGCATGTATCGGGAGCCAGTTGAAGCCCCATATGCCTTTTTCCTTCTCATGTCTGAAAGTTTTTTCCCTGTATTCCGTTACGAGCAGAGCATCGACGCAGTGTTCGCAGAAGGCGCAGTAGACTTTCTCCAACTCCGTGCCGCATTTCCTGCAGCGGATAGTGAAATGACCCATATCATTCTCTCCTTATGACCTGTGAGAAAAGTTCCATGATGTCGGTGATCGGTATCTGTTTTTCATATCCTTCCATGGCCTCATTCACCTTGGCATAGCAGGCCGGACAGCTCAGGATAAGACGGTCGGCTTTTTTTGCGACCGCCTCGTCTATCGTGAGCCTGGCCATGGCTATCGCATTTTCGTGGAATATCTTTCGCGCGGCGCCCCCGGCCCCGCAGCACCTCGACTCAAGTCCGTGCCGGTCGAATTCAAGTACCCGGACCCCCGGGATGCTTCTGAGGACAGCCCTGGGCTCCTCGATCACCCCGACCCCTCGGCTCAGATAACATGGGTCATGATAGATTACTTTCTCAGGCAGTTCCTTTCCAAAAGTGACTTTGCCTCTCCCGACCGCGTCGGCGACGAACTGCGTGATGTGCCGTATCCTGAAGGGAAGATCCTTTCCATAGAAAACCGGCCAGTCCCGTGACATTATGTTCACGCAGCAGGGGCAGGAGCAGAGGAGTGTCTTCACACCCTTTGCCTTGTAAGCGCCGACGAGCCTCTTAGTCAGGTCTTCGAGGAGGTCGTGCTGTCCGGTGATGAAGAGGGGGAAGCCGCAGCAGACCTCTTCTTCGGCCGGCAGCATGGTGAAGGGCTCACCTGTCGCGCTTATAACCGACACATCCCCTTTTACCATTGGAGTCGCTTCATACGAGCCGGTGCATCCGGCATAATATCCTATTTCCGCTTTGTCCGCTATCTTGATGTCAGCCGGAAACCATGGGCTGAACCTTTCCAGGGCCGGCTTATTGTAAGGGTTTCCCGTGTGCATGATATGGCCGGGTATCTCGGCCTGGTTGCCGAGGGGACCCAGGCCGCGCCTCACCATCTCTCTCCTGAGAGCCGGCCAGAGCCTTTGAGTGAAGATGCCCACCGTGCAGTTTTGACCGCAGGCGCCGCAGGTCGTGCACTCATAGACTGCTTTGGTGAAATCTTCGAGCAGCCCGGGGTCGACGCCTTTGCCGAAGAGCCTTCCCCTGAGGCCTTCAGTGGCCTTAATGAACTCCCTGAAAATGCGGATCTTTTCGGGAGGTGAAATCGAGGGATTACCTGTGACATCCTGCACGGGACAGTGCTTTAGGCACTGACCGCATTGCGTACAGGCGTCGAGTTCCATGAGTTGGACGGGGCTGAGAATTTCCGTGAAACTGTCACGCACCCTGGCGCGGCCGACGGTTTTTCCGGGGGGGATCCTTTCAGACTTATTTTTCATGTATCACCGTCTTCAGCGCTGCCTCGCGCCGTCTTGCCTCATGCATGATGACCGGGGCGATGAAGAGATGGAAAGGCAGGGAAAGGACCAGGAGAAGGACGAGGAGAAAATGTATTATGAACAGCGGACTGTGCGGAACGGGACGAGGGGAGAACGTAAAAATACCCAGGACAAACTCTTTTACCCCCACCAGGTCGGACCTGAATACGTGAAGCAGGAGACCGGTGACGCCGATAAGTAATACGAGCCCCAGAACAAAATAATTCAGGCGTGAAATGTATCTCTCTCTGCCCGCTGTTCTTATGAGAACTATCGCAACTGTCGAGAGCGGGAGTACATACCCCGCAATGAGTCCGGGGAGTTGGAGATCGACTATACACTCCGGGACCGGGTTCATGAAGTATCTCAGGTGCCTCACCACCACGAGGAGAAACGAAATGTGAAAGGTCCACGCGCTGATCCACAGCAAGCCGTTTTCACGAAAAAGCCTCCTGAAAAAGACTACGTCCGCCGCTGTTTCCGCCCATACTTTCAACGATCCGCTGTGAGGGCGGCCAATACCGCGTCTCACTCCCGCGGCAGCCCTGTGCCAGACAAGGGCGTGGAGGATTACTCTCCAGCAAAAAGCGGCCCAAACGCAGTAGACAATAACCGGCAAAAGTATTCTCATCTACCATCACTTCACTATGACAACTTTTAAGGTTCTTGGTTGACCGAGTAATGATCTCAAAACTATTAATATCATTCGGGCTCCTTCACGAACCTTATACTCACGTCCTTCGGCACGTTCAGGCCCGCTTCTACCTCGAGTGCCTTAAGTATAGCGGCGGGCACGGGGCAGGCAACATGCTTGAGGCACGTTGCCGCCCTGGTATAGACCGGGTTATCAAGGACCCTCTTGAATACGTCCATCATCGTGAGTTCCGAGATCTCCCTGCCGAGTTTCACCACCATCTCGCATTCCGAGCCGACCTTCACGGTGTAGGTACTGGAATTCTTCTTCTCTATCTCAATGGTCGACTCCATGCCGCAGGCGCCGGGGTTTACCACTACGCGAGTCATCTGTCCGCTCTCCTATGCCTTGATGCTCGATGCGATCGGAGCCTTCTGTTCTTCAAGCATCGCCTTGAGGTTGGGAAATTTGTCCTTCATGTGAGGAATATGCATCGCCTGCATGAATTCCTTTTCGAAGGCGGGCTCCGTCGCTATTTCGACGAATTCCACCCAACGCGATCTCTCGTCCGCCTCCGTTCTCTTGCCCTTGTTGAGGAGCGCCATGCGCGCGCCGTCACCGGCGGCGTTGCCGACAATGACCACCTTTTCAATCGGCACATCCGGGAAGAGCCCCAGTGTCAGCGATGCCTCCCTGTCGATGTGGCTGCCGAAGGCCCCGGCGAGCTCGACCCTGTCGAGTTTCGTCACGCCCATCTGCTGCATCATCAGTTTTGCGCCCGTATAGAGAGCCCCCTTTGCCAGTTGCATGGCCCTGACATCGCCCTGCGTGACGGTGATGTCCTGATTGATGGATGTCTCGTCAGCCCATGCAAGGACATACTCCGGCTTTCCGGTCGCGTCTTTTCTGATCCTGTTTGTGTCCAGACCCATGACGAACTTGCCTGTTTTGTCTATGATCCCGCCCTTGAACATCTCCGCGATCACATCGATTATCCCTGAACCGCAGATGCCCTTGGCGTTGATCTTTCCGTCCTCTATGTGTGTGTGCCAGTCCGCCTTTCCTATCACCTTGTACTGCGGTTCTCTGGTGACAGGATCGATCTTCACCTTTTCGATGGCCCCGGGGGCAGCCCTCATGCCGAACTTTATCTGGGCTCCCTCGAAGGCGGGGCCGGTGGCGCAGGAGGTCGAACATACCCTGTCCCTGTTCCCGAGCAGCAGTTCGCCGTTCGTCCCGATGTCGATGACGAGGACCATCTCATTCTGGAAATACTGCTCCTGTGCGATAAGGACGCCGACGTTGTCGGCACCGACAAATCCCGCCTCGATCGGAAGGACATGAATATAGGCGGACGGGTTTATCCTCAGGCCTATATCGCGTGCCTTGATGTCCAATGAACGCTGGACCGCCGGTATGAAAGGCGAGCGTCCTATATAGGTCGGATTGAGTCCGAGGAAGATGTGATGCATCGCGGTGTTAAAGACGATAGTGAGGTCATCGATGGCGTGGCCGGGTGCGGGACCGTCCTTTTTAACCTCGCTCACGACCCTTTCGATGATCTCGTTCAGACCGGCGATGATCGCGTTCTGCATTGTTGCCAGCCCCTCCGGGTTTGTCATGGCATAGGTGATCCGCGACATAACATCCTCGCCATAGGGGACCTGTGGGTTCATCATGGACTCGGTGTTGATAACCTTACCGGTGCTCATATCGCAGAGATAGCCTACACAGGTGGTTGTTCCGACGTCCACGGCCAGACCGTAGCACACCTCTACAGAACCCGGCTCGACCTTGATGATCTCCTTGTCCATCCAGACGGTGAAGGTCGCCATCCAGTTCTCGGTTCTGATGATGTCCTGTAGGTCCTTGAGCACAGGATAATCGAATGTAAGGTCCTTCAGTCCGTAATTCTCCTCCAGCGACTTGAGCACCCTTTCGTAATCACCCGTCGTCATGTCGTGCAGGGTAGGGGCCGTCAGCTCGACGGTGTATTTCTTCACCGCGGGATCGAGAGCAATCGACAGCTCCCTGGCCGCCTTTCTCACAACCTGTTTGCCCGCCCTCGATCGTTCCGGTACATAGACCTTCAGGTCGCCGTGGATCTCGCAGGAACAGGCGAGCCTGATGCCCGGACCGTCCTCTGGTTTGATATGCTTCAACTCATCCTTGGAAGGCTCCCGGGGAGTGATATGGGCCATCCCTGATTCCATATTGTCTTTCTCGAAGTAGCCCTCTTCGATCCTGACCTTGCACTTCCCGCAGACCTTTTTGTTGCCGCAAAGGGCCTCGAGATCGACGCCCAGTGCCTGTGCGGCTTCGAGGATGGTCTTGCCTTCCTCTATCTCTCCCCGCCGGCCCGCGGGCTGAAAAATTACCTTGTATGTGCGACTCATATATTTATCCTCCTGGGTGTTCTTTATCTTTAAAAACTCTTGTCTCTCCCGCCTAATCGCCGTCATTCCGGCTTGCCTGCAGGAATGACACTCAAAAATAAACGTTCAAAAACCCTGCGGTCTCCGCCGCAGGTCTGTACACTAAAGCCCCGTAAATTTATCCGGCGGCCTGATCAGGTTCTGGTAAGAATATTTCCGGCCCGGCGTCGTTCCGGTTTTACGGCAAGACCGGCGGCGGTTCTCACTGCGTCGGGCCGCCGGACATTTTTCAGCCCCCCACGCAGGCCCTGGAGGGAGCCGCCCTCATATTGCCGCTCCTCGAATACGGGCATATCGTGGAGCATAATCCGCAGTTCGGCTTTCCATTTAGAAGAAGTCTTTCGTTTTTGAGAGACCTGCATTTGTCATAGGCCACTATCTCTCTCAGTGGATCCCCGGCGGACCAGAGGCGACCCCTGAGTGCGCCGGAAGGGCAGTGCCTGACGCAGAGGTCGCAGTTGCCGCACTCGGAATCTGTAATGGGCCGATCGGCACACAGGGGAGCGTTAGTAAGGACTGTCGCCCAGGTCAGTTTCGAGCCATACCTACTGTTGATTACAAGGCCGTTTTTCCCGACCCATCCGAGGCCGGAGCATGTGGCGGCCGTCTTATGGCTGAAAAGTTTATAGAGTCGGGAGATGAAGGTATCCGTTATGCGATCGGAGTCCGGGGGAATGGCAAGCGCCCTGCACCCCTTTTCCTTCAGCCAGACGACAGTCAGATCCTGAAGCCGGGAAAGCAGGTCCACAGTCGTACGGTTCAGACTCCTGTTTACTGCTATCGCAACTCCCCTGTTGAGGTGAATGATCTCATGCGGAAGTGCCCGGCTGACATCTCCCACCCCTACGAGAGTTGCTCCCTCGCTCCGCAGGTATTCCTTTAGTGCGAACGTCTCCATCTTTACTTTTTCAGCTTCTCCTCCCTGAGTTTTCTGAGGAAGGCCACCATCTTTATGGCTTCTTTAAGGGCGTTGCTGGCGTCCTGCGCATATCCGTCTGCACCCCACTTGTCGGCCAGTTCTTTCGACGTCGGTGCCCCTCCTATCATGATCAGGCACTCAGGGTTCTTTTCCTTGATCTTGTCTATTACTTTAGGCATGCCGACCATCGAGGTTGTCATCATGGCCGAGAGGCAGACGAGGTCCGAGTCGGTCCTCAGCTGTTCCTCGACGAACTTGTCAAGGGGAACGTCCCTCCCGAGATCATATACGGTGAACCCGGCGACATCGAACATCATCTTCACGAGGTTCTTCCCTATGTCGTGGACATCTCCTTCGACAGTGCCTATCACGACGGAACCCTTTATGCCGAGGTCCATCTGCTGGCAGTGCGGCTTAAGTATATCCAGACCCGCATAAAGTGCGTCGGCGCACATCAGTATCTCGGGGACAAAGTACTCCTGCGCCTCGAAGAGCCTCCCGACCTCTTCCATGCCGGCCACCAGCCCTTCGAATATCGCTTCGTTGGCGTCCATTCCCAGGTCCACAGCTTCCTGTGCGCCATCCTTGCATGCATCCTCATCATACTGGATGACTCCATTCCGCAACTTTTCGAGTACCTCTTTCTTCTTGGCTTCGTCTACCATTATCTTTTACCTCCGTGTTTATTGACCTCGTCCATCATTGCCATCATGTTCCTGGGCGGCACGGTCGGCCAGATATCGCATCCCGGCCAGACAGCGCTCACGCCGTCATCGATGCACTTCCTCATGGTTGTCCTGACCAGTTCCTCGTCACCCGAGACAAGGACGTTGTACGGGTCGTAGTTGCCGAAGATGAGGGCATCTTTGCCCAGCTTCTTCCTCGTCTCCTGGACGTCGTTCTTCTGCTCCACGCTGATTGCGGTAGGTCCGGCCTCCATCATGAAGGTCACGATATCGTTTGTCTTGCCGCAGATATGCAATACGGAGTGGA
>JBJKPE010000028.1:0-20438 GCA_046706685.1 Thermodesulfovibrionales bacterium | reverse complement strand
ACCGTTCCAGAATGCTGTAAGTGCCGTCGCCGTTTGTGATGAGTTGCGAGGTGACGCCCGGCGGAGATGCGTAAGTGCCGTCGGCGAGTTTGATGAACTCCATCGCTTTGTTGCCGAAGTGGGCGGTAACAGCGTTATTTGTCAGTTGATCCATAGCCCATTTGCTGTTCAGTGCCGTCGTCATCCACCCAGTGATATTGTCCTGGGTCTTGAAAAGGTCGAGATTTACATAGAGCGCAGTGATGAAGGAGGCGGCGTCAACAGGCTGACGTACTCCAAGCCCTGGTTCGCCATCGCTGGTAGGGGTGAGATAGATGTCGTAGTTGTGGGTCCAGCCGTAGCCAAGGGTCCTTTGAGAGAGGTTATTACTGCTGTCATACAAGCGGCTGAAAGAGAGACCAAGCGGGGCATCAGCGCCAAGCGCAAGGTCCGTGTGGTCATGGATGAATGCGCCGGTTGCCATATTAACCGGCTCCTTGGAAGTGGAGATGGCAACGGTGATGGGAGATTGTGTGTCCACGTCAATATTGCCAAGGATAAGATCGGCTAGCACCGACGGGTCTATCTGGCCCGTGGTGCTGGCATATCCTCCGAAATAGCCCCCGCTGATCTGCATCCCCATCCACCAGCTGCTGTCTGTAAATGATTCGTAGATATATCCTTTCCCTTGCCACGAGTTCAGGATCAGTTGGCCGTTGTCCGGCAGAATGAGGGTATAGCCGCTGTTCACCAGGTTCTGCAAGGTGGTGATGTCAGATGGTGTGTAATTCACCAGTTGCGGCTGAATAGATGCGAAGTTGCTGCTGTTGGCCATAAAGACCTTTCTGCCGGTTGCGTTAGCAATCTGAAGGAGCTTTATGGTAGAAACAGCCGGCTTGCTGGAACCCATCAACTGCTCCAAAACGCCATGCTCAAAAGCACTGAGGGCGTGCGTCAATGTCTTGAAATGGGCCACTGGGTCGGTACTAATGTTGTGCTTGGAAAGGAAGCTGTTGTATATGGCCCTGAGGTCGACATAATAACCCGCCTCCTGCGCCACTATTCCCAACCGGTGATGGGTTATGGAAACGGTATCGTTAAGTGATGAAATGAGGTGGTCTGTCAACGCAACTTCCCTGAGCCAGGTGAGTCCCGCGAGGTTGAGCGTTTCGCCGAGGACAGCCTCCGATGTATTGGACAATCCCTGGGCCTGCGAAATCGCGAGCTGTTGTTGACGCTTCTGTATAAGGGCATCGGAAATCCCTCCGAAATCCGACACGATGGCATAGGTGCTGCCGCTGGTGAGATTATAGGTGGCTGTCTGGTCCGCGTAGGTGCCGTTATCGGCGGCATATGGATGGTCTATGGTGAGGGTGAAACTGTACAAGGAGCCGAGGGTGGTTGCCGTACCGGAAGCTATCAATGTCCCATCCTGACGGAGTTCCGGGTGGTTATCAGTACCGGCATAAGTGATCGTCAGCCGTTTTCCGCTCAGGTCGGGAGTGTTGAAGGTGTAATCAATCCCCGCATGCTGAATCCGCAAAGTGTCAGTGTATGCAGCGGGTATATCGGTCCAGGTGTAGGTGACGACCGGTGAAAACGGAAGTGTGGTTGAATACTGCGTAAGATTGCTCTGAACTATGCTCCGCCCACCAATTATTTCTTCTACTGCTTTGTTGGGGTATTGGGTGCGGATGGCGCCGAGGAGATTTCCTGAGTAGGTCGCAATCTTGCCTCTCAGGTTTGTTTCGTTCACGTTCTGAATGTAGTTGCTCCCTATCGTGGCGCCAGTCAGGGCCGCATCAAGGAAGTCGCTCTGGCTGTAGGCCATGGCCGTTCCCAGATCGATTTTGGTCGTGTAAGTGTACGTCTTGAAGGCGGGGTCGAAGAGATAATTGACGCCGTTGATGGTCGCCTGGACCCAGACCCGGTCCATCGTGGCCGTTGCATCTGAATAAATTGTCTCGAGCGGAATACCTCCGTTTGCAATAACGTCGCTGACCGCCTGCCACAGTTGGTCTGTGCCGAGCCAGTTGGCCATCTGAGCGCCAGGAATGGTCATTTGTCCGTAAACGTATTGGGCCGTGTAGCCGCTGACCCTCAGAAGGGCGATCATCAGGGATGCCTGGTCAAAATCATTGCCGCTGCCGTCCAAATAGGTAAGGGTTGCCCCTTTCAGCGAGCCATAGTACGGAACGTAGTCGATATTGTTATAGACATAATTGTAGATTTGTTTCGGGTCATAACGAAGCGCCCGGGCCAGTTCGTTGATTTCAGGAGAGGAAGTCGTGGCGGATAAGGGGGCGCCAGTAAGCAACAAAGGCGCAGTCGAGGTGGCTGTGGCGGATTCTCTCTGCCTACCATCGAAATAAGCTTTCGCCTGTTCATGGCCGACCGGCTGTGCCTTACCCATAAACCAGCCGGGACCGGCTATCTGAGTCTGGCTATGGTCGGACGTTTCCGAAACGTCATCGGCCTGGTTCGCGCCTCCAGCACTTGGCACCGAGACATCGCCGGTTGTGGGATTCGCGCCTATCGACCCCTTCAAAGCCGCGTCAACAGTCCAGACAGTGTCAGCGGTGACATTTACAAAATACGGATAGCCGGCGAAGACATCGAAATTGTTAATCTCGGTCCCTTTGGGATGACCTACGTATCCCTGCCTTAAGGCGTCCCAATACCATACAGCGTCAACGTCAGGGATAATATTTGCCAGGTCTTCGGCTGTCTTGATGTAGGTCATATTAACAGGCAGCGCGATAACATTCACGTCAGTACCGGCAGTGGTCATCAAATTAAAGGCTACGGATTTAGGTATATCTCCGGCCACCGTCCAGCTTGTTGCCTGAGTCGCAATAACAAAATAAGGATAGCCGGCAATTACTGAAAAATTATTTTCAGTCGTGCCGTTTTTGTGAATGACAAATTGCTGGGACAAAGCATCCCAGTATGAGACGGATTCACAATTCGGGACTGATTGACATAGTTGCTCGGCGTTGCTTATTCCCGTATTTTCAAACGGAAGGGATACGCCGTTTAGACCCTGAACGAGCTCGAATGTCATCTCCGCCGCAAATGCAGACTTTATTGAGGGCAGCAAGAGTGCAAACAATAATAAAAGGAACAAAAGCGGTATTCGCCCCTTTGTTAATTGCTTGAACATATCCTCCTCTTTCTATTAATACCCAGTTGCAGGTTCGATGACGGAAACAACTGCCGAATGAGCAGCCCCCCAATTGTTTGCAGAGTCTTGTCCGCGAACATAAATGGTGTGAGTCGATCCTGCCTCCCAGGAAGAGGTATTTATGTATGCGGTAACTTCCTCCATAGGGCTGTCAAAAAAACCATCCGAAGGATTCATCGTTGTTCCAGCACCAAGACCTGGATCCGTATCTATGAAGTATTCGGCTTTCTTAATAATGTTGTTTCCAAAAAGAGAGTCATCAATGAAGGCGCTTAGGACCACACTTGCTGTTCCCTCCTCTATGGAGGCGGGATTGATGCCACCTACCAAGGTATTGGATGCTATAGGGCCAACGTGATCTCCAGGCAAAAGATGCAGATCCGGAATAAGCTGGCTCCCTGAATTATTAAGAACAAGGTCTGTCACGCCGGATTCATTGCGCTCTGTGTCAATGACGATTATTCTTAAACTGTCATTTATGGACCAGGGGGTGGAATAAATTCCAATTTCGAACCATAACCAGCCATCAAAGGATATGTCATATCCGCACCCTATAGAATATTTGTCTAATATTTCATCCGGCTTGGTCGCGTTATAGGCATAAATTTCCAGCGAGGCTTTATTAGGAGGGATGCCTTCTGAAGTTAGGACTTTTCCGAAAATACAATGCGGAGTTCCAACTGCAAATGTTGAGGGAATGAAAAAAAATACTACGAATGAAAATAATGACAGCATTGTTATGCCGAGAAGTAACTTGCCTTTCATAAAGTCAACTCCACTTCTTGAATTCACCTTGATCCCCCTGATGAATTGTGAATATGTAAAGTTAAAACTTTAGGCCATTTGAAAGAATAGATGTTACCGTTTATTTTTGTCAAGAAAAAATTTTATCATGACTATCATTTACACCGTTTCCGAATTATCATCGCGATTTATTTCTGAGGTAAAGGGCACGCTTCGGGACTCCGCGTTCCGGGGCGTTTGTTCAGAGATGTTTCGAGCACTTTTCAGACCGTCAAAATCGCTCTCGATGCGTATTTCTTTCCATCTGAGTTAAGGGCGATGTATTCGTTGGGAAATGTTTCTTTGTAGCTGAACTCTGCGCTAACGGGCAGGACCGAGACATGCGCGTAAACTGGATAAAGTTCAATGTCCAGACGTTCCAGGAGTTGTGAGGTTTTTTTTCGAAATCGAGAGTGCCAAAATCGTCCGACAGTGCGGACTTGACGTCCACACGCTCAATGAAAAATGCTGTCATCTTCTGCGCTGCCCGAGCTCCCTGAGCGTTTCTTTCGGCATTTCACATCGGAGGAAAGCGACCTCGAAAATCTTCCCGCCGGAAGGCGAACCAGCAGTGGCTGGAGCGCCTGTGAAGTTATGCGGCGAACTCCGGAGTTTCGGGAAGCCGAAAACCGCGTTTGTTTCGGGAAACTACTGAGAAATCTTTTTTGAGAGTATCTTTTGGAAATCTGCAAAAAGCCCTCTTCTCCGAGGGCGTTTGTTAGCGGGGGAATCCAAGATGAGGCTTTGCATTGACGAGTGTTATCCGGGAGTAACCTTGCGTCCGCGACAAATCTTGACAGTGTGGTTAACAGGAAGAACGTGACGGTGGCGGTTCCAGCGACATTCAATTATCTGCAAGACTGATGTTTTGCGGGAATAGCCCGCCGTCGGCTGCCCAGCGCTCTTGCTGAACGTCTTCATACCTGCATTTTCCTTCGCCCTGTCACGATTATATCCCCCTGCAACGAATTCTATCCCATTTTTGATGAGCCCAGTCGAGCAAAACTCCGGCGCCCATTAAGACTGCAACCGGCGGGAAAAGATATATGCGCTCGCCGTAGCGAATTCCATTAGGATTCTTCGAAGCCCCTGCCCCCGACCTTCAAGCAGTACGCCGACAGTAAACGTCGTATCGGGTATGATTGTCTCTCCACGGATTTGAGTTGCCGGGACCCATTGCATTGATTGACATGGGTATCGTTGATTACCCGGTACTCTCCATATCATACGAGGCTTATGCGTGGTTTCTCAGCATAAGTTCGAGCGGATGAGGTTTCAGATAATACTGTCGCCCGAGATATGGCACGTCGAATATCCGCACATAATGGTTGAGAAGCGTTACAGGGACGATCAGAGGAATCAGCCCTTTCCGGTAATTACCTATGATTTCAAGAAGCTCATCCTTTTCGCGGGCCGAGATACTCTTTTTAAAATATCCCATTATGTGCTGAAGGACATTCGTGTTTTTTGCCCGCGTAGAGATTAGCCTAAGGCCTTCCATCAGCGCGGCAATATACGTTGACTGCAGGTCCTTCAGGGACCGCTCCTTCGCATGGGCCACAAGCAGCCCCAGCGACCGATAATGCACCTGGCTGTGCGAAAGAATGAGCAGTTTGTGGTCCGAATGGAAGGTTACGAGGCTGCCGGCAGTCAGGCCTTTTTCCAGAAGTTCGCGCCACCGCCTGAAAACGAAGACCCTCTCAATAAAATTTTCCCTCAGGACAGGATCATTAAGTCTCCCTTCGTCTTCGGCAGGCAGGAGAGGGAACCTTTTGATAAAGGCCTTTCCAAAAATGCCCGCTCCTTTCTGTGAGGGAACTCCGGCGGGCGTATATATCTTCACATCCCGGATACCGGAACTGGGGGACCGGCTTTTAAAGACGAATCCGCAGAGGCCGGCTTCCTCCAACTCTGAAAGTTTTCTATCAGACCACCTGGCTAAACGGCTGGTGTGGTCCGCGCCCGTGCGAATCGTCACGAGGCGCGGTGCGTCAGGGCTTCCTACGAGCCGCATGGCCTCCCTGGGGACCGGCAGTCCGCTTTCGACCTCCGGACATACCGCTACCCATTCCACGAACTTTCCGAGGGTATCCACAAGGAAATGGTCGAGTTTGTGGCCGCCATCGTAGCGGACCCTTTGCCCCAAAAGGCAGGAGCTGATGCCTAATTTTATCTTCCCCGGCATTTTATGCCTCTGTCGCCATCTTCAGACCCAGCGTTCGATTACGCGCAAAAAAGTCTCATTTTAATCCCTTTCCCGATAGGCTCAGGGATCAATCTTCTGCCGATGAAACCGGTTGCTCCGAGAATGAGGACACTGTCGCCCGGACCGATCCGGAGGTCTTCCATAATCAAAGTGTACCATCAAAATATGCCCACTACAGCTCCTGTCATGCAGGTTGCCAGGGTGCCTGCCACAATTGATCTGAGACCGAGGGCTATGATTTCTTTCCTCCTTTCGGGGGCCATTCCCCCAAGGCCGCCGATCATTATGCCGAGGCTTCCGAAATTTGCGAAACCGCACATGGCATAGGTCATTATGATGCGGCTCCTTTCGCTCAGTGCTCCTGCCGGAAGATGTGCGAGGTCGACGTAGGCGATGAATTCATTCAGCACCGTCTTGGTGCCCATCAATGCCCCGGCCGTGTGTGCCTCACTCCATGGTATTCCCATCAGCCATACTACGGGAGACATTACATAGCCCAGTAACCCCTGAAGGGTAAGGGATTCTCCCCCTATGCGGGGAAGCAGTCCGAGCAGTTGGTTGGCAAGGTTTACGAGGGCTACCAGCACGATCAGCATGGCCACTATGTTTAGCAGGAGCTTAAGCCCCTCCGTCGTGCCGATTGTAACGGCATCCATAGCGCTGGTGGCTGTCATGGGGGGCTTGAGACTTCCCTCTGTCTGTCTGCCTGTCTCGGGTATCATGATCCTTGCTATGGTTAGAGCTGCAGGGGCACTGATTATTGAGGCAACTAGTATCTGCCCCATGGCATCGGGAAGCACCCTGCTCAGTATACTTGCATACAAGACCATTACAGTCCCTGCTATGGTAGCCATGCCGCAGGTCATGACCGCAAAGAGTTCGCTCCTCGTCATGTCTTTCAGATACGGCTTGATGAGAAGAGGCGACTCGACCATGCCCACAAAGATATTGGCTGCCGCACTGAGGCCGAGTGCGCCGCCTATATTGAGAGTTTTTTCGAGAACAAATGAAAATGCCTTCACAATGTGGGGCAAAACGCGCCAGTAAAACAGGAGAGACGACAATGCGCTTACCACGAGAACCAGAGGGAGCGCCTGCAGTGCCAGTATAAAGCTTCCTCCCGGCGTTTTTTCGCCAAAGGGGAGGGGGGCTCCGCCCAGATAGCCGAACACAAATGATGTGCCCGCCTTCGTCGCGTCCTGAATACCCGTGACCGCCCTGTTCAGGACCAGGAAGGCGTCCCTGAACACGGGAACCTTCAGAACGATGCCGGCAAAGACGAGCTGGATAAGGATTCCGGCCAGGACGCCTTTCCAGCTCACCTTTCTCCTGTTCTCACTCAGCGCCCATGCGAGGCCAGCAAGCGCCAGAAGTCCTGCAAGACTCTGTATCCTCAGCATTGTCCGGCCTGCATTACCCCATTCGATTGGGCCGGCCCCAGGCCGCGCCGCTTCGCGGGGTGGTTGTTAAAATGACGGCTAAAAACACGGTCCTTATTATACCAGAACCCCTCTGTCCGGTATCTTCCGGAATTGAAAGAGCAATATTTGTTGGCGTATTTGTTTGCTTTCTTGAGCTTGGGACCACATTGCATGGCCAAAATGCCTTTTTAGGATTATACTTTATGAGGAATCGAATGGCGTACGAAAGAGACGATCCATGATGAACATAAAGGCCAACCTCATTGAAACGGTGTCACATCTCTCGGAGAAAATAGGCCAGAGAAGCTATGTTGACACCGGAAAGCTCAACGAAGCTGCCGATTATATCGAGGGAAAATTCCTCTCATGCGGCTGTCCGGTAGCGAGACAGCCCTTTACATTCGGGAGCAACACATATTACAACCTGAGCATTACTGTGCCCGGAATCGGGGAAAGGGACGAAGGTATCCTCGTTATCGGTGCACATTACGACACGGTCTCCGACACGCCCGGCGCCGATGACAACGCCAGCGGTGTTGCGGGGCTCCTGGAGCTGGCGAGGCTCGCTTCACTGGCACCTCTTCGGAGGACTGCCCGCTTTGTCGCCTTCTGTCTGGAGGAACCGCCCGCCTTTATGACGAGCAGGATGGGAAGCCATTTTTATGCTCAGAGTCTGTTTGCGGAAGGAGCAGAGGTTTACGGCATGATATCCCTTGAAATGCTGGGATATTACTGTGAAGACGAGGGTTGCCAGTATTACCCCTCTTCGGTATTCAAGCTCTTTTATCCGAGGAAGGGCGACTTCATTGCATTTGTCGGGAACATATCCTCACGCAGGTTTACTCATTCGGTGAAAGATGCTTTCAAAGCGGTATCTTCGCTGCGCGTGGAGTCCCTGAGCGGCATTTCACTGATCCCGGGCATCGACTTTTCAGACCACCGGAGCTTCTGGAAGTTTAATTATCCCGCCTTCATGGTGACCGATACCGCTTTTTACCGCAATCCGAACTATCATGATCCCGGAGATACAGCCGAAACGCTGGATTACGAAAAAATGGCCGAACTGGTGACGGGGTTGTATAAAGCTCTTCGCGAAATATGATGCGGGGAAAGAAGCGCCCCTGGGTGCATTCCGCGTCCCGTCCTTAACTGTCCTCCTTTTTGCAAAATTGACGCAGACCCTGCGGTTCTACTGGTGCCGTAGGGGTTGTTATGAATTCCTCACGTGTTTTGATAAGATGTCTTTAAGAGCTCTTACCGTCTCGCTGGCGGGGATTACATTATTAAGCGGTCCTGGTGACCGTGGTGGCCATTAAAAACGGATCTGAGAAAAGTTATATGAAAAGCGTACGGACCGAAAGGAGGAAAACGCCCGACGAGGCTGCCCTCCTGTATCACGCCATCTTCGAACATTCTCCTTACGGGATCTTGCTTATAGACACTGACGGCACCGTTATTGAGTTCAACAGAACGGCCCATCTCGACCTCGGATACTCAAGGGAGGAGTTTGCAGGACTTCGCTTGACGGACATCGACCCGTTCCAGAGTCCCCGACAAATCGCGGCCAGTATCAGGAAAGTGTTAAAGGAAGGCAGGGCTGAATTCGAGGTGCGGCACATTACCAGGACAGGCGATATCCGAAATGTCCAGGTGATCACGAAGGCGACGGAGTTATGGGGACGGCAGGTGTTTCAGACTATCTGGCAGGATATCACCGAGCGGAAGAGGGCGGAGGAAGAAATAAAGAATTACCGATGGCACCTGGAGGAGTTGATCGAGGAACGCACGGCGTCATTGAAAGAGACAAATGAAAGGCTCCAGAAGTATATCGCCGAGCGCAAAAAAGCGGAGAGGGCGGTGATCGAGAGCGAGAAGCGCTATCGGCTGCTTTTTGAGAGCGCAGGAGACGCCATTTTTGTGCTTGAGGCGGAGGGCAAGAAGGCCGGCAGAATTGTGGACGCCAACCCGGCCGCCGCCGAAATGCACGGATATTCGGTTGAGGAACTGATGTCCCGCAGGATCAGTGATCTGGACGCCCCCGACGCGGCCCAAAAGGTCCGGTCCAGGATCCGCCGGATGTTGAAGGGGGAATGGATAAAGGAGGAGATTAACCACCGCAAGAAGGATGGCACTATATTTCCCGTCGAGATCAACGCAGGTCTGCTGGAGCTCGGGAAACATAAATACGTGCTCGCTTTTGACAGAGACATTACGAAACGAAAGCTTGCCGAGCAGGAGAGGGAAAAACTTATTGCCGAACTTCGGGAGGCGCTGGAGAAGATCAAGACACTGAGGGGCTTGCTGCCCATGTGCGCCTGGTGCAAGAAAATTCGTGACGACCAGGGCTACTGGAAGAAGGTCGAAGACTATCTGAAAGAGCATTCAGATGCCACCTTTACCCACGGCATATGTCCGGAATGTCTGAAAAAGGTGAGTCCAGAGACATACGACGAGAAGTTTCAGAAGCGCCGCGGGAAAAAAGGGTCTCCGGCTTGACTTGAGCATGCGACTCGTTGAGGGACCAGGTTTTTCCGATCAGTTGTGTTCATGAAAGCATCCTGTAATGCCCGACGTGGTGCGGCAATCCGGATAAAAGAACTGTGATATACTCAGGGTTATGAACTTTTCCGATAAGTTCAGATACTGGGTGCCTGCCTTCCTGTGGATGTGTATAATCTTCTGGATGTCCACGGGTACGTTCGCTTCCGAGGAAACGTCGAAGATCATTGAGCCGGTGATTCGGTTCCTGTTGCCGCAGTTACCGGCCGGCAATGTAGATATGATCCATGGCCTGATCAGAAAATGCGCCCACCTCGGCGAGTACTTTGTTTTGGGACTGCTGCTTTTTCGGGCTTTTGGAAAGGGGCAGGCAGCGTTGCCGGCTGGAAGAGTGGTGCTATACTCGGTTATGATCATCGCCTTATATGCAGCGAGCGACGAGTTTCACCAGACATTTGTCTACGACAGGACTCCCTCGGTTTTTGACGTCGGGATTGATACTGCAGGGGGAATCCTGGGCCAGCTCGGGCCTCTGATATGGTCACGCCGCTCCCGAAGAGGAGATTGACGCACTAGCCGCATGATACTATGCTCATCTGGTTCGAGTGCCTGCGCAGAACCCATGATTAAAGAATAGGATGCCTTTGGTTCGTCCCTTTGCATCATGGTATAATGCGTCATGCGTTTTATAGCCGACCTCCACGTCCATTCAAGATATTCACGCGCGACCAGCAGTGACATGTCTACCGGGAGTTTCTGGAGGTGGTCTCAGTTAAAGGGCATTGCCGTGGTGGGCACGGGTGACTTTACACACCCTGCCTGGATGAAGGAACTTGAGGAAAGACTGGAACCGGCGGACAACGGCCTGCTTGTCCTGAAAAAAGAATATGAAGCCGATGATGTCCCGGTTTCTTGCAGGCACGATGTCTTCTTTCTCCCTTCTGTCGAAATAAGCTGTATATACAAGAAAGACGGAAGGCTCCGGAAGGTACATAACCTTGTCTTCACCCCGGACCTTTCAACTGCGGCGCGGATAAATAAAAGACTTGCTCAAGTGGGAAATCTTAATTCCGACGGACGGCCCATACTGGGGCTGGACTCGAAGGATCTTTTGAAGATAGTCCTCGATTCTTCCCCCCGCGCAGTGCTTGTGCCCGCGCATGTCTGGACTCCCCATTTCTCCGTCTTCGGCTCCGCTTCCGGTTTTGATTCTCTCGAAGAATGTTTCGGGGAATTGACCCCTCATATCCATGCCATAGAGACCGGTCTGTCGTCGGATCCGGCGATGAACCGGCGACTCTCAGCCCTGGACGGGATAAACCTGATATCCAATTCGGATGCCCATTCCCCCGCCAAGTTGGGGAGGGAGGCCAATATCTTCGATACGGACATTTCCTATGACTCACTCATGAGGGGGATTGTAACAGGGGAAGGTCTCATGGGCACGATAGAATTTTTCCCCGAAGAGGGCAAGTACCATTACGACGGCCACAGGGACTGCGGTATCTGCCTGTCGCCGCTGGAGACCGTGAGCTGCAATTATCTTTGTCCCGTCTGCGGAAAGAGACTGACAGTGGGAGTGCTGCACAGGGTGCAGAAGCTTGCAGACAGAGGGGACGGGGCCAATCCCGCGGATTTGGAATTTTACCGGTTGATGGTCCCGCTTCGGGAGATTATTGCCGAGGTGCGTAAGAGGGGGGTCAACAGCAAAACGGTGAATAAAGAGTACATGGGTCTGCTTGAATCACTCGGAAACGAATTCGGGATACTTATGGATCTTCCTGCGGCAGAGATAGGCGCGGCTGGATTTCCTGACATCGCAGATGCTGTTGTGAAGATGAGGGCCGGAGAGATAGATATTTCGCCAGGCTTTGACGGTGAATACGGGAAGATAAAGATATTCGGAAAGTTCGGCAAGAAAGGGGACAAAGGCAAGGAGATGCCGCTTTAGGAGGACATTCGGAGCCTGGTTGAGAAGTTTCCCGACGCCTGCCTGCAGGAGCTCCACTTGAGGGAATGACAGTCCTTTAAGCGAATCAGGCAATTTATACGCAGAGTCTGTCTGTGATTTCTATTGCAACTGGAAGGCGGACAAAACATCGTCTCTCAGGATCTCTTCTTTGCGCCCCTGAGCCGCGATCTTGCCGTGGTCGAGGACCATGACATGACTGATAGAGGGCAGGATCTCGTCTTTGTGATGTGTTACGAGTATCACACTCACCGAGTTACGTGATATCTTATCGAGAAACTGCGCGAAGTCCCTTTTCGACGGCGAGTCCAGGCCGCTGAACGGTTCGTCCAGCAGGAGCAAGGCTGGGTCCTTAACCAGCGCCCTCGCGATGAGAACCTTTCTGAATTCCCCATAGGACATGCCGTCTGCGCGCTTGGGCCCCAGTTCTTCGATGTCGAGGAAATGCATCAATTCCCGCGAAAGCCTTCTCTGCCTCTCAGTCACTCGCCTATACAGTCCTATGCTCGAAAAAAAACCTGAAATAACCACCTCTTCGCCGGTCATATCTTCGCCGTATTCCGCCTGCAGCTCAGGCGAGATGTATCCGATCTTCTTTCTGATGTCCCATATGTTCCGGGAACCTCTTCCGCCGAATCTCCGGATTTCCCCGCCGGAAGCGGGACGGCGGTCACCGGAAATAAGCCTCAGGAATGTCGATTTTCCGGCCCCGTTTTTTCCCAGAAGCGCCCAGTTCTCTCCGGCCTTCATCTCCCAGTCTATGCCCCGCAGAATATTCTTCTCCTCCATGTAAACGCTCACATTTTTCATCTTTATCATGGAGCGCCTTACCCCCGATGGTTCTTTTTTTGCCCCGGAAGGAAGCGCCATGCCCTGACCGACCGCCGTGGCCGTCATCGGGAGGCGCAGAACCTCCCTCAGATTATCCGCCGTAAGGATACGGTCTCTCCTGCCCTGCATGAAAATCCTGCCTTCCTTCAGAAGCGCGGCATGGGTTATAAGGGGGCCGAGATCGGACATCCTATGGGTCGCCAGGACAAACTGAATATTGCCGTTCATCGCTTTTTCCAGCAGGTCAAAGAGCTGTTTCCGCGCACGGGGGTCCAGACCGCTGAAGACCTCGTCCATTAAAAGTACTCTGGGACGAAAAGCCAGCGCCCTCGCGATGAGGACCTTCCGCGCCTCGCCGCGCGACATCGTGAGAATACTCCTTTTTCTCAACCCATCGAGGTCCAGGAGCGAGATAAGGTGCTTCGCCGCCCTGACCATGGAAGGAGCCGGTCTTTCCTGCAGCCAGACGCTGTCGAAGAAGCCGGTGAGAACCACCTCCTCCCCGGAAATGTCGATGCCGTTTCTGATGTATCTATCCTGAAGTTCGGGGTCGACAAGGCCGATAAGCTTCTTGATGCCGAGCGGGGTTTCCTGGCATTCGCCTTCAAGGCAATACATTCTATTGGCTGCTTTTGCCGGTTCGGGCCAGAGGTCGCCGCGTATCAGTTTCAGAAGGGTAGACTTGCCGGAGCCGTTGGCTCCGATGACCGCCCAGTTTTCACCAGGCCTCAATTGCCAGGAAATGCCGTGAAGGACCCTCTGTCCTTCCCTGGAGACGTCGGCGCTCATGATAGAAATGAGATAATCTGCAGTCTGTCTTGTCATAGATGAAATTGAAATATCAATTCTGTACAAAAGGACATGAAGTTTTCAACCAGGAGAATCCCGGACGACCAGACGGTTAAACTTCTGCCACCTCAAGCAGGATGATACTTACGTTGTCTGTGGCCCCGGCGTCGAGGGTTTTCCGGAAAAGGCACTCTGAGCTTTCTCTGATCCCCTTATTCCCGAGACATTCCGTCATGCTGTGTTTGCTCAGACTTTCCCACAGACCGTCGCTGCACAAAAGAAACTTTTGCCCTTTCTTTATTCTTATCTCTTCCAGGGAATAACGTGGGATATCGGTCCTTAAATCTCCTATGAGCGCTGAGGTGATAATATTTTTCTGCGGATGGGTCCTCATCTCCTCTTCGGTAATCGTCCCGCTGTCGACCAGTTCCTGAACGAGCGAGTGGTCTTTCGTGATCTTTCTTGGCGAATCGTCCGCTTCGTATACCCTGCTGTCCCCGCAGTTCAACAGAAATGCTTTTCCGCACGAGAAAAAAATCCCGGCGACGGTGGTGCCCAGTCCGAAACTGCCCTGCTCTTCCTCCGCCAGGCGGTTCAATTTTTCTTTGGCCAGCCGAATAAGGTTCGCGATATGTTCCACTTTGTCCACATACCCGTATCCTTCTCTGAAAACAGTAAGTACCGTGCTGCTTGCCGCCTCACCATTTGCGTGACCGCCCATGCCGTCGGCTACCATATAGACAAGTCTGTCGCCCCTGGACTTTAAGGATTCCACTCCTCTCATGCTGCCCATGACGATCAGCGTCCCGTTCAGAAGGAGACTGTCCTCATTATTTCTTCTCACCTTGCCGGCGTTTGACACGTAACAGGCGTTTATCAGCATTTATCCCTGAGAAAGCATTTTGGCCGCGGACCAACACGGATTGGCTGGGATTCCTGAGAGCTCTCAATCTTTTTCATCACTATCCCTGAATGTGAGGTCTGGAGTGAAGCTCTTCCCTGACTGACCAAAGGACCGGCATTCAGGGGGAGCGTTACAACACTCACTCGGGATTCAGAGATTCCTTCAGCGCTTTGCCTACCTTGAAATACAGGACCTTCTTGCCGGGTACATCTACGCTCTCGCCTGTCTTGGGGTTCCTGGCTTTTCTGGGGTTTCTGGTCTTAAGCCGGAAATTACCGAATCCCCTTATCTCTATCTTTTCCCCCTTCAGCAGAGCTTTCTTGATACTGTCGAAAACAGTATCGACCACGATCTCTGTCTGATTCCTTGTGAGACCTTCTACCCTTTTCGAGACTTTTTCGATAAGAACCGATTTTGTCATAAGTCCTCCTTAAGGTGAATAGAGATATTTCATCTGCGCGGTCGGCAACACATCAGATAGTTCTTTCGGGAATTTTCCGCTGAGGATGTCGAAAACAGAAAACTTGGTCTTCTCCTCCACCACCTGGGGCTCGCCGGAGATGCCCGCAAGTTTGGCCGCTGTCCTGATCGCATCATCAAGTGTGCCCAGTTGGTCGACAAGGCCGTTTGCCATCGCCTGCTCGCCCGTGAATATGCGTCCGTCGGCGATCTTCCTGACATCCTCGATTTTCATCTTCCGCCCCTTGGCGACCGCCCTGATAAACTGTTCGTGGACATTGTCCATAACATCCTGCAGTATCTTTCTCTCTTCCGGTTTCATAGTGCGAAAAGGCGTTCCCATGTCCTTGTTTTTTCCGCTCTTGATTATCTCGGTCTTAAGGCCGATCTTGCTCATGAGTCCCTCGACGTTAGGCAGCTCCATTATGACCCCTATGGAGCCGGTGAGGGTTCCTGGATCGGCTATAATGCGCGTAGCGGCAGAGGCGATGTAATAGCCGCCGGATGCCGCAATCGACCCCATCGAGACGACGACCTTCTTCTTAGCCGCCGTTTTTCTTACTTCCTCGTATATTTCCTGGGAAGGAGCCACGGCCCCCCCGGGACTGTCTATCCTCAGCACGATCGCCTTGATAGACCTGTCTTTGGCGTATTCCTTGATCTCATCGATTATATTCTTAGACCCGGTTATCGGCCCTTCAAGCCTGACAAGTGCGACCTTGCTGCCGAGCGGCATGTTCTTCTGGAAAAGAGTGAGAACCAGGCTGACTATGATAAGGGCGAAGAGAACCAGTACCGCCACCACGCACGACTTTTTCATCATCTATCCCCTTTTCAGGTTTTTCATGCTCAACCCGATTTTCCTTTCCTCAAGGTCTATCTTTATGATCCGTGCAGGTATCGTGTCTTCTTCCTTGAACGGCTCTTCTTCTCCGGAAGAACGGACGACTTCAGAGGAATAGATGAGCCCTTCCACGCCGCCTTCCAGTTCGATAAAGATGCCGAACTCCGTAATCCTGAGGATCTTTCCAGTGACCTCGTCTCCGAGTTTGAACGTTGACGGTATCTTTTCGTTCCAGGGGTCTTCCTCCAGCTGTTTCAGGCCGAGGGCCATCTTCTCATGTTCCGTGTCGATGCTCAAGATGACGGCCTCAACTTTCTGTCCCTTCTTCAGCAATTCGGAAGGGTGGCGTATATGTTTCGTCCAGGAAAGATCGGATATGTGGATCAGGCCGTCTACGCCCTCGGGGAGTCCGATGAAGGCTCCGAAGTCCGTAAGACTTTTCACTTTGCCCGCGATCCTCTGTCCCACCTGGTACCGCTGGCTGATGATCTCCCACGGACTCGGCTTCGTCTGCTTTATGCTCAGAGACAGCTTCCTTTCTTCCTTGTCCGCCTTGAGGACTATGGCCTCAACGGTTTCGCCTATCGAGAGGTACTTGGAAGGGTGCTTAAGCCTCGGGGTCCAGTCTATTTCGGAGATATGAACGAGCCCCTCAAGCCCCTCTTCCAGTTCTATGAAGGCGCCGTAATCAGTTATACTGACGACTTTTCCCTTTACCTTCTGCCCCACAGGATATCTCTCATAGACATCCGCCCACGGGTCCGGGCGTTTCTGCTTGTAGCCAAGGGTAACCCTCTCGTTTGCTTCGTCATACTTCAAGACAATGACCTCTATCTGGTCTCCGACGGCGAAGAACTCGGAGGGATGGTTTATTCTTCCCCAGGAGATATCGGAGATATGCAGGAGACCGTCGATCCCCCCAAGGTCGACAAATACGCCGTAATCCGTTATGTTCTTAACTGTGCCTTCGAGCAGCGCGCCCTCTTTGATGGTGCCGATGATTTCGCCTTTTTTCTTGTTCCGCTCCTCTTCAAGGATCGCCCTCCTCGATACGATAACGTTCGAACGCTTATTGTTGATCTTCAGGATCCTGAACGACATTTTCTGACCGATCAGACTGTCCAGGTCTCTCGTAATCTTGATGTCGACCTGCGAACCGGGAAGAAAGGCCTTTACGCCCGCGATATCCACGGTTAACCCGCCTTTCGTCTTTTCCGTCACGGTTCCTTCCACCGGGCTTTCATCCTGAACAGCTTTTTCAAGAACTTCCCATGTCTTTATTTTTGCTGCGCGGTCTTTGGACAGTTTCACTACACCCTCGGCGTCCCTTATGTTTTCGACGTAAACTTCGATCGGGTCGCCAGGCTTCAGCTTTTGCAGCTCTCCCGGGGTCAATTCCTCCGCCCGGACGAACCCTTCCGATTTATAGCCAATGTCGACTATGACACCGTCAGGCTTGATAGCAAGAACTTTTCCAGTGAGTATTGTTCCTTCCTGGATGGTGCGGAAAGTCTCTGCATAGAGTCTTTCCATTTCATTGTTTTTAAAGTCCATTACGGGGTTTCCCTCCTATATCTCTGATTCTTTTTTCTACTTCGCTGATAAGCCAGTCCGGCGTTGAGGCTCCGGCGGTGATGCCGACAGTCTTTGAGCTTTTGAGCCATACGTCTTCTATTTCGTCGGCAGTCTCTATGTGGAAGGTCTTAACCTCTAAAGACCTGCACAAGTTCGCAAGCTGCGTAGTGTTAGCGCTGTTTTTCCCGCCTACCACTACCATCACGTCCGCCCTGCGCGCCATGTCTCCAGTTTCTTTCAGCCTCAGAGCCGTGGAGTTGCAGATCGTATTATAAACTTTTACCTCCCTGGCCTGTTCGACAATGCGGGAGAGGACTTTTTTCAAGGCTTCGATGGGTTGGGTGGTCTGAACGACTATACCCACTTTCGACTTGCATCCGCGAAGAGGGGTTTCCTCATCAACAACCAGAACGTCTTCGCCTGCAAAGCTGACAAGACCCATCACTTCCGGATGGTCCCTGTTGCCGAGGATTACTACCTGATACCCTTTTTTCGCCAGATGCTTCGTGTAACGCTGCGCCTTTTTGACAAAAGGACAGGTCGCATCGATTATCTTAAAGCCCCGTGCCGATATATTATCATATACCTGGACGGGTATTCCATGTGTACGTATAATCAGGACCTTGACGTCTTTTTCCCCGATGTCGTTTATGTCGACGGGCATAATCCCTTCATCCTTAAGCTTCCCGATCACCTGGGGATTGTGTATGATGGGACCCAACGTGAATATCCCGGCCTTTTCCTTCCTGGCCGTGTTGAAGGTGATGTCGATCGCCCTTTTTACGCCGAAGCAGAAACCCGCCCTTTTAGCCTTTATTATTTCCAAGTCAGACCCCCTTCCGGGCAACCCGGCCGCGGCGGCGCATCCTAAAAAAAGGTTTGATCAAGACCTTATGACCCCCATCATCCGCCTGAAGACCTCTTCTACCGCGATTCCGCTGGAATCTATTACGTGCGCGTCTTCGGCCTGTCTGAGCGGGGCGATATCGCGGCCCGAATCCCTGCAGTCCCGTTCTGCTATGTCGATGCGGATCTGTTCTTCGTCGGCCGCTATGCCCCTGGAATTCAGTTCAATCGTCCTTCGCCGCGCTCGATCTGCAATGCTGGCGTCAAGATAGAATTTTTTGTAAGCGTCGGGGAAGACGACAGTCGTCATGTCCCGTCCTTCCGCTACGAGGTCCGCGTGCATCGCTACGTCTCTCTGTATATCCAGCAGATATTCGCGGACCGGTCTCCTTGCCGAGAAGACGGATGCGAAATGGCTTACCCGGTTGGCGCGGATTTCATCAGTCACATCTTCACCGTTTAAGAAGACCCGGCCTTTCCTGAACTCGACACTCGTCTTCATGAGAACGTCAGCAATCTCCCTGTCCGGCTCATCTTCTTTGGCTTCGTGTCTGAGGAGTTCCAGGGCGACTGCACGATAGAGCGCTCCGGTGTCGAGGTATTCAAATCCCATACCCTTAGCTATCAGCCTTGCCAGTGTACTCTTGCCCGCGCCCGAGGGACCGTCTATCGCAATGACTCTCTTCACGAGCAAAGACCCCTGATGATGTCGAAGAACCCAGGGAAGGATATATCCACCGCCCCGGCCCCGCATATAGTCGTCGTCCCTTCGGCGGTAAGTGCGGCGACAGCAAGCGACATGGCAATCCTGTGATCTCCGTGGCTGCTTACCTCAGCAGCCCTCATAACATCGGCGCCTTTTATGCAGAGTCCGTCGGGGTATTCCTCTATCTCTACCCCGAACTTCCGCAGTTCGCAAGCCATCGCTTTTATTCTGTCGGATTCTTTTACGCGCAGTTCTTCGGCGCCCCTTATAGTTGTCGTCCCCTCGGCGGCAGCCGCCGCCACGCAGAGGATCGGAAACTCGTCGATCAGGGAAGGTATGATTTCCCCCGTGACGTCGACGGAACGCAGTCGCGAGGTCCCGCCGCAATAGATGTCGGCGACCGGTTCTCCGGAAACTTCATGAACGTTTGTCATCTCGATAGCCGCCCCCATTTTTCCAAGCACCTCCAGAAGCCCGGTGCGGGTCGGGTTTATGCCGACATTTCTTATCAGCAACTCAGAGCCGGGAATGATCAGGGAAGCTATTATGAAGAATGCAGCGGAAGAGAAATCGCCGGGCACTTCAACATCTATCGGTGACAATTCCCTGCCTCCTTTAACTATAACCCTAAGCCCTTCAACTTTCAAGTCGGCGCCGTGAGCAGGCAGCATCTTCTCTGTATGGTCGCGGGATTTCGCCGGTTCGATGACGACTGTCTCCCCATCTGCATAGAGGCCGGCGAGGAGAAGGGACGATTTCACCTGTGCGCTGGCGACAGGCATTTGATAGGAAACCGGCTTCAGGTTCTCGCCCCTTATGGCAAGAGGGGGATAACGGTTGTCCGATCGCGCCAGCAACCTGGCCCCCATGAGCCCCAGAGGATGTATCACCCGCGCCATCGGTCGCGAGCGGAGGGAATCGTCTCCGGTGAGGACCGAAAAGAAAGGATTGCCGGACAGGACACCGGCCACGAGCCTTATCGTTGTGCCTGAATTGCCGCAGTCTATGACGTCGGACGGCTCAGAAAGGGCATGAAGCCCCTTGCCGTCGATAAAAAGGGTATCGCCTTGCTCTCTGATATCAGTGCCGAGGCACCTGAACGCTCTTACGGTGCTCAGGGTATCCTGAGCCCTGAGAAAATTCTTCACCATGCTCCTCCCCCGCGAGAGGGAAGACAGGATTACAGCCCTGTGGGATATAGACTTGTCAGGGGGGGGAGATACTTCACCTCTGAATATCCTGGTCCCGCTGATCTCAATTCTGTCCAATACCTTCCCTCAGTGTCCGGGCCCTTCTGAACTCCCTTTCAAGGGAGGCAGAATCAGAGGCCCTGAGATACCGGCTGAGAGTGTCCAGGTTCTTTTGGAAAATCGCGATCATTTCCACCAGATTGTTCCTGTTCATCAGGCATATATCGCGCCATAATTCCGGTGAACTGCATGC
>JBJKPE010000027.1:0-14692 GCA_046706685.1 Thermodesulfovibrionales bacterium | reverse complement strand
TCCTGTAACGGTAGATCTGCCCCGTTGTGCATGTGCACTGATGGCGCGGATCCGAGAAGTATCCGCATGGACAGGGGTTCATTGCGCTGACGAGCATAAAAGATGCGGGATAGGTGATCGAGGCCACCGCCCTGGAGACCGTCACCTCTCCGTTTTCGAGCGGCTGCCTGAGGACCTCGAGGACATTCCGTTTAAACTCGGGGATTTCGTCGAGGAACAGCACTCCATGGTGGGCAAGACTCACCTCGCCCGGTTTGGGTATCTGGCCGCCTCCTATCAGCGCAACATCGGAAATCGTGTGATGGGGAGCCCTGAAAGGCCTTGTGGCCAGGAGGGACTGGCTTTCCCTCAGCATTCCGGCTATGCTGTGGATCCTCGTTGTCTCAAGCGCCTCATCAAAGGTCATGTCCGGCAGGATGGTGGGAAGACGTTTTGAAAGCATGGTCTTGCCCGATCCGGGGGGGCCCAGGAGAAGAACGTTGTGACCTCCTGCAGCAGCCACTTCCAGCGCCCTTTTTGCGTGCTCCTGTCCTTTTACTTCGGAAAAATCATCCTCGTAGACAGAGAGGTTTTTCATTATTTCGGGTATATCGGTTCTAAAGGGCGCGGGCTCTGTGACATCCTTCAGAAAGTCCACTACGTCCGGGAGGCTCCTCATCCCGAAGACACTGACTCCCTCCACTACTGCCGCTTCGGGCGCATTTTCCATGGGCAGTATAAGGCCCCGAAGCCCAGTATCCCTGACCATCAGCGCCATGGAAAGAGCCCCCCTGACCGGTTTTATTCTTCCGTCGAGGGACAGTTCGCCCGTGAAGAGGTAACCCTGAAACGCCTCGGGCTCGATAAGGCCTTCGGATGCTATGATACCCACCGCGATGGGAAGGTCGAAGGCTGATCCTTCTTTTTTGAGGTCTGCCGGCGCGAGATTTACTGTGATCTGCTTGAGCGGGAAATTAAACCCGATATTCTTCAGGGCGGCCCTGACCCTGTCGCGGCTTTCCTTCACTGCCGCATCCGGGAGCCCCACCATCGAGAAGTGAGGCAGCCCCCGCGAAGAGATGTCAACCTCGACCTCAACCCTGTGGGCCTCGATGCCTATAACGCTTGCGCTCAGTATATTTGAAAGCATGGCTGCAGGAACCGTGTAAAACAAAGCAAGAGCCAGATTTCCTCTCCGGCTTTAAAGAACAGCCGAAAGCAGGATTATGATCACCCGACCAAAGGATAACATTATGCGGCAACCGAGGGCAAGATCTTTTTGTGCCGAAGAGGCAGTCCGCATCAGTCTGCTTTTAACTGCGTCCCAAGCCTTCTGCTGGCATGATTTCGGGCTACCCCCCTTGCCGGACGGCGAGGGGGGCATATCCCTATTCTTCGAAAAAGGTGTAGAGATGGGGTTCTACGTAAGTATCGACTATTTCCCGGCCGCTTACTATTCCGAGAAGTTTCTTCCCTTTGACTATGGGAATAACAGAATAATTGTTCTCGACCATCATCTTCGAAAGATCTTCGATGGAAGTCTCTGGGTCTGCGGTCACCGGCACCTTGGACATCACCTTCTCGGCCGTAATGTTGTTCATTTCGTCGCCGGTCTCCTTGGCTGCCTTTAGAATGTCACACATGGTCACGACACCCACGACTTCGTGCTGGTCGTCGATTACGGGAAGACCCGGGCAGCCTGTCGCCATCAGCTTGAAGACAACCTCCCTCCCCGGCATGTCTTTTTTTACCGCCGTCCTCTGACACATTATATACTTTGCACGTATCATTTCTCGTCTCTCCTTTCGGTTGTTATTTTCCCTTCAGAATTGCGCAAGCTGCGCAGTTCCCCTCTTATGATAATATAATAAAGGAGTTGCTTTGTCAATTAATTGCGCAACTGAAAAATACCACGGAAACCGGCTGAGAGAATTTCTCATGGTATTTACAATGTAGTGGCGCAGCTTTCTTCAGCTCGTGAAAGGCCGGTTAGGTCCGTTCCCCCCCAAGTCGGCTGTGGCTCCGCAAGACGGGGTGGTCTAGGCCTTCCGCTCCTCTACATAATGCGCTGCGGCCAGTGCTGCTATGCATCCGTCGGCTGCAGCCACCACTATCTGGTTGGCGAACTTCTGCCGCAGATCACCCGCCGCAAATATGCCCGGCACATTCGTGGCGCACTTATCATCTGTGATGACGAAGCCCTGCTCGTTCATCCGTACCTCAAGAGGTATCAATTTATTATTGGGAGAATATCCTACAAAGATGAAGACGCCGTCAGTCGGGAATTCTCCCTTCTCGCCGGTGTCGGCATCTTCGTATAAGACGGCTTCAACGGTTTTCCCGTCCCCTTTGATTTCAGTGATGACAGTGTTCCAGATCACCGTGATCCTGGGATCACTGATAAGCCGGTTTTGGAGCAGCTTGCCGGCCCGCAGCGAGTTCCGTCTGTGAACAAGGTATACCTTCCTGGTGAGTTTCGCGAGATAGAGAGCCTCCTCGACGGCGGTGTCGCCCCCTCCGACAACCACGACGGTCTTGTCCCTGAAGAAGAACCCGTCGCAGGTGGCGCAGTAAGAAACACCGCTTCCGAGATATTCAGCTTCGCCGGGGATGCCGAGTTTTCGCACGGAGCCCCCGGCTGCGAGGATCAGGGCGTCAGACTCGAAAACTTCACCGGTTGCGAGCCGGACCGAGTGGCGTTCCCGTCCGGCGCTTACTGATACAATCTCCTGCTGCACAACGTCCAGCCCGAAGGTGCGGGCGTGATGGAGCATCTTTTCCGCCAGATCGAAACCGGTTATCGCCTCCAGGCCAGGATAGTTTTCCACGTCTTTTGATATTGCGATCTGGCCGCCTGGCATTCCTTTCTCGAAAAGGACTGTTTTGAGCGCCGCCCTCTTGCAATAGAGTCCGGCTGAGAGCCCGGCGGGGCCTCCGCCCACTATGATTACTTCATATGTCTGCATTCACCCTCGCCATACTAAAACATAATATCATTTTAAAACGTCGAGAGAAACAGTAAACATTCCATATATTATTTAGTGCGCCGACCGGCTGGCTCATCTGCGGATTCTTTTCATGCTTTTCTCCCCCGACAACGGAGGGGAGAGATCAGGACAAACGCCGTCTCTCCGGCAGTTGCGTTATTTTCCAAACATTTTCAGGATTTTCTTAAGAAGGGAGGTGCGGATGTCGACCTTAAGGAAGAGGTTGCCAGGATCACCACCGTGTTTACCCTCCTCCCCAAGCCCCCTGAGTTTTATCGTCTGCCCCTCTCTTATCAGGGGCGGGATTTTGACCATCAACTCGCGGGGATTGCCCCGTTTCTCATAAAGGTATCGCACCTTGCCCCCGGCAGCGGCCTCTTCGTGAGTTATCCGAATGACATCGTGCCAATCCCGTCCGTTTTTCGGCAGATCAATCCCGAGTCTTTTTGCCGCTAATTTCTGGAAAAGGTCCATACCTTTCAGCATTGCCCTTGAAAAAACGGGATGGCCGGTTCCCTTCTTCAGCCTTTCCCTGTAGTCCTGTCCCTTAGGCCCGTAAGTGAAGAAACCCCGGCCGGAATAACCGGGTCCTTTGAACTCGAATGTCCGGTAATGCGGGCCATAAAAATCGGCCCTGCTGAAGATATCTTCCGGTCTGTTGAAGCCGAATATCCTGCTGAATTCTTCAAAGACCTGGCCGATATCGGAATCCCGGAAAATATCCTGGTCGGCATAGGTCTGTCTGAAGCGGTCCCTCGCCGAAGGGCCGTATGTTTGCCTCAGAAGGTCGTACTCTTTTTTCTTTGAGGGGTTCGAGAGGACGGCGTAGGCCTCGTTGATCTCCTTCATCAACTCTTCGTTGCCATGACTTCTGTCGGGATGATAACGAAAGGCAAGGTTGCGGTACGCCTTTTTTATATTTTCAAAGTCCGCGCCTTCGCCTACTCCCAGAATCCTGTAATAGTCCTTTTGATTCATCCTTTTCCTCCGTGAAGGGATCATGCCTAATCCCTTACTTACAATCTTCCCCCATTTGGATCGAGTATTTCAAGAAGACCTTCAGAAACATCGCATGGCGAAAACGGACAGTGTGCCGGCGGATACAGATTTTATTAACGCGGCGGGTCAATTAAGAAGTGGCTAAGGGGGGCATCTTTATGACTGGAATAGTGAAAACGGTTCTGCTGATCACTCGCCCTTTTTTCCCGAAGAATATCTGCAACTATTAAGATTTCTTAATCGGCAGTTAATCCTTTCTTAATAGAGACGAGCTACAATGACATCAAGTAGCAACCCACCATTGGTCCTGGCGCCCCCCAGGACGCTCAAAACCCTCCACTTTGGCCCTGGATCCCCCCAGGGCTTTTTTTCTGCTCTTCTTTCTTAAGCCGTTCCATTACAATACGCCTGACAGCTGCTTTAAGTTCGCGAAAATCGCCGGATTTTACTATGTAGGCGTCGGAAGCCTCCTGTGCCAGATCATACATATAATCGAAAGCCGTGTGCATGATTACCGGTACCTCCCGCCTGATTTTTTTCATGCGGGTGAGTAACTCAAGTCCGTCCACATCCTGCAGTTTAATATCCAGGACCACCATGTCGGGTCTTCCCCTGGTGAAGTACTCCATCGCTTCGGCCCCGGTGCAGGCGGCAACAACCTCGTGGCCCTCCTCTTCCAGTTCCTCTTTACAGAGCCTCCGGATGGCCTGTTCGTCGTCTACTACCAGGATCTTCATGCAAACTCCCTATTGTCGAAAAGTCTTAGAGGACGCCGTTGTATCTGAAAATATGAGACATCCATTTGTTCTCACTATATCAAAAATAACCGCCGAATACCAATGATGAGCAGTCAGCAGCGGGTGCAGAGACTCGACATCACCGATGAATTCGGATAACCTTTGAATGAAGGACCTTTAAAAGGAGAAGAAGAAATGAAGCATGTACACGTACATGAATATGAAGCCGTTTCGCATCCGGTACCGTCACCCGGCGCCCGGTCTCTCGGCATCAAATCGGCCGAAATCAGAAAGTGCGGGAAGTGCGGGAAGGAGATGCCCTTTGTATTGGCAAAGGATAGATGGGTCGCACTTTTTGAAGACCCCGATGCCGACGACCAGGAGATACTTCTGGCCTGAAGAGGAGGTGCGAGTTTGACTTGCGCCTCCCTGTTGGGGTATAAAAGTACATGACCTGAACGCTCAGGAGAGTTCTCAGTTCTTCGAATGCAAACAGCTGTCAGCTTCCTTAAACCCTGCGATCTGCTCTGTTAACGCTATTTATTCACGAATTAAGCCATGGAAAGATGATCATCGTTTCAGATAAGAGGAGAATTTTCAACCTGTTCTTCATCGCCGGCTTGAGGACTGAGATTTCGGGTCACCAAATCGAACATAGCAAGGGAGGTAATCTGCTCAATGTGCACTATTTGCGGACATTTCACGGAGGGCGGGAAGAGGATTTCCAGCGACATTTACGACATGCTGAAAAAAATGGAGCACAGGGGGCCTGACACGCACGGCATATACCTCGACGGACCCACGTACCGTGGGGAGGAGATAGATGAATTCAAGAGGGAGCTGAAACAGGAAAGTCATATCGCCCTGGGGCATTCCAGGCTCAAGATCGTCGGCCAGGAAAAAACCACACAGCCCTACACCTCCTGTGACGGGAGGCTTGCGCTCGTCCATAACGGGGAGATTTACAACTACGACAAGCTGAAGACCCTTCTCCTCCGCCACCATGAGATAAAGACGACGAGCGACAGCGAAATCATAGTGCACGTTCTTGAGGAGACCTACCAGGGCGATCTTCTCGACGCGGTTAAAAAAGTTACGGGGCTCCTCGACGGCATGTATACCCTTGCCGTCACGGACGGAAGGTCCATCGTCGTTGCTCGCGACCCAATAGGAAAGAAGCCTCTCTACTATATAAAAAACGGCGCTGTCACCTATTTTGCCTCGGAAAAGAAGGCCCTCTGGAACGGCGCGGACAATCCAAGCCGCCTGAATCCCGGGGAGATCCTCTCGATCGACGATTCGGGACCTTCGGTTCACGAGGGGTTCATGCTTCAGTTCCCTCAGATAGACGTAGTGGATTTCCGGGAGGCAGTTGAATTGTACAAGGCCACCCTTATCAGAGCGGTAAAGAAGCGGCTGACCGGGTTGAACGAGTCCCGTCTGGGAGTGATATTTTCGGGAGGCATCGACTCCGTTCTGGTATCGAAGCTGCTGCAGCGTGAGGGCAAGAACATTGTCTGCTACTGCACCGGCACTGAGGACTCCGGGGACATTATCGCTGCGCGGGCCGTGGCCGGGGAACTAGGTCTGGAGTTGAAGACGACGATCATCACCGATTCCTTCGTCGAGGGCATCATCCCCGAAATAATACGCAATGTCGAGGAGAGCGGCCTGCTCCAGGTGGAAGTGGCAATACCCATGTACATGGCTGCCAGGATGGCCTCCGAAGACAAAATACGCGTGATGTATACGGGGCAGGCGGCAGACGAGCTGTTCGCCGGCTATCCGTGGTACAACGACGTGCTGGCGGAATTCGGATACCTGAGGCTCCACGAGAAACTGTGGGAAGACCTCCACTATCTTTACAGGGACACACTGGAGAGAGAGGACAAGCTCACCATGGCACATTCCATCGAGGTGAGGGCCCCCTATCTGGACAGGGACGTGATCCAGACTGCGATGAGGATATCTCCGAGACTGAAACTGGAAGGGGTCGAGGATAACCTCAGGAAAAGGGTCCACCGCCAGGCTGCGGTGGAACTGGGTGTACCGCCCTTCCTGGCCTTCAGGGTGAAGGACCCGGCACAGTCCGGCTCAGGCATACACGGGATCATCGAGAGGATCGCCAAAAGAAGAAGCGGCGCTCTTGACAGCAACCTGGTGAAGGAAAATATCAGGAGGGACAAGGGGAGCCTGTACCGCTACGGAGACGGCATTTACGGAGACGAAATAACGCGCTGCTACCTCCAGCAGATCGAAGAGGATATCAAGAGGAAGTATATACCGGCATTCCTGAGCTACCAGGAGGAAGAAGCGAGGTGAAGGCACGGGTATGTGTCGCTCAGATAAATTATCTGAAAGATGATCCCGACGGACATATCGAAAGAATAAAGGGCATCATCACCGAATACGCGGCTTCTGATCTGATCGTTTTTCCGGAGCTTATCCTGCACGGCCACCCTTCGGCCGGGACACCGGAAGGCCTCCTGTACAGGAAGATGAGGGTCCGCCACGCCTTTGTATCTGAGGACATGTATGAATTCGTCAGGCGCGCGGGCGCCCGGGTGATCATCGGGGAGTTGCGGAGACTGAGGGAGAAATATTTCAATATGGCAACTTACATAGACGGTGAAACCGTCCAGAGCTATACCAAGACTCATGTGCACTGGACAGAAAATTTCGTCCCCGGCCGGGAGCTGAAGATTTTCAATACTCCTCTCGGAAAGGTAGGAATCACCATCTGTTTTGACGCCGCCTTCCCCGAAGTCTGGCGTGTCCTGGCTCTTAACGGAGCGGGGATCATCGTCAATATTTCGGCCGTCCCGGGATCATTCCCGGTCAAGTATATGTGGCGAAGACTGCAGGGGGCCGCCCTCAACAACCAGGTTTTTGTCATATACGCAAACAGGCCCGGCGACTACTTTTCAGGCCATAGCGCCGTAGTCAACCCGCAGGGTGACGTCGTCGTGCATGCAGACGATGAAGAGGCCGTTCTGCAGGCCGAGATAGATCTGGATGATATACAAAACTGGAGGGAGGAGGAAGTCATCTATCCGAACAGGCGCCCACTGCTTTACAGGGAAATAGCGAAGAAGACTGTACAGCCGGCGATGCATCCCTTGCCGTCGCCTTCCGGAGGGTTGAAATGAAAAGAACGTGTTTATCATTCTTACCGTATCGATGCGGGATTTGGAGTCCGGAGCTGCTCAAGCGGCTGACTGTCTGCCTTCTGCTCCCGCTCGTCCTGATCCTGCCCGCCTGCAAGAAGAAAGAAACAACCGGGGTAAAGACGATCCGTTTTGTCACCTGGAAACCTAACCAGCCCGCCGTATGGGATGAGATAATCAGGATGTTCGAGGCCGAGAATCCGGGTATCATAGTCGAGCGCGAGACAGGGCCGCATTCCTCCACGGGCTTTCATGACCTTCTGGCCCAGAAGCTTAAAAACAGGAGTCCGGATGCGGACGTCTACTTCATGGATGTCATATGGCCGCCGGAATTCGCCGCCGCCGGATGGGCCATGCCGCTGGACGCGTACTTCCCGAGCGCGGAGCGGGGACAATTTTTGGACGGCGCTGTCCTTGCGAATACTTACAAGGGGCACATCTATGGGGTACCTGTGTTTATCGACAGCGGCATGCTCTACTACCGGAAAGACCTCCTCGACAAATACGGCTTCAGGCCGCCGGAGACCTGGGAGGAGATGGTGAGGCAGGCAAAGAAGATCACCTCCGGAGAGGCGGCGGATAATGTTGTTATGAACGGGTTTTCGGGACAGTTTAAACAATACGAGGGGCTTGTGTGCAATATGATGGAGTACATCCTGAGCAACGGCGGCCGCATAATGAACCCGGATACCGGACGACCCGGGATAGCCGCGAAACCGGCCGTCGAGGCGGTGAGGTTCGTCAGAGACAGGATCATCGGTAACATTGCGCCGGAAGGCGAGCTTACATATGAGGAGCCGGAGTCGCTGGCGCTCTTCACACAGGGCAGGGCCGTGTTTCACAGGAACTGGCCGTATGCGTGGGAGGTGTCGAACGACCCGGCGCGCTCCAGGATTGCCGGCAAGGTCGGCATAGCCAAACTGCCCCATTTCCCGGGGGAGAAGAGCTACTCCACTCTGGGAGGCTGGCAGCTTGCCATCAGCAGCTACTCGAAAAACAAGGACGCGGCATGGACCTTCGTCAAATTCCTCACGAGCAAAAAGATACAGAAGCTGCTTGCGGTAAAGGCGGGTTTTGCTCCCACCAGAAAGGCGCTTTACGATGACGCCGATATACTGAAGGCCGATCCCCAGTTCAGGTCGATGAAGGACGTATTTCTCACCGCCTACCCGCGGCCGGGAAGCCCGCTCTATCCCGCGATATCGAATATCCTTCAGCGCTACTTCAGCTCGGCCATATCCGACAGAAATTCGGATATAGAAGGAGAGGCGCGGAGGGCAGGGCAGGAGATGGAGAAGATCATTGAGCTGACACGGGAATCAGGCAGCCCATAATAGTTCACCGCGGAGACGCGGAGGGCGCAGAGAGTGTAAATTATGTGGGCTCATCGCAGGGCAGTGTGGGTAGTTTCCCGTCTTTTTCGTCATTCCGGCTTGTCCGGAATCCTTCTGAAAACGCCTTTTGCCAAGTGGTCTCTCATGTAAGGATTGCGCTTCCTGACAAGCTCGATTCTGTCCTGAAAGTAGGTCTTGAATTCGCCATGATATATACCGCAAAAGTATTTTCCCTTACGCAGTCAGTAATATCAGAAAGATTACCAGTGAGGGTCGGGACAGGCCGGACAAGCCGGAATGACATATTACACGACTTTGCCAAACAATTATGTCTTTGCAGCGATGGGGTTTATTCAGCGTGCAGGCCCTGTTTCTTGATCTTTGGTCTTTTTTTTGACTACACTGTTACAATGAAATTGTCCCTTTCCGCCAGAGAGAGGATATTTGCTGCGTCTCTGATCCTGCCATGTTTACTTTTCGTCGCGGTCTTCGCCTTTTATCCGATTCTGTATTCCTTCTACCTAAGCCTGCACAGGATAATCCTCAGTCTCCCGGGGCTGAAACAGCCCTTCATAGGCCTGGCAAATTACCGGCAACTGTTGCAGGACTCTGTAGCCCTGCATTCACTCGCAAACACCTTCGCCTTCGTCTTTGCATCAACCTTTTTTGAGATACTCTTCGGCCTCGTCATCGCCCTTATTATCAACAGGCACTTCATGGGGCGGGGGATCGTGAGGGCGGCAGTGCTCGTTCCCTGGGCGATTCCGACTGTCGTAGCTTCCCAGATGTGGAGGTTCATATTCAACGACAACTACGGCCTCCTGAACTACCTTCTCTTCGGCTCAGATGTTTCAGGTTACAAGGCCTGGCTTGCAGACCCCTTCTTCGCCTTTGCGGCGATAGTTGCGGCCGACGTATGGAAGACTTCGTCTTTCGCCGCGCTTATAATACTGGCCGGACTCCAGAGCATCCCGGACGAACTCTACGAGGCCGCGCGCATAGACGGCGCCGGGGCCTGGAGCAGGTTCCGGAGCATTACACTTCCTCTTATTAAACCGGCGCTGCTCATCGCACTTCTGTTCAGGACGATGGACGCCTTCAGGGTCTTTGACCTTGTCTACGTTATGACCCAGGGGGGACCCGCGGACTCGACTGACGTCCTTCAGTTTTACGGGTACAAAAAGATATTCGCGGAGGGGCTGATGGGCTACGGCTCTACCATCTCGGTCCTCGTTTTTCTTGTTACTTTGTCCGTGTCCCTCCTGTATGTCAGAATGACAGGCAGCAGGATCCTGCAAGAGAAGGCATGAAGGACCGGCTGGAGAAGGCAGGTTTTGGAGCCTTGACGCTGCTGGTGGTCTGCCTGAGCCTGCTTCCCTTCCTTTGGTTTCTCGACACCTCCCTCAAGACCCGGATCGACATCACGGCGATACCGCCCGAGCTTGTTCCATCAGGATCGCTACACTTTTATGAATCGGCGGTCGAAAACTACAACCTGCTTCATTTTGTGAAGAACAGCGCGATTGTGGCGGGATCGTCGACGCTCATTACGATTCTTTTATCCGTTCTTGCCGGATATGCGCTGGCGAGGCTGCGGGTAAAATACAAGGGCGTTATAATGGGAAGCTTCCTCCTCGTCTCGATGTTCCCCCAAATATCCATAGCCGGACCTGTCTGGAAAATACTTCAGTCGGTCGGGTGGCTGAACACGTATCAGGGACTTGTCATCCCTTATGTCACCCTCACTCTGCCTCTGGGCATCTGGATCACGGCGAGCTTTTTCAGGGAACTCCCCGGAGAACTCGAAGATGCCGCGAAGATAGACGGATGCAGTCACTTCCAGACCCTTTTCAAGGTGATTGTTCCCCTCTCCGCCCCGGGAGTCTTCACCGCCGCCCTGCTGGTTTTCATTTATGCATGGAATGAATTTTTCTTTGCCCTTCTGATCATGACCGAGAAGAGTTACCAGACGCTTCCAGTGGGCATCGCGCTGTTCCAGGGACAATATACAATGCCCTGGGGCGAGATCGCGGCGGCTTCGACTGTTGCGACGGTGCCGCTTGTGCTCCTTGTCTTCCTTTTTCAGAAAAGGATAGTGCGGGGACTTTCGGCGGGGGCGATTAAGGGATAGACATGGCCGGATTGAGGATAAAAAACCTGACGAAGGCCTTCGGCGGAAGGAAAGTGATCGACAACATCTCCTTTGAGGTGTCCGAAGGGGAATTCTGCATACTCCTCGGCCCGTCAGGCTGCGGGAAGAGTACGGTACTGAGGCTGATAGCCGGGCTTGAACCCCAGGATAACGGCGAGATATATATCTGGGACAGGGAAGTGAGCGGCCTTAGCCCGAAGGAACGGGACATAGCGATGGTTTTCCAGAGCTACGCACTCTATCCGCACCTGAGCGTCTACGATAACATCGCATTTCCACTGAAACTCAGGAAAATGCCGGGGCAGGAGATCGAAAAAAAGGTACAGGCTGCGGCGAGGCTTCTGGATATCGGGTCGATGCTCAGGAGAAGGCCGAAGGAACTGTCCGGGGGGCAGAGGCAGAGGGTAGCCATAGGCCGGGCGATCGTGAGGGAGCCCAGGCTTTTTCTCTTCGACGAACCCCTCTCGAACCTTGATGCACAACTGCGCAGTTCGATGAGAGTGGAGCTGGCGGGACTCCACAAAAAACTGGGGATCACCACGGTCTATGTCACCCACGACCAGATAGAGGCCATGACCCTCGGGCAGAAGATCGTGGTGATCGAAGGCGGTGTGATCCGGCAGGTCGGCACCCCGCGCGAGATATACGACGAGCCGGCCAACATTTTCACCGCATCCTTTATCGGCACACCCTCCATAAACCTTATAATGGGGCGGCTCGTAAAAAAGGGAGATGAAATATTATTCAGGTCGGATGAGCTGGAGCTCTCTCTGACAGGCGAGGGCTTCGAGCGATATACAGGGGAGGTCGTCACCGCCGGAATCAGGCCGGAGTCTCTCGGACCGGGGGATGGGCGGCTTCACGGCAGGCTTGAGCATATCGAGCACCTGGGGTCGGAGACCATCCTTTACGTGAGGTCCGGAGAGATGAGGGTCACGGCAAAGGCCGCTGCCGACTTTGAAGGGAAGACCGGTGAAAATGTATCGCTGGCGGTCAACACCGCCGATGTCCATTTCTTCCTGGACGGGGACAGGTTGAATGTTGAGCGGTAGACTTGTGCGGGGGATCCGACAGATCGTAACCCACTGAAAGATGTGGTGCGGGTGGGGAGAATCGAGCTCCTATTCCTTTGCCGGAGTTTACGGCGAATCCGGCCGTCTGAGCGGGTTGACACAGGCAAGCCTGCCCCAGGGCTCCCCTACTGAAATATGTGGGATGAGAATAACGGACCAAAAAAGGGCCGATAATGCGTAATATGAAGAAGAAAAGAGGGAAAAGCCTTTTGCGGGGCGCAGCCTGCTGTATCGCAGGATATCCCGGGAATCAACTAGTTGCGAACATTCGAAACGCGCAATATAGTGAAGCCAGGAGGAAGCTGACAGAAGTCCTCCGGGAGGTGAGTATAAATGGCAGGAGTCACTGGCACAACCCAAATGAAGACAGAACGAAGAGGCGTATTTTCAGAGCCTGATCCGATAGCAGCCGCACCCGAGAGCTACAAGGTAACGTTTGAGAACGACCTCATCCGGGTCCTCGATATCAGTCTCAAGAAGGGGAAACGGTCGGCTATGCACACAACGTCTGCAAAGATCAGTTGCAGACGATTCCGGCAAGTACTCACAGAAAGCTTCATCGTAGGAACTCCTTGAAAATCCTGCAGGGTGCGATCGAAAAGCAAGAGTAGAGGATTTGCGCAAAAAGTAGTTTGCCCTTTTTCCTTATTCTAAAATACTAATTTTCTACTAATACCTCTAAAATTAGTATTTAACTTGACAGATATAACCTATAAAGCTAAACTGTATTAGTATTTAAGTATAACTGCGCGAATTACTATCTAATTAATAATTAATGTCAATTTAGTATTTGGAGGTTAACTGCTTGAAAATACCGGAAAAAGCGCCTGATTGGCGAAAAACAATGACAGAGAGAATGGCTCCGGATTTGGCAATTAAGACAGCAGACATAGTAAGGAAGGCTAACAGTGAGTACATGTATTGGGATGAGCTCAAGTATCAACCTATGCCTGAAGGCGTAGCACCAGATGCGGCATGGGCCATGTTAAAGGCATCAAGATTCTTTCAGACAAGGCGGATATCTCTGACCGATTCAAAAGGGGAACCTTTCGGCTACTGGCTGCCGGACTGCGTGCTTCGCGAACTACATTTTACCGATCAGAAGGCGGGGGGATCTTTTCTTATCGAGCACCCCTCGGTGCGTACTGAAGAAAAACAGAGATATATGATCCGTTCACTCGTTGACGAGGCAATATCATCAAGTCAGATCGAAGGCGCTGCTACTACGAGGATAGTAGCTAAGGAGATGCTGAGGTCCGGCAGGAAGCCAAGGGACCGTTCTGAGCAGATGATATACAACAACTATATGTCGATGCAGATGATAAAGAAACACCTTACGGAGCCCCTTTCAACTGAGCTTATAATGAATGTTCACGCCTCCATGACGCAAAATACACTGGAGGACCCCTCGTGGGCAGGGAGATTTAGGGCTCCGGGTGATGATGAAATACACGTCATTGCCAGTGACGGGCAAATTCTCCATATCCCCCCACAGGCATCTGATGTTTCATCTCTTATGGAAAGGCTTTGCACCTATATCAATGGCAATAGCGCGGAAGAATTCGTAAATCCGATAATAAAGGGTATTTTGCTTCACTTCTGGCTAGCCTACGTACATCCCTTTATGGACGGAAACGGCAGAACGGCAAGAGCGCTATTTTACTGGTTCATGCTGAAGCATGATTATTGGCTCTTCGAGTACCTATCCGTATCCACTGCCATTCTGAGCGCCCGCGCCCAATATTACAGGTCTTTTCTTTATTCTGAAATAGACGACAATGATGCTACCTATTTTATTGTCTATAACCTCAAGGCAATACATAAGGCTTTGGAAACGCTTCATGCTTACATTGTAAGAAAGCAAGAGGAAAAAAGACACGCTTTAAGCTTTGCACAAAAATATCCAGCTTTGAATCTCAGGCAGCGTGCATTGCTTGCAAGTGCGCTCGAAAAACCGCAAGAGATCTATACGATCGAAATCCATGCACGGGTTCATGGTGTGACTTACCAGACGGCGAGAACAGACCTCCTCGGTTTGAAAGATATGGGGCTGCTTGTGATGCAGAAGGTGGGCAGGAAGTTTGTTTTCATGCCTGCCTCGGATATGTCGGAAAAACTAAGGTCGTGAGTATATATTTTATTAACCCGGCAACATAATACCGTAAGCCGTCATCCTCGCTTGTCGGGGATCGGACGGCGTAATATCGTAAGAACAAAGAAAGATTCCGGACAAGCCGGAATGACAAAATTCAACTATTTGATTG
>JBJKPE010000026.1:0-6045 GCA_046706685.1 Thermodesulfovibrionales bacterium | reverse complement strand
TTCAAGGAGACGAGGAGACCCCATCCTCTGGGAGGTGAACTGGAGGACGCTATCATGGAAGAACGGGGTGACCTTTCCGGCCTCAGGGACAGCGCCGACCGGGTCATTGACACCTCATCGTTCTCTCCTCACGAGTTACGGAAGATGATATTCTCCCTGTACGGCCCTCAGAAGGGACTGAAGAACATGACGGTCACCCTGATTTCCTTCGGTTTTAAGTACGGGGTGCCGCAGAACATAGACCTGCTGTTCGACGTAAGATTTCTGCCGAATCCGAATTTCGTACAGGGACTGAAGCATCTGAACGGCACGGACAAACGGGTTGCCGCTTATGTCTTCCGGCAGCCGGAAACAAGAGAGCTCATGAAAAAAATAAGAGAGCTCCTCGACTTCCTTATCCCTCTTTATATCAAGGAGGGAAGATCATACCTCTCTATCGCCGTGGGATGCACAGGGGGAAATCATCGTTCTCCCGCCATCGTCCGGAAGATGGCGGCCTTCATCGGGAAAAGCAACGTTGACCCCCGCGTTATTCACCGGGACATGTCATGATATAATAGGATTGATGATATATCTCGACAATAACGCCACTACGCCTGTCGACCCCGAGGTATCAGATGCCATCTTCTCTTCACTCAAGAGGGATTTTGCGAACCCTTCAAGTACTCATCTGCCGGGCAAAAAGGCGCGGGAAGTCATCGAAAACTGCCGTGTCCGTATAGCCGGGTTCATAGGCGCCTGCCCCGAGGAAATAGTATTCACATCGGGAGGCACGGAATCCAATAATCTTGCGATCCTGGGAACCGCGTTGTTTCACAGAAAGGGCCACATCGTGACCTCGGTTATTGAGCATCCCTCGGTAATCAATACCTGCCGGCATCTGCAGTCCCTGGGCTTCAGGGTCAGCTATGTCCCCGTGGACCGCGACGGAATTGTCGACCTGGATGAACTCAGGAAATCCGTCAGGGAAGAACATACGATCCTCATTTCTATTATGCATGCCAACAACGAAACAGGCGTAATTCAGCCCATCCACGAAATTCAGGCAGTAGCAAATGAAAGCGGGGCGACTTTCCACACGGACGCTGCACAGTCAATGGGCAAGATGCACTTTGCTCATTCATCCACCCCGGCAGATATGATGACCATCGTTGCGCACAAATTTTACGGCCCAAAAGGTGCCGGCGCTCTCTATGTAAAGACCGGCACAAAAATAAACGCCATATTTTTCGGAGCGGGACATGAGGGAGGGCTGCGCCCCGGCACCGAAAACGTCGCCGGCATAGTCGGGCTAGAAAAGGCATGCTTCCTCACCAGGAGAGACATCGATTTGAGAGTCGCTCATACCGGCCGATTGAGAAATATCCTCCTCGACGGTCTGACATCGGAGGTACCCGGCCTGCTGTTGAACGGCCACAAAAAACAGAGACTGCCTAACACCCTTAATGTGACAATTCCGGGAATTCGTTCGGACGACCTCGTCGAAAGGATAAGGGGCGCGGTAGCTGTCTCTTCCGGGTCCGCATGCCATTCCGGCAAAAGTCTTCCCTCCGCGGTCTTGAAACAGATGGGTCTGTCCGATGAAGAAGCTCTCTCTTCGGTCAGGTTGAGCATCGGGAAAGACAATACCGAAGAAGAGATTAGAGAGGCAGTAGAGATCATTGCGGATGCCGTCAGGGAGCTGAGGAAAAGATTTCTCCCGGCGGCCGCGCCGTAAGATACCGACGTACGTCACGCCGAAGCCGCCCTGAACTCCGGCAGTCATCAACCTGGGTACGCCTTTCAAAAAAAGATACGCGGATATTATAATCATCCATGGGAAAGTTGCGCTTTAACAGGACCTCATTATGAAAAACAGGGCCAAGAATCCGGACCGCCCGGAAGATGAGACATTGGCGGACGAAACTGCTGCGCGGCGAAAAAAACTCGCAGGGACTTCCCGTGAACTGCAGAGCATAATGAACGCGATTTCGGACATCATTTATGTAATCGATCTGCAGGGAAGCCTCGTTAAATGGAATAAAGCTGTAGAGGTCGTGACTGGCTACCCCCCGGAGGGGCTGCACGAAAAACCGGCCTTCACTTTCTTTGCCCCGGAAGAGCAGCATCTGGTCAGAGCGGCGATTTCAAAATGCATTGCTCTCGGCGAGGCCGAGCTTGAAGCCGGAATCATCTGCGCAGACGGGACTCTGATTCCCTACCACTGGAAAGGAGTACTAGTGAAAGACGATGACGGCGAACCCCTCTGGATTACCGGTGTGGGCAGGGATATCTCCGAACGCAGGCATGCGGACAATATGCTCAGGGAGGCTCTGAGAAAGGCCGGCGAGGAAAAGGCAAAGAATGAAGCGGTTATCTCAAGCATCGGCGACGGCATCATCATTCAGGACAGGGACCTCAAGATCCTTTATCAAAACAGTGTCTCGAAAGACACAATCGGTGACCATGTCGGCAGTTACTGCTATCAGGCGATTTCACATCGTGGAGACGTCTGCGGGGATTGTCCGACAGCCCTTACGCTCAAAACGGGGAGGACACATACGGCAGTGAAGAATCTGGATTCCACGACAGGGCCGAAGCATCTCGAAATTACCACTTCTCCCCTCAGGGACGCCGACGGAACCATTGTCTCCGTGATCAAGCTGGTGCGCGATATAACCGGCCGCAAAAAAATGGAAAACGCCCTGCGCGAAATAGCCGAAAGACTTTCGGCCGCAACCGGTGATGTCTTTTTTCAATCCGTGGCAAAGTATCTGTCGGAAATACTGAATGCAGATCATGTAATCATCGGTCAGCTGGTCAGGGGCAGAACCGATTTCGTCCGGACCATAGCCGTAGCCGCCTTCGGCAGGACGGCGGAAAACTTCGAGTATTCGCTGGCCGGCACCCCCTGCGAAAATGTACTGAACCAGAAACTTCGTTCGTACCCGCGTGACCTCCGGCACATCTTCCCGAATAATCCCTGGCTCGCAGAGATGAAGATCGAAAGCTTCATAGGCACGCCTCTTTTTGATTCATCCGGGAACGTAATCGGGATCATGAACGTGATGGACAGGAGGCCCCTGGATAATCCTCTCATGGCGGAATCCATGTTGAGCATCTTCGCCACCCGCACCTCAGCGGAACTCGAAAGGATGCAGGCGGAAGAGAGACTCCGTGAGGCGGAAACCAGGTACCGCACTTTGTTTGAGCAGTCCCCGGACGGGATCCTGCTCATTGACGAAAAAGGTATTCCCGTCGAATTCAACGAGGCGGTCCACCGACAGCTCGGTTACACGAGGGAAGAATTTGATCATCTCCGGATCTCGGACATCGATCCGGTCGAAAGCGATGCGGAAATACGCAAAAGTATAATGAACATTCTGAAAACCGAGAAGTCCCAGTTTGAGGTCAAGCACAAGACAAAGGAAGGGCAGATACGCGACGTTCAGGTAATCGCGCAGAAGCTGGTCTTGTCCGACAAGGCTTATCTGCATGCCATATGGCGGGACATTACCGACAACAAAAAAATGGAGGAAGAGTTCCTGAAAGTGGAAAAACTGGAGTCACTCGGCGTGCTTGCCGGAGGCATCGCCCATGATTTCAACAATCTGCTCGTCGGAATCCTCGGCAACATTTCCCTGGCAAAGCTGAACACGGACGAGGGGAATGCCGTCTACGATAGGCTGCTGGAGGCGGAAAAAGCCTGTGTAATGGCAAAGGGACTTACTCAGCAATTGCTCACCTTTTCCCGAAGCGGGGAGCCCGTCAAGAAAATCGTCTCTATCGGGGAGATCGTCAGGGATTCATGTCTCTTCAGTCTCAGCGGTTCCAACGTGAAATACATCACTTCCATCCCGGATGACATCCGGCACGTTGAAGTGGACGCCGGCCAGATCAGCCAGGTGATGAACAACCTGCTCATCAATGCCGACCAGGCCATGCCTTACGGGGGAGCGATTCATGTGCGATGTGCCAACATAGTGATTGAGGAAGGGGACATTATCCCGCTTCCCGGCGGAAATTACGTAAGGATATCGATAACAGACCAGGGGGGCGGCATACCTGAAGCCCTGCTTTCAAAGATATTCGACCCCTACTTCACAACGAAGCAGAAGGGGAGCGGTCTCGGCCTCGCCACCGGCTATTCCATCGTGAAGAAGCACGGCGGCCATATAGAGGTGAAATCAGAGGTGGGCGCAGGGACAACCTTTCATATCTATCTGCCGGCGTCCGTGGAACAACTGCCGATTATAAAGACTCCGGCAAAGAGACTTCTTACCGGGCAAGGGAGAATCCTTCTCATGGACGACGAGGAAATAGTACGCTTCGTAACCGTCAATATGCTGAAGCAGCTCGGGTATGAGGTTGAATCCGCTTCCAACGGAGAAGAGGCGATAGAAATTTACAGAAACGCCGTACAGGAGGGACGCCCTTTCGCCGCCGTTATCACCGATCTCACAGTGCGCGGCGGGATGGGCGGCAGGGAAACGGCCAGGAAACTCCTTGATGACGATCCGGCTGTCAGGGTGGTCGTTTTCAGCGGGTACTCGGATGATCCGGTCACATCCAACTTCAGAGATTACGGGTTCAGAGGCTTTCTCTGCAAGCCATGCCAGATCGAGGAATTGAGTGCCGTCCTACATGACGTGATAGAAGGTTGCAACGGATAACACAGCAGGTCCTTCATCCGTCTCATGCCTCCTTTGCAATCAGGATTCGTGCCTTTAACGCCCACTTCCTGTCCACGCGGCGTTTGAAAAGAGGAGCCGACTTAAATACCTTTACCGACTTCCTGAGATTGGAGATGCCCTCATCTTTCATGCCCAGTTTCATTTTTACAAGGCCCAAACGGTAAAAGCCCCTTGAACTGGAAGAATGTATCCCCACAAACTTTTCGAGCAGTGGCAGGGCATTACGGTAATCATCGCGGTCGATGTAAACCTCAGCCATCATCAGATAGGGCTCGCCGTATTTGAGCCCCGGAGAATCCCGGAGAGCCTTCTCAACGAGTTCCCGCCCGTTGCCGACGTCGCCGGTCCTTGCCTCGGCTATACCGTAATAATAGTTGAATTCAGGATCGTCAGCCATCTTCGTCTCCGCGCTCCGGAAACATTCAGCCGCCTTTCTGAAATTCCCCTTCTCTACGAGCAGAACCCCCAATTCTTTGAGGGACCTCCCGTCGTGAGGATTAACTGAAACGACTTTCCGGAGTTCTCCTATCCGCGAAGACGCACGCAATGCCTTAAACGGGTCCGGTATGAAGCTCAGGTAAGTACGGTCAACCGTCAGGACTACCGCCAGGATAACAAGCAATGCGAGAAGAGGGTTTCCTGTCAGCCAGTAAAGCATATAGAAAAGAATAAACTTGCTCATAACTCACCAGTTCTCTTTCCGTTATTTTAATATATTGCGGTCCTTCTTTTCACAGCGGCCGTTCCGGCGACCGCGGCCTTGCTATAGTGCGCCGTATATCCACTTGTCCCGGTTTTCATTCTGAGCGAACCCAAGAAGACCCCGTTCCGGATGCTGGAAAACCTGACTTGTCCAGGCCGGCACCATTCCCGAAACAGGCGTTGGACCGACTACAATGGAAAATCCGGAATTTCTGCAGTATTTTGAAAGTCGGTAAAGGATTTCGCCCGGAACTGCCGGTGTTCAGTTTCCCCGAAAGAAAGAGAATACATCTTCCAGCCGGAATAGATAACCGTGGCGCATAACGAACAGCAACTCTGCCGCGAGGAACACCAGGAAAATCACAATAATTACAGAGAACAATTTTTCAAGCATACCCGTAAACGTTTTCATGCCGATCTTCTCCCAAAAAGCAGGCCCTTGTGAAACTTGCCAGCAAGGTATGTGCCGATAGTGTCTCCTTCCCACTGCTCTACTTTAAGTAACACATAATGCATGGCCCGTCAAGAACTTCTTGCCAGGAGTTCCCCCGTCCACCTTTCTAGGCCCTTTGCTCTCCTTCGTCGAACATCGCAGTCCGTATGCATTCATGGACCGCGTCTTCTATCGTGCACTCTTTCGTTTCAATATTCCTGTGATGCGCGATCAGTT
>JBJKPE010000025.1:0-30037 GCA_046706685.1 Thermodesulfovibrionales bacterium | reverse complement strand
ACACTCTCTGCGCCCTCTGTGTCTCTGCGGTGAACCGGTATTCTTTCATGTTTCTTGTCCAGCTTTTATTTTCTAAGGGACTAACATGAAATTTCTTTAATCCTTACCATCCGCCCGATGCTCCGCCACCGCCGAACCCTCCGCCTCCGCCTCCGCCGAAACTGCCGCCACCGCCGAACCCTCCGCCACCGAAGCCTCCTCCGCCCCACCCTCCTCTCCTGCCGCCCATTGAGGAGGACAGGAGGAGAAGCAGAAAAAGGCGCGGATTCTTTATAAACAGTATGACAGCACCGGCGAAAAAGAGGAGGCCAAGGACCGTACCAGCAATCCCGCCCTTCCCCGCTTTTTCAGCATATGCATCGCGGAGTTGAGGCATACCGGTAATCTCCACGCCCTGGCTCGAAGCAATCCTGTTCGAAACAGCTACCGCGGCGGCGAATATTCCAATCGAATAATCGCCCTTTTTGAAATAAGGAACAAGATATTGACGCCCCACCGTACCTACAAAACTGTCGGGAAGGACACCTTCAAGCCCGTATCCTATCTCGAACCGGTATTTCCTGTCCTTCAGTGCCACCACAAGCAAAACCCCGTTGTCCCTGCCCTTCTGTCCGAGTTTCCATCTGTTGTGTGCAACGTCGATCGAGAACTGCTCTATCGGCTCGCCTTCGAGGTCCGTGACCGTCAGAATCACAAATTGGGCGGTCGTCTTTTGCTCCAGTTCCTTCAGGTACCCGTCCAGGCGCACTTTCGCATTGTCGTTAACTATGCCGGCAAGGTCCACAACATAGTCCCGGGGCGTTGCAGGTACCTGCGGCGCGACGGCAATGGCCGGGGAGGCGGCAATAAGAAGAGCGAAAATCATGATGACCTGCAGACGCCTAAACAACGAGATCATCTATTATCTCCCCGATTCTTTCAGTCGCGTCGTAATATTCCTCAAAGATCTTATCAATCTCCCCTTTCAGGGGTTTCAGACTGCCCCTCTTGATGTCCAGGACCTTTCTGAAGATGGTCGTATCAACACCGGTGGCCGAGGCCAGTTCCGATATCACGTCATGTTTCTTCACGGGACGCTCTCTTCCCAGCAGGCAGATTATCCCCCTGAAGAGAGGCATGTATCCGGAAATGGAGCCCACCAGACGTTGGGTCAGCACCTGCCTGTCGCCCATTGACGAGATGTACCCCTGTCTCAGACCGAGCAGCCGGCTCTTTACCTCCCGCTCACACTGCTGTCTCAGATCCGTATTGCTCACGGTAAGACCCCTCAGAATGTCCTCCCCGAAGACCGTTGCATGGATATGCTTGAAATCCAGGAACTCTATCGGAAACACGTCAAGTGAGGTTCGGATGTACTCCGGCGTCATGATGAGAGGTGCCGATATCCCCTTCTTACTATGCTTCTTTCCCATAGGGGCGAGGAACTCGACAAATTTCAGGTCCATTTTTTTCAGTACCACTATGCTGCTAATGTCGGAGGTCTTTTCATGATAATCCTCAGTAACGGCGCTGCCGATAAGGTGGATGGAATCGATGTTGTCAGAATATCCCGCAAGGATTTCTTCCAGGAACGGTCTGACCTTCTCCTCCACCACCGGCGACAATTTTTCCAGTTTTAATGAGAACATTTACCAGAACCTCCTTTTATCAGTATAAGGGACCGTACCTGCCGAAGATGCTCCATCCCGCGCCGAACCGGCATAGCCGGCGTCAGAACATGTTCGCCGATAATTTCTCATTTTTTTGTATAGTATTTATCTTCTAACCCCTGGTCACTGACACTGATGATTGTCACTCGATGAGCCGCCGCACCGTATCACCCTCCTGTCAGTGACAATTACACTGACCCGGACATCGTGCGGCTCGGCAGGTATCGAACCGACCATCTGCTCTTCATACGCCGGGGCAACGACCGGAATATCTCGTCTCAGCTCCGCAAGGAGCCTGTCGTAATAACCTCCTCCGTACCCTATTCTGTTACCGGCCTCATCGAACCCGGCCCCGGGAATTATCACAAGATCGACATCATTGACGTCCGCCGGCATTTCTCCGACGGTTACAGGAGGCTCGGGGATTCCCATATATCCCGGCGTGAGCGCATCCACATCCCGGACTTCGTACAGGAGAAGGACATGTCTTTCCTTGTCGACCTTCGGAACCACTACCGCTTTGCCGGCAGGAAGCAAGGTCCGCATCATATCGAATGTATCGACCTCGGACCTGAAGGAAGCGAAGAAGAAAAGCGTACGCGCTCTATTAACTTCATCGAGGGAGAGCATCTTTTCACATATCCGGCGGTTCTTGATCCTTCTTACTTCGGGGGGAATCGCATCGCGCCTGTCCAGGAGTTCTTTCCTGAGCGAGTTTTTATCCTTCACTAAGAGTTTTCTCTATCGCGGCCTTGATGGTCCTCACCTCTTCCACTGTCTGCGGAGCATAACTGAAAGGAGAGGCCCCCTTCATGTCCGCCTCCATTACATCGTTATGAAAGGATATGTGGCCGATGAGTTCCATACCGTCTATTCCCGCCCTGATAAAATTGATGTCATCCTGGCCCCGGACTTTGTTGGCGACGACAAATACCTTCTTCACCCCGAGTTCCCTGGCCATGTCCCTCACCACGCCGGCGGTCTGGATACTCCTCTGCCCCGGTTCAACGACGACGACAAAGGCATCGACCGAGCCGGCCGTTCCCCTTGTCAGGTGCTCTATCCCGGCTTCCATATCGACGATAACCACTTCGTCCCTTTCCACAACGAGATGCTTAAGCAGCCGCCTCAAAAGTACATTTTCAGGGCAATAGCATCCCGAGGCGGCCGCCTTTGATCTGCCCATCACCAAAAGCGTTATACCGTCAATCCTGTATCCTAATCCTTCCGGGAGATCGTCCACCCGCGGATTGAGTTTAAATATCCCACCCATACTGCCGGGCTTAGAGCCTGTCCGTTCCTCTATGAGTTCGTTCAGGTCAGCGACCGGCCTGATCTTATCGGCCTCCTCCTTCGGAATCCCCAGCGCCGACGCAAGGTTTGCATCCGGGTCAGCGTCGACAGAAATGACCTTCTTCCCCTCGGACGCAAAGAGATAACTCAACACCGACGAGAGTGTCGTCTTGCCTACCCCGCCCTTTCCGGTAATCGCGATCTTCATTAAAAATTCTACCATTATGAAGGTTTTACTGTCCAATTCCGGACAGGATCGGCATGGGGCACGGTTTTCTTCGAAGACCTGATGGGCGGGTTCAGGCAGTTTCCGCGTCCGACCGGTCCATATCAGCCTATGCCGGACTGAAACCAAATGAAAAAGGGCGTCTATCTGTTTGATTTTTCGATAAATTGTGCGTTATTATTCCTAAGCATGGATATCAAGAAAGTCCTCGAAGAATCAAGCCGTTATCTCATGAATACATATAACAGGTTCCCGGTCGTGCTCAGGAAGGGACGGGGGATGAAGGTGTGGAGTGCGGACGGCAAAGAATATCTCGATTTCATGGGCGGTGTGGCCGTCAACTGTCTCGGACACTGTCATCCAAAGGTTGTCATAGCCCTGCAAAAGCAGGCACAGCGACTCATTCATGTCTCGAATTATTTTCATATCGAGCCCCAGATCGAGCTTGCCAGGCTTCTTATTGAAAACTCCTTTGCCGATAAGGTATTCTTCTGCAATTCCGGAGCCGAGGCCAATGAGGCCGCGATCAAGCTCGCCCGGAGATATTTCTCGGAGCATGTCGGACAGAAACGGTTCGAGATTATAACCGCCTTTAATTCTTTTCACGGCCGGACCCTCGCCACGCTTTCGGCGACAGGGCAGGAGAAACTGAGAAGCGGCTTCGGTCCGCCTGTTCCAGGTTTCAGGCATGTGGAATTCAACGACATAGCCGCGCTCGAAAAGGCACTGACACCGGAGACCTGTGCCGTCATGCTTGAGCCGATCCAGGGTGAAGGCGGCGTAATAATACCTGCCCCCGGCTACCTTCGCGACGTAAGGTCTCTTTGCGACCGGCACGGGATGCTCCTCATTCTGGACGAGGTCCAGACCGGCATGGGAAGGACAGGATCGCTGTTCGCCCATGAACACTTCGGCATAAAACCGGATATCATGACTCTCGCTAAGGGCCTCGGCGGCGGTGCTCCAATCGGCGCGATGCTCGCCACCGATAAGGTCTCTGCAGCCTTCCAGCCGGGGATGCACGGGTCCACCTTCGGCGGAAACCCTCTCGCCTGTGCCGCAGCGGTAGCCACTGTCGAAGTCATTCTTGAAGACGGCTTCGTTCTGGACCAGTGCAGGAGGATGGGGGCGTACCTGATAAAAAGACTCAAAGACCTGCAAGAGGAGTTCCCCAGCAGGATCGCGGAAATTCGCGGCATGGGACTCCTCGTCGGAATGGAACTGATACGCGACGGCGCGCCTATTGTCAGGGCATGTATGGAGAACGGGGTGCTCATTAACTGCACAGCCGGTAACGTTCTGAGGTTTATGCCGCCGCTTATCGTGACCGAAAAAGAGATAGACCATCTGACCGATGTTCTCGGACAGGCTTTTGACCGTCTTTCCTAGGAGATGATTATGAAAAAGAGCTTCATCACGCTGTGGGACCTGTCGTCGGAGGAAATATCGAGCCTTGTACGCCGGGCGGTTGACCTCAAGACAGGCAAGGATGCCGGTCAATGCCCGCTTATCGGGAAAAGCGTAGGGCTTCTTTTCGAAAAACCGTCTACACGCACTAGGGTCTCTTTTGACGTCGGGATTTATCAACTCGGTGGGAACCCCATCTATATGAACACCTCGGACCTTCAGCTTGGAAGAGGAGAGAGTGTGGCAGATACAGCCAGGACGCTTTCCCGCTATCTGGACGGCATCGTAATACGGACCTTCGCGCACTCCACTATCGAAAAGTTTGCCGCCAGTGCGACGATACCGTTGATCAATGGACTGAGCGACCTGCACCATCCCTGCCAGACGCTTGCCGACCTCATGACCATGCTTGAGAAAAAGGGAAGGATAAGAGGGCTGAAGGTCGCTTATATAGGCGACGGAAACAACGTCTGCAATTCCCTGATCGAAGCCGCTTCGCTCATGGAGTTCGATTTGACCGTAGCGTGCCCGGAGGGCTTCGAGCCGGCCCCCGTGATACTCGACAAGGCCAGGCAGGCGGCAAGGAGCGAGATCACTGTCCTTGGCAACCCGAAGGAAGCTGCGGGGATGGCCGATGTCGTGTATACGGATGTATGGGTCAGCATGGGGGAGGAACGGCAGGCCGATGACAAAAGAAAGAAGCTTGCCGACTACCAGATAAACAGCTCTCTTCTTGCGTGTTCCAGGGAAGACGTAATAGTGCTTCACTGCCTCCCGGCGCACCGGGGAGAAGAGATTACGGATGAAGTGATCGACGGCCCGCACAGCGTGGTTTTTGATCAGGCCGAAAACAGGCTTCATGTTCAGAAGGCGCTGATCGAACTTCTCATGGCGGAACATTGAACCAAACCTTCAGTGCAGATAGGGGCGCGGATCATCCCGCCTCCGGCAGTATGATCGCGTCTTTTATGGAGCAGAAGATTATTGAAGAGACCTTCAGGTGAAAGAAATGCGGTTGAGGTTGCGCAATGTCCTCTGATATAACCATAGATACAGGGAATTCCTCTATTCTCGTAGTCGACGATATGCCCTTCAATCTGGAGGTTATGGATGGCATACTCTACAGGGAGGGCTACCAGGTAATTACCGCATCCAATGCCAGCGAGGCCCTTAAAACCATAGAAAGCAGACCGGTGGACCTTGCAATCCTCGACGTTATGATGCCGGGCATGAACGGTTTCGATCTCTGCAGGAGATTGAAGGCCCTGGCCGGCAAAAGGTTTTTTCCGGTAGTCCTCGTGACGGCACTAAACGAACTGGATGACAAGATAACCGGCCTGGAAGCAGGGGCCGACGATTTCCTTACAAAACCATTTCATACCATTGAGCTTGTAACCAAGATCAGGTCCCTACTGCGACTGAAGAAGCTGCAAGGCGAACTCGATCACTCGGAAGATATAATCCTTACGCTGGCTATAGCTATCGAGGCAAAAGATCCTTATACAAAGGGACACTCCGAGAGGGTCGGAAACCTCTCCAGGCAGTTCGCCGCGTATATCGGGCTGCCGGTCGAGGACCAGGAACTGCTCCACAAGGCCGGCATCCTCCACGACATCGGCAAGATCGGCATAGACGATTACATCCTTCACAAGAGCGGCAACCTCACCGAAGCGGAACTCAGGTCGATAAAAGAACACGTCATTACCGGAGAGCATATCTGCAAGCCGCTTTATTCGGCGCGGGAGATACTGCCGGTCATACGTCATCACCATGAGCGCTGGGACGGGACCGGGTTTCCGGACGGCCTGCGGGGAGAGGAGATACCTTTTTTCGCCAGGATCGTTGCCATCACCGACACCTTCGATGCCATGGTCTCCAAGAGGCCATACAGGGCCGCCTTTTCTACTGAAGAGGCGCTGGGCATAATAGAGGCGGAAAAGTTGCAGGACCAGTGGGACCCTGCCCTGATCGACAGGTTCATAGGCATGATAAGAGCTGTCGGTTACAGGACGCAATGATCAAAGTCGGCATAGTCGGGGCAGGCAGGGCAGGCAGTTCTCTCCTACGAATCTTCATGAGCAGCGGCACCGTGAAGACGGTGGGAATCACCGACAAAAACAGAAACGCTCCAGGGATTGGGATCGCCAGAAGAAAGAAGGTTTTTGTCGCAAACGATATCGATGAGTTGTATACGCGGGCGCCCCACATCATAATAAACGTCACCGGTGACAGGGAAGTCGGCAAAGAAATATCGAAGAATGCACCGGCAGGCATCGAGTTGATCGAAGGCGTGGGGGCAAAGTTTCTCTGTGGACTGATCGGGAACCAGAAGAAGGCCCGCAAGGACATGGAGGTACTCTTTGAAAACGGACTGGCGCTGACATCCGCCGGACACATCGAAAACGTCCTCTCCGCGACTCTTGAAAGCGCTTTGAAGCTTACCGGCATGCCTGCGGGAAGCATAGCGCTTTGCGACCGGCAGGAGATGGTCCTTGCCGTATCGAAAGGCCTGAGCGCATCCATTTGGGATGTGCCGCGATGGAAGCCTCGGGCAAAGGGATTAACATCATTCATTTTGAGCCGGAAGGAACCGGTCGAGATCGGAGACATTGCCGATTATCCTTTTTTGGACAACTACGGAGTGGTCAGAGGCGGCATCAAATCCATACTCGCCTACCCCCTGATGATCAGCGGTGATATCGTCGGAATTCTCTACCTCGACGACTTTAAGCCGAGGCAATTCTCCGACAGGCAGAAGAACCTCATACGCCTTTTCGGCCTGCAGGCGGCCCAGGCGATAGACAAGTCCAGGACCCTCGACGAGCTTTATCGCGTTGTCGCCGACCTCGATGAAACGACCGCTTACTTCAGAGGCGTGCTCGATGATTCACAGGACATGATCGCCACGACCGATATGGAGGGGAAGATTGTGGAGTTCTCCCGCGGCGGCGAGCGAATTCTAGGTTATGCAAGGGATGACGTCATAGGAAAAACCGCTGCTGATTTCTATCTGGATCGGGAAGAAAGAGATAAGATCCTCGACACCCTCAGAGAAAGCGGCGCCGTCTGCAATCATGAGACCAGTCTTCTGAGAAAAGACGGGGCTGTTGTCGACATAAGTCTTACGATATCCAAACTCAGGGACAAGACGGGAAAGGTGATCGGCACAGTGGGAGTGAGCAAGGACATCACCGAGGAGAAGAGACTGCGGAATGAACTGAAGGCCCTTAACGCAAGTCTCGAAGACAAAGTGGTCGAGAGGACCAGGGAGCTTGAAAAGATAAACATCGAGCTGGCGCGAGCAAACCAGATAAAGGCTAGATTCATATCGAACATGAGCCATGAACTGCGAACACCTCTGAATTCCATACTGGGTTTTTCAGAAATCCTTATGGAGAAGACATTCGGGGACCTTAACGAAAAACAGGTCCGTCATCTATCAAACATCTCCGCTTCGGGCAAGCACCTTCTGCAACTTGTTAACAACATCCTCGATCTCGCAAAGATAGAGGCCGGCAAGCTGGAGCTTTTCAGTGAACGTTTTGATCTGAAGGAAGCTATAGACGAGGTGGTAATGATCATGAGTTTCCTGGCCTCCGGAAAATCGATAGTGGTGAATGTGGAAACAGATACGGACATAAAGACTCTTTGTGCCGATAAGGTCAAGTTCAAGCAGATCCTCTATAATCTCGTTTCCAACGCCATAAAGTTTACTCCCGAGGGCGGAGATGTGGGCATTCGGGCTGAAGGCCTTGTAAACAGCGACCACCTGCTGCCATGGGCATTGAACGACCAGCATTTCGTGAAAGTCACCGTATGGGACAAGGGGATCGGAATACGGGAAGAGGACACAGACAGGATATTCGAAGAATTCGAGCAGGCCGACCTTTCCATGTCAAGAAATTTCCAGGGAACCGGGCTCGGCCTCTCCCTTACCAAGAAGCTGGTCGATCTGCACGGTGGCAGGATCAGCGTACGGAGCAGATACGGGGAAGGCAGTGAATTCATTTTCTACCTGCCGGTTATCTCTGAAAGCAGGAAAGAAGAGACCTCTGATTTTATCCCCTTCGCCCAGACATATCCGTGGCTTAAAGAAGAGGCGCCCCTGGTTCTTGTCGTTGAAGACGACCTCCCGACGTCGGAAATTCTTACCATACATCTTAGCAAGGGGGGCTACAAAGTGGCACATGCCTACGACGGCGTCGCAGCCGTTTCAAAGGCAAAGGAACTTAAGCCCTTCGCCATCACACTGGATATCATGCTGCCCCGGAAGGACGGCTGGGAGGTCCTGCAAGACCTGAAGACCAGTCCCGAAACCAATGCAATCCCGGTGCTCATCCACTCGATTATCGACAACAGGGATCTCGCATACACGCTGGGCGCATCCGACTATCTGCTGAAACCTGTGGACAAGAATGTTCTCCTCGGCAAGCTGAGCGAACTTGCCATCCACAAAGGCAGGAATGAGGGCCCTCCGATGTCGCTTCTGCTCATGTCCAGCGACACGGAAACCCAGGACTTTGTCTGTAGTTTTGCTCTCAATAACGGCTTCGTATTCAATTCTGCTTCCGGACAGGAAGAAGGCATCGAACTGGCCCTGACGACCAGACCCCATGCAATATTGGTAGATCTGGACAGCCCCGGGCTGGAAGTAATCAAGAAGCTCAAAGGCAACATTGCTACTGCAGGCATTCCGGTGTTCGCACTGACGGATAAAGACCTCCCGATGGATGAGAGGATGAACATGACGGGACAGATAGAACGAATAATAAAGCGGGATGCGCTGGCCGCAAGAGACCTTGTGATGCATCTTAAAGACCTGGAAGTAATGCACCCCAAAAGGGCGGGCCTTGTAGACGAACTAACGGAACTCTTCAATCACCGCTACTTTCACCTGCGACTCGCCCAGGAGGTGAGCCGCTCAGTCAGATACCGGCTGCCGCTCACGCTGATACTCCTCGATGTCGATGACTTCAGCGTCTATATCAAACTCAATGGAAGCTACCGGGGCAATCTTGCACTAAAGAAGATCGCCCAACTGCTCAAAAAAAATGCAAGGGGCGCGGATGTAGTGGTCAGGTACGGGGGAGACGCGTTTTGCGTAGTACTTCCCAACACTCCTCTTTCGTCGGGCGTTGCCCTCGGCAGGAGGTTCGGCGCACTGATCCGCAACCATCCCTTTCACTTTGAAGAGACTCAGCCTCTTGGCCGGATCACGGTAAGTGTCGGGGTTGCGTCCTTCGGGGACCAGTCGCCCGAGGAACTTATCGGAAGCGCCGAAGCCGCTCTTGAGGCCGCCGTGCGCAAGGGCGGAGATAATGTGGAGGTGTTCGCCTGTGAATAATACGCTCTCAGTAATCCCTCTGGGGGGGGTCGAAGAAATAGGGCTGAACATGACAATCCTCGAATACGGGGATGACATGATCATAATCGACTCAGGACTCATGTTTCCGCAGGAAGATATGCCGGGCATCGATTTCGTGATCCCCGATTTTACTTATGTACTCGAAAACAGGGAGAAGCTGCGGGGGATAGTTATCACCCATGGCCACGAAGACCATACCGGCGCACTCCCCTTTCTTCTTAGGGAACTCAATGTCCCGGTTTTCGGTACTCCTCTCACCGTGGGCCTGATCAGGGAAAAACTTCGGGAACACAGCCTCGAACATGTTGAGCTCAACTCCGTAATGCCGCGCGAGATAGTAACCCTCGGGGTGTTCGAAATAGAGTTCATCAGGGTCACCCACAGCATAGTGGACGGTGTGGGTTTCGGCATAAAGACGCCGGTCGGCCTGGTGGTGCACACAGGCGATTTCAAACTCGATCCCACTCCGGTCGACGGACAGCTGATGGACTTTCACAGGTTTTCAGAGTACGGGGAAAGGGGAACCGTACTTCTCCTTTCTGACAGCACTAACGCCGAAAAAGGGGGGTTCACCTTTTCGGAGAAGGAGGTACGGCGGGCCTTTGAAGATATCTTTGCAGATGCGAAGGGAAGGATAATCGTCGCCACCTTCGCCTCCAACATCCACAGGATACAGCAGGTTATCGACGTTGCCGCCATGTTCGGCAGAAAGGTTATTCTGTCCGGCAAGAGTATCGTATCGAACGCCAGGATAGCCCTGGATCTCGGCTATCTGAGCATACCCAAGAATATATGGCTCCGGCTCGAAGACCTCAAGGACCTCAGGGACGAGGAGGTGGTCATCATCACCACGGGTAGCCAGGGGGAACCGATGAGCGTCCTCTCCCGTATCGCGATGGCGGAACACAAGACGATAAGCATAAAAGAAGGGGACGTCGTAATTCTGTCGGCCAAGATCATACCCGGCAATGAGCAGTCGATCGGCAGGATCATCAACCACCTCTTCAGGAGAGGGGCCAACGTTATATATGAAAAGGTTTCCGAAATCCACGTATCGGGACACGCCTCAAAGGAGGAGCTCAAGCTTATGCTGAATCTCGTGCGGCCCAGGTATTTCGTCCCCGTCCACGGCGAACACCGGCACAAGGTCTATCATTCCAGACTGGCTGAAAAGACGGGTGTGGCAGCCTCCAATATCTTTCTCCTCGACAATGGAGAAGTTCTGGAAATCTCGGAGGAGGGCGCCGCAAAAAACGGAAAGATCACCTCGGGCAGGGTCTACGTCGACGGCAAGGGGGTCGGCGACGTGCAAGACATGGTGCTGAGAGACCGTCGGAGACTGGCCCATGACGGGATCGTCCTGATCTTAATCGGGATAGAAAAACTGACCGGTGCCATCGTTTCCGGTCCTGACATAGTATCCAGAGGGTTTGTCTTCGAGGACGCCTCACAGGAGATAATCAACGACGTGAAGGAACTCGTCTACATCAGCATAAAGGAACTCGACAGTGAAATCATCGCGGACAAGACCCTCGTTCAGGCCAAAATCCGGAGCGTCCTGAAGAAATATCTCAGGAATACCATGGACAGAAAGCCGATGATCATGCCGATCATTTTCGAGGTTTAGAAACTGGATTCGCGGGGCCGCCGGATCCGTTATTATTTTTAATGCCGGAATTTTCAAGCTCTGTCCGGTCAACGTTCTTGTTTATTACCCCTTTCTTACTGCAGTTGTTATAATTAAAGGGTAATGTCTGAAAGGGTAAAGAGGGTAAGGGAAGAAATCCTCGGTGTCGTCACCATACTGGGAAGCGTTTACCTGGCACTGAGCCTTTACAGTTATTCCGTATGGGACCCTGCGGTATTTACGTTCTCCAAGGTTGCGGTCAGAAACTACGGGGGGGTCGCGGGCGCTCACCTCTCTGACTTTCTGGTCACCATCGCCGGTATTTCATCGTTCGCCATCCCCGTGTTCCTCCTTGTATTTGGACTCAGAAGGCTACTGGGCATCCCCGGCCAGAAAATATATTTCTGGGGATCACTGCTTTTTGTGTTTTCCTCTTCTCTGATGCTTTCCCTTCTGCGTCTGACTTTCGATCTTGATATTGGAATGAACTCCGGCGGGCTCATGGGATCGATGGCGACGGCTTTTCTGGAGAAATATCTCTCCACACTTGGCGCCTACCTGTGTTCCATGTCGGCCTTCCTCTCGTCCGTGATTCTTTTGAGTCCCGTATCTCTGAGTACTTTTGCCCGGAATCTGAAACCCCCTCAAAGCGGGGAATCTCAGAGAAAGACAGAGAAATCCGTAATCGAGGAGGAAATCCTGGTGCGAAGCCCGGAGAAGGCCGCCGTGCCTGTACTGAACGATCCTTTGAAAACCGACCCGCCGGTAACCGGCTCCGGCTCGCTGAAACCTGAAAGGACGCCCAAACCGGCCGCCCGGGCAGACGGTTATACGCTGCCGTCTCTGGACCTCCTGACGGTATATGATCCGTCCGAGCGTCCGGCAAAAGAGGAACTGCTGGCAAATTCGGCTCTGCTGGAAAGCAAGCTCTCGGATTTCGGAGTCGAAGGCAAGATAACCCAGGTCCACCCGGGGCCTGTCGTCACCATGTATGAATTCGAACCGGCCCCCGGCGTCAAGATCAACAGGGTTGTATCCCTTGCAGACGACCTTGCCCTCGCGCAGAAAGCCCAGAGCATGAGGGTGTCACCCATACCAGGAAAGGCCGCCATAGGGATCGAAGTGCCCAACAGACTGAGAGAGATAGTGTCTTTCCGGGAAATAGTTTCTTCGGAAAAGTTCGGCAAAAGTTATTCAAGAATCACGCTCGCCCTGGGCAAAGACATATTCGGCGTTCCCGTAGTCGCCGACCTCGCCAAGATGCCGCACCTTCTGGTCGCGGGTGCGACGGGGGCGGGAAAAAGCGTCTCGATAAATTCCATGGTCATGAGCATTATCTACAAGGCTTCACCTTCTGAAGTGAAGATGCTGATGATCGACCCCAAGCTCCTTGAACTCTCGATGTACGAAGGCATCCCCCATCTTCTTTCGCCGGTCATTACAAATCCCAGGAAGGCCGCGGAGGCCCTGAGAAAGATGGTCATCGAAATGGAGAGGAGATACAGGCTCCTCGCGGAGAAAGGGGCAAGGAATATCGACAGCTTCAACAGGCTCGCTCCTGATGGGGAGAGACTCCCCTACATCGTCATATTCATCGATGAACTGGCCGACCTGATGTTCGCCTCATCGAATGAGGTGGAGGACGCGATTACTAGACTTGCGCAGATGGCCAGGGCCGCCGGCATCCACCTCATCATAGCCACACAGAGGCCGTCCGTTGACGTAATCACCGGACTGATCAAGGCCAACTTCCCGGCCAGGATCTCCTTCCAGGTGTTTTCGAAAATAGATTCGAGGACGATCCTCGACATGCAGGGCGCCGAGCAGCTTCTGGGCAAAGGCGACATGCTCCTGATGCTGCCTGGTTCGAGGATAATGAGGGTTCACGGGGCACTGGTCACAGAGGCCGAGATTGGCGAGGCTACATCCTTTATCAAGTCGCAGGGGACGCCTGATTTCTCCATATTCGAGGAAATCCCCATAGAACAGCCGCCATCGGAAGGAGAAGATACGGCCGAGAAGGACGAGATGTTCGACAAGGCCGTGGAATTTGCGGACTCTGTCGGCGAAGTTTCCATATCGTCGCTTCAGAGAAGGTTCAAGATGGGGTACAACAGGGGGGCGCGAATAATGGAGATCATGGAAGAAGAGGGAATGGTGGGCCCCCCGAAGGCCGCCGGCAAACCGAGGGATTTCTTAAGGAGGCACAGGTGATACGGGAAAAAATACAGCACGCATTGATTTCATCCTTTGCAAAGAGGGGCCGGAGAAGGATGGTCTCATCCTGCAGATGGCGCATACCGGTAATCTTTTCGCTTTTTTTCTTCATGGCCGCCTTTTGTCTTTATTCATTGCCCGATTCCTTTGCCTCCGGGTCAGAAGACAGCGTCACCCGTATCCAGAAGGCCTACGAACATATCAAAGATATCAAAGGTGATTTTGTACAGAAAAGCGTCCTGAAGGACCTCAACAGAACCGACACCTACAAAGGAGAATTCTTCATAAAGCCGCCGCTCCGGATGAAGTGGGTTTATAAGGGCAAGACGGCCCAGGACGTCATCATCAACGGCAATGAGATCCTGATTTATAAAAAGGAGGACAACCAGGCGTATAAGGGAGAGTTCGACAGAGCGACTTACGGCCAGACACCTGTCGCCCTCCTGAGCGGTTTCGGGAATATACGGCAGGAGTTTGACGTAACGGAGACGGGCGATTCTCTCCTGCTCAGACCAAAAAAACCGATGGGTACCATTACATCGATAAAAATAACTTTGTCACCCGCCTCTTTCCCGATCCGCTCGTTCGTCATATACGACACCTATTCGAACGTCATCGAGATAAAGCTGAATGACATAAGGATCAATACCGGCCTCAAAGATTCTTTATTCAACCTCACCCCTCCCAAAGGCGCCAACGTTTACCAGCAGTAGAGGCAATGAAAATCTTTGCTGAACGTGCTGTCTTTCAATCCAGGATTATATCTTTTCCACCCGGCGCGGAATAGCCTCTCAGCAGGAAAACAAGCGGGATGGACAACACGAACAGAACCGTTACAAGCAGAAACACATAGTTGTAGGCAAGCATGCCGGCCTGCCTCATAAGTTCCCCGTCAAGAAGCTTCAGTGCCATTCGATGCTGCGTATAAAGGCCGGATCCGCCGCCTGCCGAAACCGCAGCAGTCCTGAGCCGCTCCGTCATGTTAGGATTGAAGATGCTAAGGTTCTTTACAAGCCCTGCCCTGTAAGTCTGCTCCCCCCTGGTAAGAACGGTCGCGGCGATGGCTATGCCTACGCTTCCAAAGACCTGCCTTACGACATTATAGATCCCCGTGGCCGCCGTCATCTTCGGTTTTTCGATGGCTGATAGCACCGCCGTGCTCAGTGCAACGAAGATAAGGCCGAACCCTCCCCCCTGCAGCATATTGGGTATAAAGAGGTCCCAGAAACCTACGCTGAGGGACATGGTCGAAAGCTGCCAGAACGAGACGGCAGTGACAATGAGGCCGGCTCCTATCAAAACCCTTGGACCGAGCCTGTTGTACATCCTGCCGGCAACAGGCATCACAAGCGCCATGCAAAGGCCCCTCGGCAGGAGAAGAAGCCCCGAATCAAGAGCAGGATAGCCCAAAAGCTGCTGAAGGAACATGGGAAGTATAAACAGCGCAGCGTACTGGCCCAATCCCAGGACACCGACAAGGAGAGTCCCCGATGCGAAAGGCAGGTTTTTCAGCACACGCAGATCCACGGCAGGCCTGTCTACCTTAAGCTCCCTCCAGATGAAAAGCAGCATCGCTGCAAAAGAGACAAGGGCCAGGCAGATTATGAAATTCGACTGGAACCAGTCCTTGGTCTCACCTTTTTCAAGCATGAGCTGAAGCGCTCCCAGCCCCAGGACGAGAAACCCCAGCCCCTGAAAATCAATCTTGCCCTTTTCCCTCTTCAGATAAGAAGGGTCATGGAGAAAACGCGTAATAAGCATCAGGTTCAGTATCCCTATGGGGATATTTATTAAGAAGATCCAGCGCCAGGAAAAATTGTCGGTAAGCCAGCCGCCGAGGGTAGGACCGAAAGCCGGGCCGAGCACGACGCCGAAGCCGTAAACACCCATAGCCATCCCCTGCTCTTCAGGCGGGAAGCTCTCTCTGAGTATCGCCTGGCCGACCGGGATAATGGCCCCGCCTCCCACGCCCTGTATTATCCGGAAGACCACAAGGGAGGTAAGGTCCCAGGACATGGCGCAGAGCAGGGAACTCGCAGTAAAAAGAAAGATGCTCGCCATGTAAAAACGTTTTCGTCCGTATCGTTCGCTCATCATGGCAACCAGGGGCATGATGATGACGTTTGAGAGTATGTAGCCCGTGGCGACCCAGGTAATCTCTTCCACAGAGGCCCCCAGATTGCCGCGCATGTAAGGCAGGGCGACATTTACGATGCTTATGTCCAGGGCGCTCATGATGGTGCCCATTATGACCGTGGCCGATATAAGCCATTTGTCAGCCTCCTGACCGTCGCTCACGGCCCTGTACACCCCTCGCCCGGCCTTTGCCGGTCCCTGAGCAGCCCCATAAGAAAAAACTCCCAGGGCTTCCTCGTCTTAAGCCTGCCGTGAGCATCCGCCCTGAGGTCTCCGGACAGCTGCGCCAGTATCATACCCCTGAGACAGTAAAAAATCACCGAGGCCGTTGCCTGGCAGTCCATTTTCCTGAATATCTTTTTCCTGACCCCCTTTTCGAGTATGTCCGCGATAAGCCTTTTCTGTGAGTCGAAAAAGGCCCTCTTCAAGGGCTTCTTTATCTCCAGGTCGTGTTCCTTTATCTGCATGGAGACCAGCTTTGCTTTTTTAATGGAATAATCAAGATAGCTGTCTATGAGGCCTGCGATCGCGGCAAGGGGCTCCTTTTCCCTGAGGGGTTCGGTCATGGCGGAGAAGCTTTCGAGCTGTTGGCGGAAGAGTTCGGAGTAAAGCTCTTCCTTGTTGCCGTAATACAGGTAGATGGTGCCCACGCTCAGTCCGGCGCGTCCGGCAACGCTTCTTATGGTGGTATTGGCATAGCCTGTTTCGGCGAAGAGCTGCTCGGCGGCCTCAAGTATGCATCTTCTTGACTCCGCAGAACCACGTCTGTTCATCTGTATACTCCCGCCATTTGCCGTGGAACTTCTCCTTTTTTCTCAAGATTTCCCTTCCAGCCGCCCGGGGGACGCTTCCCTGACAGGAAAACTGAACATGCGTTCAGTATATTTCTAAATTCCGCGTCGTGTCAAGCCGACAGGACCTTACCTTCTTCACACCGAGCATTACGTTATAATATCCGATGCACATTCTCGGTATAGACACTTCCTGCGATGATACATCGGCTTCAGTAGTGGAGGACGGGAGAAGAATAATCTCGAACGTCGTTTCAAGTCAGTCGGATATCCATACCAAATACGGCGGCATAGTTCCGGAACTGGCATCGCGCAGACATATAGAGATGATTATGCCCGTAGTCGATGAGGCCTTAAGAAAGGCAAACATTTCACTCGATGACATTTCCGCCGTTGCGGTCTGCCACGGCCCGGGTCTCATCGGCTCCCTTCTCGTAGGTTGCTCCTTTGCCAAAGCCGTCTGTTACGCCGGGAAAAAGCCTCTGGTCACAGTCAATCATCTCGAAGGGCATATCCTTTCCGCATGTCTGGGAGAAACGGCGCCCGATTTCCCTTTCCTGTCTCTAATTGTCTCCGGGGGGCACACGAGCCTCTATATCGCCGACGGATACGGCAGATACACCGAACTCGGAAGGACCCGCGACGACGCCGGAGGCGAGGCATATGACAAGGTATCGAAACTTCTCGGACTCGGATATCCGGGAGGACCGATAATCGACCGACTGGCGCGGGATGGGGATCCGAAGGCCATAGATTTTCCCAGGGCCTATCTCCCCGGGACGTTCGATTTCAGTTTCAGCGGGCTGAAAACGGCGGTATTGAATTTTTTGCGAAACGCGCAGAAGAATTCCGGGACCGCTGCCCTGCCTTCTCAGCTCATAAATGACCTAGCAGCATCATTTCAAGCGGCGGTCGTGGACGTACTGGTTCGAAAAACCGAGTGGGCGGTAAAAAAGAAGTCGATCCGGCATATCGCGATTTCGGGCGGTGTCGCCGCTAACAGCGAACTGCGGAAGAGGATGACGGAGATGGCAAAAGAGAGGGCCGCCGAGGTCTTCATGCCCTCAGCGGCCCTTTGCACGGACAATGCCGCCATGATCGCAGCCGCAGGGTATCATCGATTCGTAAAGGGGGAGTTTGCCGGGCTCGACCTGAATCCGCAGGCATACCTGAGGCTCTAGCAGGCTGAAAGAAGTGTCGGTACGGCTACTCTTCTTCAGACCTTCACCCGTCTCCCTTTTCTCACATCTGCCACGACTGTCCTGGCCGCCAAGTCGTCCACTCTCTGCCAGTTCGCAAAAAAACCGGCAGGCCGGCTTTCCGGATGTTCTGGATGTCAGCCAGACCGTGCATTGAGTGAGCTTTGGGAAACAAACGAAAAGATGGTAGAATGAGACCATAGGAGCAGATATAATTCAAAAAGACGGTCGAGGAGGCCAGTAATAAAGACATGAAAACCTACTTATTGTTCGGCGCGCTCATCGCAGTGCTGATGGTATTCCAGCTAAACCCGGGCACTGCGTCATCCCATCAAACAGGTGAGAACTTCGCACCGGAGAGATCATTCACAAAACATTTTCAGCATACACTTTTCGATATTACCGGCCGGGCGGACTATAGTGTGGAGGTCCTGCTGGACAACAAAGAGTATTCCATAGGAAATAATGTAATTGGTATAGTGGTCCACAACGCTTATGATGAAGACGTGAAGGGAGCTCACCTCACAATAGGGCTTAAGAACCTCGCAACCAACGAGGTAGCGACAGGAAAGCTCAATATACAGGACAAAAGAAATGGTCTTTATATTGTTTCAGGCCTGGACTTGAGGAGAAAAGGCAATTGGGAACTCTCCATAACCGTTGAAAAAGACGGCGTCAAAGATTCGGTGAAGTTTGTCCTTCCCGATGCCCTTAAACACATCCTGCCAAAGGGCGAGTACTCACCATGAGGAAGCCCTGTTTGCCTCCGCGCGACATACCCTGACTCCCATGTCCCCGAAGTCGGTATAGCCGACTCCCTGGAGAAGTAAAGAAGGAACGCAAGAAGATTTGCGTGGGACTGGAAAAAGCCGGAGTAACATCCGGTTTAAAGTGGCGAAGTCAAACTTGTGTTGACAGACCGCCATCCCCCCTCGGGGGATTAGTTATCAAGACGGACTTCTCGTGGTTCAAAGAAGGTTTTGGATCTTACGGACATCTTTTTGATCAATCCGTCTTATCGGCCGCTAAATGCCAGTAAATCATCTTCTTCATCCCTACCGATAATAAAGTAGACAGATGTCTCACCGCATCTGCCACATTTTAAATTCTCCCTGAGGTTACCCGATAAACGATCGGTAATCTCCACTGTTTCCATCTCTCCCGAACATTTGCCACAATACACCTTCTGATCTTCTATCACTTTGCGGAAAATATCCATGATCATGTCAGCCCATACCCCATTACCTTCCAATTCACTTCCGGGAGATACACAGGCACGGTCAATGATATCGGTGATTTCTTTCTTGATATCCATTCAGACGCTTCTCCTTTATGAAACAGTGGCAGGTGTAACAAATTCCCGCATGCTGTTTCGTTTGTTCCGCCATTTTTATGGCATAGTCTGCTGAAAATATAGGTCATAACTGAGTGTTTGTCAATTCCATAAGTGCCGGGCGCAATAAGACCTGCGCAGTATGTATCCGAGAGGCAAATAAAGTAAATTACCAGGGAGTGTGCCGGAATTCGCGATCCAGAGCGCGACAGAACTGCAATACGAGGAGAGGATGTTCATCTAACAAGGAGCTTTCCCAATGACTCGTTAAAGACGCTGTGATTCCGCGTCATTTTCAGAATAATCACCCCTTATAAGCCATTTCCGAGACCGATTTCGATCTCTCCGCGATCAAACGTACATTAGCGAAAAGAAGGTTTCTTCTATTGAGAAGGCGGCAGGTTTTCTATCGGCGTGTTGAGAGGCTGAGGTTCCGCGGGAGCAACCGGCTGTCCCTCTTCTCCCATCTCCTCGTATTCGGGAACTACTATCCCCCTTCGCACCATGATCTTGTATATCAGATTCGATCGATGAACGACGTATCTCGAATCGCCCAGGGGGTTGAACCGACGCGGATTGGGGAGAATAGCGGCAAGCCTTGCCGCCTCTTCAGGCCCTAATTCAGAGGCGTGTTTCCCGTAGTAATGCCGTGAGGCCGCCTCTATACCGAATATTCCGCCCGGTCCCCATTCGGCTACGTTCAGATATATTTCGAGTATCCGCCTCTTAGAAAGTGACCTCTCCAGCCGCCAGGTAATAACGGCCTCCCTGATCTTCCTGACCGGGTTCTTCGACGGGGAGAGATAGAGGTTCTTGGCCAGCTGCTGGGTTATCGTGCTTCCCCCCAGCTTGAACTTTCCCGCCCTGATATCCTTTTCCACGGCCTTCTCCATCGCTTCATAGTCGAACCCCTCGTGATGCCAGAACTTGTCGTCCTCGCCTATGAGCACCGCCTTGACCAGGTAAGGCGATATGGCTTTATACGTCACCCATGTCTGAACTATCCGATATTTTTTGCCCTCCAGCTTCCACTCCGCCATCCTGTATTTCATCATGGCGGTCATCCTCGGGTTCTCCCTTTTCAGTTTCGATACGTTGGGATAGATGAACTGGAAAGCGATAAACATCGCCACCACGGCAATGACGACTGCTATGATTTTTCTCAGGGAAGGCCTGCCGCTCCTCAATTTCTTTCTTCTCATGACAGAATTGTCTCTCCGACTCGACCGATAGCGGCTTATTCCTCTTCGATGTTCTGCAACAGGTCCGCGCTCCTCGGTTTGTGGTCTATCTGTTCGAGGACCTTTATCTCCTCGCCGCCCGTGGCGCCAAGCTCTTTGAATCTTCTCACCGAAGGCAGCACCCTCGCCTCCATCGAACCGATAATCTTGTTATAGGCCCCGATCGTCTTCTCTATCGCCCCTCCCATCTCGCCGAAATACTTCGCAAGAGTGAAAATCCTTTCATAAAGTTCCTTGCCCAGCGAACTGATCTCCTGGGCGTTCTTCGTCAGACGCTCCTGCCGCCAGCCGTATGCGATGGCGCGAAGGAGTGCGATGAAAGTGGTCGGAGTTGCGATTATCACCCTCTTCCGCATCCCGTCCTCCAGCAGGGCGCTGTCCGCCTCAAGCGCCGCGCTCAGAAAGGATTCACCGGGGATAAAGAGAACGACAAACTCGGGCGACTGTTTAAACTGGCTCCAGTACTCCTTCGACCCCAGCTTATTCATATGCGCCCTCACCTGCTGCGAGTGCCTCACCATCCCGGCCTTTTTCTCTTCGTCAGTGGAGGCCGCTGCAGCATCCAGGTACGCTTCAAGAGAAACCTTGGAGTCGACGATGATATCCCTCTCCATCGGGAGGTGAACAATCATATCCGGCCTTATTTTGCCCTTCTCAGTGTCTACGGACAGCTGTTCCGTAAAATCGCAGTGCATCGACATCCCCGAGAGTTCTGCCACTCTTCTCAACTGCATCTCACCCCATCTGCCGCGGACCTGAGGCTTCCGCAGAGCCGACACGAGATTGCTTGTCTCCCGCTGAAGGTTTTCATGGGTCGACGCCAGCGCTCTGAGCTGTTCGGAAAGACTGCCGTAAGCCTTGTGCCTGCTGTCCTCCATAGTCTTGATCTGCTCCTCATAGCGCTTCAAAGTCTCAAACAATGGCTTTATCATCCCGTCCATCGCAGCCTGATGCTCGCCGAGTTTGCCCTTTGTTTCCGCGGCCACCTTTCCGAGCGACTCTGATGCCAGCCTCAGAAAGTCTTCGCTGCTGCTTTTCAGGGCCGCTGAGGAAAGGGCGTTGAAGGTGTCGGTCATCTCCTTTTTCAACGCCTCCATCAGGGCCTTCTGCTCTTCAAAACTCCGCCTCGCCTCTTCGAGCTTCGTGACGGCCTCCACCCTGGACTGCCTCTCACCGTCTAGTTCCTGCCTTATCTCACGCTCCGCAGCGTCCTTCTGCAGAATCTGCTGTCTCAGCTCGCTGACAACGGCCTCCGCGCCTTTCGCCCTGCCCTCGATCTCCGCAGCCCTGCCGGCATACTCCTTCTCCAGGCCGGAGGCACGTGCCGCCCAGCTTTTCTGCTGACGTGAGGATGCCGCGAACCAGGCAGCCGCCCCGCAGATCAGAGCGCTTACGATAACCAGAAGAACAATTGTTATTCCCGACATAAACTTCCCTCCCGCGCCTTTCTCACCAATAACCTCTCCGGATTATATTGTTGCCCGCAAAGTCCTCTCCTCAAAAAATCTTTCGACCTCCTCAATAGTATGCACTATAGCCGTCTCGGGCAGCGAAGAGATTATGGCACCGCCGTAGGAACTCCCGACAAGTCTGGTGTCGAGGATGGCGACCACGCCGTAATCCTCCGCGCCGCGTATGAGCCTCCCAAACCCCTGCCTCAATGTTAGTATGGCGGACGGCAGGGCCAGATCGGCGAACCATCTGTTCCCAAGTCTCCTGCATCTCTCATCGTAGACCGGTTCACCCGGCGAGCCGAAGGGCATCTTCATGATGATCACGAGGCTCAACTTCTCCCCCTTTATGTCGATCCCCTGCCAGAAAGTGGCCGTTGCCAGCAGGACCGCCCCGGGGGTCTTCCTGAACCACTCTATGAGCTTCGCCGGCGGCTTGTCGCCCTGGGCTTTAAAGGGATAACCGAGGCCGATATTATCCTTGACGTAATTCAGGTGTCTGTAGGAAGTGAACAGGACGAGCGCCCTGCCCTTCGACGCCCTGATCAGGCCCTCGACAACCGGCAGGCCCTCTTTCCATGCGGCCTCGTTGTCATCTTTGGCGGGAGGCGGCAGATTCTTTTCGATGTACAGCATGCACTGTCTTTTGAAATCGAAGGGCGAACCGGCTGTCAGCTCCCTGAAGACCGGTCCCGTCTCTCCCTCAGAACGGCCGATGCCGAGCCTCTTTTTCATGAACCCGAAATCGCCGCCCACAGCCAGCGTGGCCGACGTCATGACTACACTGTCATACCCGCCCACCAGACCTTCGAAGGGCTGCCGGCATTCTACCATATTACTCTTCAATTCCAGCGACCCCTTGTTACCAACCAGGTAATAGATCCGCTCACCGTCGTCCTGCTCCATGAAGTCGTCCATGACAGATCCGAGGGAGGCGGTGCAGGTGATGGTGGTCTTGATCCTGTCTTCCAACTCATCACCGGCGAGGGATTCCATCTGAGCGGTCAGCTTCATAACAACTTTATCGAAGGCAAGCAGGTCCTTCAGGTTCTTCAATTCTTCAATAATCGGCTCCGGTATGGGATAAACCGCCCGGGAAGAGATTTCCCTTTCCTTAAAAAAAAGATCCACAGGAGCAAATAGATGATCGACGGATATCCTGAGACCTCTCAGACGGTAGAGGAGCCATGAGACCCGGGAGCGGCTGAGGCTGCTCCCGTAGACGTTCGAGATCACGTTTTCGAGTTGGTGCGCCTCGTCGACAATGAGACGGCTGTGATGGGGCAGCAGGTTGCATCCGGAGAGCAGGTCATATATGAGGAGGTGATGGTTGACGACAAGGATATCGACCTTTCGGAGGCCCCTGTAATGAATGTAATAGAAACATTCCCCGTAAAAAGGGCACATGGCGGAGCTGCAGTCGTCGGAATCTCCACAGACCATATACCAGAAATCCGGAATAAAGGAGAGCTCATCCCTGTCGCCCGTCTCAGTGCCGGAGGCCCATTCGCAGAACTTCTTATAGTTCTCCCCCATGCCGGAAAATTCCCTCTCCCTCTTCAGACAGAGATAGTTGTTCTTCCCCTTCAGGAGGGCGAAGGAAAAGCTCCGGGGCAGGGCCTTCTGGAGAAAAGCGAGGTCTTTGCGCACAAGCTGGTCCTGGAGTGCGATGGATGCGGTCGATACAGTCGTCTTTTCACCAGAGAGGACCGCGGGAATCAGATAGGCGAAAGACTTGCCTACGCCTGTTCCTGCCTCGACAAGCAGGTTCTCCCTGTCCATTAGGCACGAGAAAACCTCGCCCGCCATCTCCAGCTGCTGGGGACGGTCTTCATAGCCCTTGAATCTCTTCTTTAAGATATCGAAGGCAGCGGCGATTTCCTTAGCTTCCCCCGATTGTTTCACCGGACCTGCCGGCCACAAATGTCCGTCCTCACGCGCCCGGTCTGCACGATATCACGTTTCCGGAAATTCTGCAATCTCGGTACGCACCAGAGCGAGGACCGCGGAATGGGGAACTATAAGGTATTTCTTGCCTTCAAACTCGATCTCGACGGCAGCGTCCTTTAGGAAAAGGGCGTAGTCCCCTTCGGAGGCCTGCAGAGGAATATATTTCATTTCCAGCTTGTTCCTGGAGGACCACGGCTCCTCCATCATGATGTTGGGATCGTGGACGGGATAGCCCGGCCCGGCCTTGACGATATGTCCTCCCATCACTTTTTCTTTTTCCTTGACGGTAGGAGGGAGGTAAAGGCCGGAAGATGTCTTGTTCGCCCTTTCGTCCGGGTCAATGAGAACCCTGTCGCCCACTACAATAAGATTTCTCTTCGCCTTCACACGATATTTTAAAACATCTCCCGCAGTTTTATCCTCCCGCGGATGAGCAATGGATGAGACCTGCCATTATTCATAGATAATTCTTCGTAATCGAAGGAGTCACAACGGATTTCTTCCTTCAACTGTCATTCCGGCTTGTCCGGAATCCTTCAGAAGAGACGCTTCTAAGGTAGAAAAACGAAGAAAGATTCCCCGTGAGGGACAAGCCGGAATGACTAAGATATGGGGCCTCGGCAATATTCGTCTCATTAAACCAGCAGATCCGGCGTTATCATCCACTGGAGCGACCAATCCCCTCTTTCGTCCCTCCCGAGACATGCGACCCCGCCCATTCTGAACGAGACGACGTTCCGGCCGGGGTCGCCGCACAGAAGCAGCGATGCCAGTTTCCCGAGATGCGGCAGATGGCCCACCAGCACGATATTTTCAGTGATACTCGCAGTAAGGTATTTCAACCGTTCCGCCCAGGCCGACGGGTCGTCGAGAGGAGCCAGTCCGTCTGACTCCGCAACCTCCGCCGGCTGCATGTATTGAGCCATTATTTCGGCAGTCTGCTTCGCCCTCAGTTTCCTGCTGTAAAGTATACGGCTGATCTTGAAATTCAGCTTCGACAGGTGCGAAGCCACCTTTCCGATGTCCTTCCGCCCCCTTTCAGACAGCGGCCTCGCCGGGTCCTCTTCCTCAGTCCTGGCCTCAGCATGCTGGACGAGATAAAGAAACATAACTTCCCCCTTTTACCCTGAACCTAAAAAAATTCTATCTCTTTGTCCATTAACATGCAACCCGCAGTAAAGGAAGTGGATGCCGGATGAGACCCCAGTTTAGTGCGGCTTAAATCTCTTTACTCATGATTGTCATTCCAGCCTGGAATCTTTCAGAAGGATTGCGGACCTGCCTACCGGCAGGCAGGCAAGATGCAATGACGGCCATTTATGCACTTACAACGGGACTTTGGTTGTCACCGTATTTATGTAAGGAAGCGCAGCCCTCACTACACTAGCAGACGATCTCCGTGCCAACGCCTTCCCTCGTGAAAATCTCAAGAAGGAGGCAGTGGGGTATCCTTCCGTCCACAATATGCGTCTTGCTCACCCCTGCGGAGATGGCCTCCAGGCAGGCGGTGACTTTCGGGAGCATCCCCCCGGTGATTGTACCGTTCTTTACAAGACTGTTAATCCGGGCCTTCGAAAGGGTAGACAGAACATTACCCTTCTTGTCGAGAAGGCCGGGCACATCGGTAAGCAGAATAAGTTTCTCGGCCTTCAGCGCACCGGCCACCGCGGCAGCAACGAAGTCCGCATTGATGTTCAGGGTCTCGCCATTGGGGCCCGCCCCGATAGGGGAAATGACCGGGACAAAGCCGTCCCTCTGCAGACTGCCTATGACGGCCGGGGCAACCTCTGTAACTTCGCCGACGAGCCCCATGTCAATTATTTCGCTGACACCAGTCTCCGGCGTGATCTTGGTGATCATCTTCTTCCGGGCCGTGATCAGCCCTCCGTCTTTTCCGCTGAGGCCGACCGCCTTCCCTCCGCTTTTGTTAATAAGGGCTACGATCTCCTTGTTCACGAGACCTCCAAGTACCATCTCCACAATCTCCATCGTCTCCCGGTCCGTCACCCGCTGGCCGTGCACAAACTCGGGTTTCTTCCCCATTTTTTTCATGGTTGCCGATATTCGCGGACCGCCCCCGTGGACAATAACGGTGCGGATGCCGATGAAATTGAGCATCACTATATCCTTGGCAAAGGACTCCTTCAAATCATCCTGGGTCTGGGCCGCTCCCCCGTATTTGACAACAAACGTCTTTCCGTAGAAATTCCTGATGTACGGAAGGGCATCGATAAGTATCTCGGCTTTCCTGATTATCTCTTCCATGCTATTTCCCTTCGAAGCACGGGATGCACACCGTCCTCCCGTCTTTTATCCTTGCCCGCGGTTCCATCATTTTTTCCCCGCAGGCCTCACAGCGTAAGCTCTTATAGACCTCAGCCTCGGGAGGAAGCTCTTCTCTCCCCCCGGTCAGCGTCATGAGTTCCTTTTCATCCGCTTCCAGAATATGGCGTATCTTCGCCGACCTTCTGTCATGAACAAATTTTACTACCTTGTCGGAACGCTCGCCTTTCATATAACTTTCCCACATAGCCTTCTCATCGGGCGTCTCCTCCGGTTTCTTCCAGTCCACCGAAATCCGCATGCTGCGGCCGGACGGCCGGTTTATGAAAGTATAGACCTGCTTGCCGTAATCCCTGAATACCAGGTTTCCCTTCCCGAAAGTGCATCCCGTCATGACCTGAACCGCATCTACGGCACAGGAATTGTTTTCCACAATCGCAACAATTTCCTCGTCCGCAGAGGGTTTTCCCCATTCCTTCAGCACCCGGAGCGAAACCCTGTAACCAAGGGCTAGTCCAGGGCAGGAATGTCCGTGAAATGCCACCACTTCATCGTAGGTTTTCATGCAGTAATTTTACACAAAAAAGATTTTTTTGAATAGCGCCGGCCCTCTCTCCGGAAAACAACATTCACTGAATTTCTGCGAACTCTGCGTCGCCGCGGTGAATTAGAGTTAACCTTACAGTTGCATAAATCCGTCAAAAGGAGGGCGGGTATTCAGAAAAAGATCCATATCCTGCGCGGCTCCGCAACCCACCTCAATGCCCCTTACTACGTTATGAAGGAAATCACCGAACGTTATGCCTGCGGTTTCCGTGATCAGGATTAATCCCGCCGCCATATATGGGCTTTTTATGAATGCCTGCCCTCTTTTTCATGCACCGTTAGGGTTCATTTGCCCTGGTCGGCCTTCAGCACTATTGTCTGGTAACCCTCCTGCCCCAGTTTTCCGGCGACCGATACCGCTTTATTGAAATCGCTGTAGTCCCCTATTCGTACCCTGTAGTATTTCGTCCCCTCCTGGACCGCTTCCTGGATGTAGACATTATCATATTCGAGGCTCAGCCCGGTCTTCAGCCTGATCGCATTCGTACTTCCGGCAAAGGAACCGACCTGTATTGCGAAAGGTCCCCGCTGTCGATCCGCCTGAATCCTGGCTTTTCTGACATATGAAATGTCTCTGCCCTCCACCTCCAGGAAGACCCTTCCCGTCCCCGGTCCTATCAGGCCGATCTCCTTTGCGCAGGCATAAGAAAGGTCGATGTCCCGGCCTTCAACGAACGGACCCCGGTCATTTACAACACACTCCACGCTCCTGTTATTCGATGGGTTCGTAACTTTAAGCCGCGTACCGAAAGGGTATTCCTTGTGGGCGCAGGTATAGGAGTAGGTATTGAATATCTCTCCTGACGACGTCGGCTTTCCCTGGAAGGAAGGCCCGTACCATGACGCCACCGCATACGTCGACCGGGGAAGGGCCTCGTGACGGACCGCCGCACAGGAACAGAGAAGAAGCAAAAAAATTATCAGAAGAGGAAGACCCTGAAGACGACGAGGCCCTTGCTGAGATGCGATAGATGACCTCATTTCCCGAAGAAACCCATTCTCCGCGGTCATCAATTATCATCCCTCACAATATATATCTGCTCAGGTCCTCATCCATAACAATATCGCCAAGCTTTTCCCTGACATAGGTCCTGTCGATATTGAGCTCTGTGCCCTGCTTTTCCGGCGCCTCGAAGGAGATGTCCTCGAGGAGTTTTTCAAGAATGGTATGCAGCCTTCTAGCACCTATATTTTCAGTCTTGTCGTTTACCAGGGCCGCGATCTCCGAAATCTCATCGATCGAATCTTCCGAAAAATCGATCGCGACCTCCTCCGTCTGAAGCAGGGCAGTATACTGCTTTAAGAGCGCATTCTGGGGTTCAGTGAGTATGCGGCGGAAATCTTCCTTGCCGAGGGCATCCAGTTCGACCCTTATCGGAAACCTCCCCTGCAGTTCGGGAATCAGGTCCGAAGGTTTCGCCATGTGAAAAGCCCCCGAGGCTATGAAGAGAATATGCTCGGTTCCGACCGGTCCGTATTTGGTAGTTACCGTCGACCCCTCCACGATCGGCAGGAGGTCGCGCTGAACGCCTTCCCTCGATACGTCCGGCCCCTGCCCGTGTCCTTTGGTCGCAACTTTATCGATTTCGTCGATGAACACTATTCCGGTCTGTTCGGCCCGCTGGACAGCCTCCTGGGTTATCTTGTCCATGTCGATCAGTTTGCCCGATTCTTCCTGCTCCAGAATCACAAGAGCCTCGGGTATCTTCACCTTCCTTCTCTTGGCCTTTTCCGGCAGCAGGTTGCCGAGCATCGATTTCAGGTTTATCTCCAGTTCTTCAAGACCGACATTCGAGATCACCCCGAAAGGCATCGTCTTCTCTTTCACCTCGACATCCACAGACCGCGAATCGAGTTTTCCGCTCCTCAGCTGCTCCCTGAGCCTCTCTCTTGTTTCGCGTGTCCTTTCTCTCTCCTGTTCATCCGCTTCGGGCACCCTCAGGGTGCGGGGCTGGGGCAGAAGAATGTCGAGGAGCCTCTCCTCGGCCAGATGCTTCGCCTTCTCCCTTATCTTTTCGAGGTGTTCCTGCCTCACCATATTTATGGATATCTCGGCAAGGTCCCTTATCATTGACTCCACGTCGCGGCCCACATACCCGACTTCCGTAAATTTAGAGGCTTCGACTTTCAGAAACGGGGCGTTCGCCAGACGTGACAACCTTCTGGCGATCTCGGTCTTCCCGACACCGGTCGGTCCGATCATGATGATATTTTTCGGCAGCACCTCGTCTTTCAACTCCGGCGACAGCCTCTGTCTCCTCCACCTGTTCCGCAGGGCCACCGCAACTGCCTTTTTTGCATTGCTCTGTCCGATTATATATTTATCGAGTTCTTCGACGATCTTTCGCGGGGTAAGCGTATCCATCTTATGACAGCTCCTCTATCGTGATATTTTCGTTCGTATAAATGCAGATGGCCGCGGCTATGGTCATTGCCTTTTCTATTATGCCCCTGGCATCCAGCTCGGTATTCTCATAAAGCGCGCGCGCAGCAGCCTGGGCGTAAGGCCCGCCTGATCCGATAGCCGCGACGCCTTCCTCGGGCTCAATTACATCTCCGGTCCCGGAAATGATGAATGTATGATCCTGATCGGCGACCACAAGCAGGGCCTCGAGCCTCCTGAGTATCTTGTCGGTCCTCCAGTCCTTCGCAAGCTCGACGGCTGCCCGCGTGATATTCCCCCTGTATTTCTCCAGCTTCCCCTCAAATTTTTCGAAGAGAGTAAAAGCATCCGCAGTCGCCCCCGCAAATCCCGCGATTATTTTTTCACCGTATATCTTTCGTATTTTTTTTGCGTTATGCTTGAGCACCGTGTTACCCATGGTGACCTGGCCGTCACCTCCTATTGCCGTCTTTCCATTCCGCCTTACGCAAAGTATTGTCGTACCCTGAAACATCTTCACTCCTTATTGAATAATTGATTATTTTACACAATGCGGTCGCTGCGTGTCATTACATTGTTATATTGTAGGCAGTTCGAGGAATGTCCCCTGTAGCCGATGTACCGCGTCGACCGCTTCTTTACATGCGCCAAAGCCTTTTTTTGTAGGCCGTCATTGACGCGCAGGAGGAATCCAGGTTTCGTTTGTTTTAAGACAAATGGATTCCCGATTACTGCCTCGGGAATGACGAAGTCTTAGGAGCCTGTCGGACTTAAATTCATTCATGGCATAATAGGGGCCATGGAAAAATATATAAACGTAGACAGAGACACACCAATGTTGTTACCTGCGGACCTTCGGGAATGGATAGCTGAAAATGAC
>JBJKPE010000024.1:0-15441 GCA_046706685.1 Thermodesulfovibrionales bacterium | reverse complement strand
ATTTCAGAAAGAATTCTTACGGCGGCCCCTGCCCTCCGTCCGGGACACACAGGTACTTTTTTAAGCTCTACGCCGTCGACACTGTTCTCCAACCCGGTGCAAAGGCCACAAAGTCCGACGTGGAGGGTGCAATGCGCGGGCACATAGTCGGTCAGGCGGAATTGATCGGCTTATATCGCCGGAAATAGGGAAGGAGGCCGTCGACAGGCTGATCATCCAGGAAGCGGCGTCTCAGCCTTTTTTGATGCCTTCCCTGGCGATGGCGATCTTGCCTGTCCTGACGAATTCCTTGATCCCCATCGGCTTCATAAGCTCCACAATCGCCTCTATCTTCTTTTCGTCTCCCGTAAGCTCTATCGTATAAGTCTTCTGACTGGAATCCACCACCCTGCCCCGGAATATCTCCGTGAGACGCAGCACCTCGGCCTTGTCCTCCTGCCGGGGTGCGACCTTTATCAGGACCATCTCCCGCTCGACGTGATCGAGTTCTGTCATATCGACCACCTTTATGACATCGACCAGCTTGTTCAGCTGCTTGTTTATCTGTTCAATTATCCAGTCGTCTCCCCGCGTGACGATCGTCATTACCGAGACCTGGGGATCTATGGTTTCCCCCACGGAGAGACTTTCTATATTGTAGCCTCTGCCGCTGAACAACCCGGCAACCCTGGAAAGCACGCCGAATTTATTTTCCACAAGAACAGATATCGTATGTCTCATAGCTCTCCTCTGCAGAAGTTATTTCACTGCCTTCAACTTCTTCTCCGCCTTCTTCTCTTCCTCCAGGAAGAGCATCTCGTCTATCGCGGCCCCGGCGGGGACCATCGGGTAAACTTTCTCCTTCCAGTCGACGACAAAATCCATCATAACAGGCCTCTTGATACTGAACGCTTCCTTCAGGACGGGCTCAACTTCCGAACGCTTCGTAGCCCTCAGGCCCACCGCGTTGTAAGCCTCCGCTATCTTCACAAAATCAGGCACAGTATCGTCGAGCTTCGTGTGCGCGTAACGCTCCTGGAAGAAGAGTTCCTGCCACTGCCTCACCATGCCCAGATAGCGGTTGTTCAATATGGCAACCTTGACCGGCAGCTTGTTGATAACTGCCGTGGCAAGTTCCTGTATATTCATCTGTATGCTTCCGTCCCCCGCGACATCTATGACCAGCTTGTTGGGAAATGCGAACTGGGCTCCTATCGCTGCCGGGAAGCCGTATCCCATCGTTCCCAATCCGCCGGAGGAAAGGAGCGTGCGGGGCTTGTCGAACTTATAGAACTGAGCGGTCCACATCTGGTTCTGTCCCACCTCCGTCGCGATGATCGCGTCTCCCTTCGTAAGTTCGTAAATCTTCTCGACGACATACTGCGGCTTGATGACATCCGCCTCCCTGTCGTAAGACATCGGCCTTTCAGCCTTCCAGGCGGCTATCTGTTTAAGCCACGCCTTTCTTACCTCACGCCACTGCTCTTTGACCTCTTCTTTCATGACTTTGTTCAGGACGGTGAGGACCTTCTTGACATCGCCCACTATCGGGACGTCTACGCGGACGTTCTTCCTGATAGAAGTCGGGTCGATGTCGATATGCACGATCTTGGCGTTCGGGGCAAAGGCCGCAATTTTTCCGGTCACCCTGTCGTCGAACCTCATACCGACAGCGACCAGAAGGTCCGCTTCCTGTATCGCCTTGTTCGCAAAAAATGTCCCGTGCATGCCGGGCATGCCGAGCGAAAGTTTGTGGCTCCCCGGAAACCCGCCCAGCCCCATCAGCGTCATCGTTACCGGCACTTCGGTATATTCGGCGAGTTCTTTTAGTTCCTTTGAGGCGCCTGACAGGATCACGCCACCGCCGGCTACGATGACAGGCTGCTTGGCCCTGGCGATCATGTGGGCGGCCTGGTTAATCATGAATTTATTACCCTCGTAGGTCGGCCTGTAGCTCCTAATGTTAATGCTTTCAGGCCAGACAAATTCGGTCCTGGAAGAAGTAACGTCTTTGGGCAGGTCTATGAGCACCGGACCTGGACGGCCGGTCGTTGCTATGTAAAAGGCCTCCTTGATGGTGTCAGCCAGGTCTTTTACGTCCTTTACGAGGTAATTGTATTTTGTGCAGGGTCTTGTAATACCCACTATGTCGGCTTCCTGAAATGCGTCGTTCCCTATGAGGAGCGTCGGGACCTGACCGGAAAACACCACCAGGGGAATTGAATCCATCGAAGCCGTCGCGATACCGGTAACGGTATTGGTAGCTCCCGGTCCAGATGTGACAAGAGCAACCCCCGGCTTCCCGCTGGCCCTGGCATAACCGTCCGCCGCGTGAACGGCCCCCTGCTCATGCCTCGTGAGAATGAGCTGCAGGTCCTTTTCGTCGTGAAGCAGGTCGAATATATTGAGTATAACGCCGCCGGGATAACCGAAAATGTGTTTTACGCCTTCTTTTTTCAGGCATTCCAAAAATATTTCAGCACCGGATATTTTCATGGCTCACATCTCCTTGAGAGTCAACCCTCGCGAGGCTTTCGGCGACTCAATTTCGTCTTATTTTCGAATATTCTAACATTAAATACCACTGCATGTGAAACGAAAATTCCCGGTTTCGCTGGATAATGTGACCGTGCCCGCTTTCAACATAGATCTTGAAAGGGGAAAAGTGCCTGCATGCATGAAAAGTGCTTGGTGATGCAGTTCCCGTCTTCAGCCCCTGGATGAGTTCTCGGGGCCTGCAATACTCCACTGTCATGTTCTATAATAGAAACCTGACGCGGCGTTGTCTTGCACTAATCCGTGAGGCATCAGGGCCGTACCTCTTTTCAGAAGAGCGGGGGGGAATCCGTATTGCGCCGGTCTCGCTGAAAAGAAAACACCGGGAGGAAGGTTGATGAGAAACACCATGACAGCTGCGGGCGTGTCGTTCCTGATTCTATTTCTCTTCCTGTCGTCTTTTGCTCCGGCGGCCGGGAATAAACCCGTCCAGGTAAAACAGCGCGACAGATGTCCTGTTTGCGGCATGTTCGTAGCCAAGTACCCCGAATGGACGGCCCAGGTCATCTTCAACGACGGGACGTATGATGTTTTTGACGGGCCCAAGGATATGTTCAAATACTACTTTGACCTGAAGAGATACAAACCCTCCAAAAAGCAGTCAGACATAGCCGCGATGTACGTTACTGAATATTACTCGACTAAACTGATGGACGCCCGGAAGGTGTTCTTCGTTCTGGGAAGCGGCGTTTACGGCCCCATGGGAATGGAACTCATCCCGATCGCGGCGCCGGACACGGCGAAGCAATTCATGCGCGACCACGGGGGCAGGAGAATACTGAAGTTCGGAGAAGTAACCCCGGGAGATTTAAGATAATTGAGAAAGTCTCATGTCTTCTTCCTCTTTCTCCTTCTCTGCACGGGCGTCATCTCGGGGCTTGCAATATCCTCTTATGCCCGGATAGCCGAATTCCGCAGCTCCTCCCGCGACCTGGGGGAGATAACGCATGAGCTGCGCCTCACGGATATCTCTTTTTCGCACGACGCCAGGTACACGCATAACCCGTCACAGGCAGACCTCTTCTCGGCCTTTCAGGACTATCCGGGTTCGATCGAACATTTCCCTTCGGGCTCGGTTGTCGCGCCCCCTGATTTCGGCTCGCTCGGCAAACGACTGTCTGTAAGGCATCAATTGCAAGAGAGCGCAGCGGGCAATAGACGATAGGATGAGCATCGGAAGGCACGTCAACGTTCTGGATTACACACTGCAGTCCCTTCTGCGCAGGAAATTCAAGAACGCAGGTATAATTCTGGTCTTCACCTTCGTTATATTCATACTCGGTTCCATTTTATTCCTCGCATACTCATTCAAGCGCGAAGCGGTCCTCATACTGGAGAATTCCCCCGAACTGATCGTGCAGAGAACCATGGCGGGTAGGCACGAGCTCATACCGACAGACATGGCACCTGCCATTGAAAAGATCCCCGGAGTCTCACGGGTTGAGCCCCGCTACTGGGGCTATTATTACGATTCCCTCGTCGGGGCCAACTATACCGTCCTGTCCGCCGCCGGAAGCATTTCAGAAACCAACCGTCTCCTTAAAGGCAGCCTGCCGGGCCCGAACGATACAGGCACTGTCGCTGTCGGAAGCGGCGTTGCACGCGCGAGGTTCACAGGCGTCGGCGATGACATAATCATGATCTCGGCATCCGGGGCGCCGCTCGACCTCCGGGTGGTCGGTGTATTCGATACCGCCTCGGAACTGCTGGCGTCGGATCTGATCGTTGTCGGCCGCAGGGACTTTACAGACCTCTTCAGACTGCCTCCGGGGATGGCTACCGACCTGGTGGTAAACGTGCCGCACGAAGAAGAGGCGCCGGTCGTTGCAAAAAAGATACATGAACTCTTTCCCGATACCAGACCTATACTGCGGAGTGAGATTATCAGGACCTACGATGCCGTCTTCGGATGGCGGAGCGGACTGGTCCTGACTATTTTCGCAGGCGCGCTGGTGGCCTTTATCATCCTTGCCTGGGACAAGGCCACCGGCCTCAGCGCGGAGGAAAAAAAGGAGATAGGCATACTGAAGGCGCTGGGCTGGGAAACGTCTGATATTCTGGAGATGAAATTCTGGGAAGGCCTGGTAATATCCCTCTCGTCCTTCCTCACAGGTGTGATTCTCGCATATGTCCATGTGTTTTTTTTCGGCGCATCTGTGTTTGCGCCTGCGCTTGAAGGCTGGTCCGTGCTCTATCCGAAATTCAGGCTTGTCCCTTATATTGACCCTTACCAGATCGCGACACTCATGATGCTGACCGTCGTCCCGTACATCGCCTCGACCATAATTCCATCGTGGAAGGCGGCGATTACGGACCCCGACGAGGTGGTGCGCGGATAAAGGCGCGAGTCTATGGCGGATAACCTCATAAAGACCGAAAGGGTCGTCAAATATTACAATAAGGGCAAGGCGAATGAAGTCCTGGCCGTCAACGACGTCTCTGTAGAGATCGAACGGGGAGACTTTGCCGTCCTCAAAGGGCCCAGCGGTTCTGGAAAGACGACCCTTCTCTCGCTTATAGGCTGCATGACGCGTCCAACTTCAGGGTCGATCAACGTGGAAGGCAGGGACATCTCTCACCTGCCGGAAAGGTTTCTAACCGAAATACGCAGGAAGACCTTCGGCTTCATCTTCCAGCAGTTCAACCTTATATCCGGCATGAGTGTTGTCGAAAATGTGATGCTCCCCCTCTATCCTACCGACATGAAGATTTCCGATCTTAGAGAAAGGGCAGCGGGAATACTGGAAAGCCTCGGCATGTCGAAGCGCAGGGACTTCCCTGTCCAGGGCCTCTCGGGCGGAGAACAGCAGCGGACGGCCATCGCCAGGGCGCTTATAAACGATCCGGACATCATCCTCGCGGATGAACCCACAGCTCACCTCGACACCGCCCTCTCCAGGGACTTTATGGACATCATGAGGGATTTCGGGAGAACTGGCAAGACCATCGTCATCGCCTCTCACGACCCGCTCGTCTTCGACAACGAATTCGTCGGCCTCGTTGTTGAAATGCGGGATGGAGGGGTGCTGCACGTATCAGGGAATTAGCCGGCGATGATAATACAGCCGGGTGTTTTAGCGCTGATAGTCGGTTCGAGCATCACTCTGCTCCTTCTGCTGTTTGCCTCGGCCCTGGGTCTGAAGATCCTCTTCAGATGGGACATCACAAGCAGTTCCGAGGAGCAGCTCGACCTTGAGAGAAAGACATACCTGGTTTCGACTCTCGTCCAGTACGGACTCCTGTTCGAAGTCGTGTCGGTCTTCCTCTTCATCTACACCGCCGACGACCTTCATAATCTGCTTGTGGGTGCCATGTGCGCAACAGGGTCGCTGAATGCAAATGCCTACGGTTTTCCGACCCTCTACGCAAAAATAGCAACGCTCTTTCTTTCTGCGTCCTGGATAGCCCTGAACCATATAGACAGCAAGGCCGAAGATTACCCGCTCACCCGGACAAAGTACAGGCTTCTGCTCGTTATCTTCCCTGTCGTGTTGGCAGGATACATTCTCCAGATAGAGTATTTCAGCCGCATCAGTCCCGATGTCATAACCTCCTGCTGCGGTGTGCTCTTCAGCGAGGGAGGCGGAAACATCGCCAGTTCGATAGCATTCCTGCCGGTTCGGCTGACACAGATTGTCTTCTATTCCCTTTTTGCCGTAACGGTCGCCTCTGGCTTCGCCGCAGTAAAAACGGGGAGGAAAATATATATCGTTTCCCTTTCGTTACTCTCGGGCCTGTTTTTTATCGCGTCGATAGCGGCCGTGCTCTCCTTCATCTCGCTTTACTTCTATCAGCTCCCCACCCACCACTGTCCCTTCGACATCCTGCAGTCCGGATATTACTATGTCGGATACCCTCTTTATGCGTCCCTTTTCACCGGCAGCTTCTTCGGCGTAATGACGGGGGTCGTTGAACCCTTCAGGAATATAAGGTCTTTGTCGTCGATCATCCCGGCAATCCAGAAGCGGTGGGCACTTGTTGCGGTATCAGCCATCGTACTGTTTGTGGCAATATCCCTGCTGCCGGTTGTCTTCCTCCCCTTTAAACTGGGAGGGTACTGATATAGCGGTCAGAACGGAGGCGCGCTCTTTCAGAACAGACTGAACTTGAAATACCTCCCCGGATGATCCTTGATATTCGCGGTCAGCTCCTTGAGCTCCTTTATCGTCTCCTTCAATTCCTGCGCAAGCTCCTCGTCGTTGATAAGGGCCCCTGCCGCGCCCTTGCCCTTGTCCACCTTTTCAAGGATCAGCGACAACTGCATGGAAGCCTTGTTGAGATTGTCGTATAGCTCGGGGTCTTCCATGAGCTTGCTGATCGTGCCGGAACTGTTATTCAGTTTCCTGCTGAACGTCTCCATCGAAGCCGCTGTTCCGCTGAGCCTGTCGTAAAGGGAGGAGTCTTCGACGAGTTTGTTCAGTGTGCCCGAGCCGCCGGCCAGTTTCCTGCTGAATTCCTCAAGCGAGGAAGATGTCGTGGAGAGTCTGTCGTAAAGCGACCGGTCTTTTATGAGCATCCCCAGAGAGCCGCGGCTGCTGTTTATATTAGCGGCTATCGCCGACAGGGATTTCGTTGTCTCCTTGAGATTGTTATAAAGAGAAGGATCATCGAGGAACTTCGCGAGTGTTCCCTTGCTCGTTTCGACCTTTGTGACGAGATGGCCCAATTTTTCTATGAAGTCGTTCATCTTCTGGACTGACTTGGCAGCCGTCTCCATGATGTCTTTCATCTCGATCTGCGAAGCCCCTTTGATCAGCTCTCCTGGATGAACCGGCTGCGCCTGCTGGCTGCCGGTGCTCAGTTCAATATATTTGTCGCCCAGAAGTCCCAGTGTGAGCACGCTTGCAACAGAGTCAGTCTTCACGAACCTCAGGTCGCTCTTTTTCAGCGACATCGTCACGATGGTTCCCCCGTCCTGGTTCAGGGCGATATCCGTGACCGACCCTACCTCCACTCCCGAGATCCAGACAGGCGCCCCCTGTCTCAATCCCCTGACGTCGCCTATGACCGCCCTGATCTGGGTTGTCGGCGAAAATATCTTGTCGATGCTCCCGGCAAAAAATATCGTAAAAAAAAGGAGCAGGAGGGCAATAGTGATAATCAGCCCGGCCCTGAGTTTCGACCACTTCTGCTGTTTCTTTATATCGAACATGTCAACCTCCACACGTCTTTAATGATCGTACACCAACCATCTTTTCACAATCTCTCTGCAGTGACAAAGAACCGAACCTCGGGGACTGTCGAGGACAAAAGCGCTTCGGCATCGCCATCGAACAGTATCCGCCCTTCGTATAAGAAAAGGAACCTATTACCGACCTTGAGGGCGTCGCTGACCTTGTGGGTCACTATTATGAGTCCCGTACCGTCACGGGCCATGTCCGAAATAAGTTTGCAGATGTTGTCGGAATTCACAGGGTCCAGCCCGGTCGTCGGCTCGTCATAGAGGAACATCCTCGGGTTGCAGAATGCGAGCGACCGGGCGATAGAAACCCTTCTGTGCATGCCGCCGCTCAGTTCTTCCGGCATAAGATCTATGGCCTGCTCCACGCCGACCGTCTTCAGCATCTCCCTCACCTTTATATCGATCTCCTCTTCCGACATCTTGGTATACTCCCTGAGACAAAAGGCCACGTTTTCCTTGACGTTCAATGAATCAAAAAGTGCGCCTTCCTGGAAGATGAGGCTGAACTTCATTCTCACTTCCCTCATATCACTTTCACTCTTCACGGTAATATCCTCACCGTCGACCATGATCCTGCCTGAATCAGGCTTGATAAGGCCCATGATCAGTTTGAGTATGGTAGTCTTTCCCTCCCCGCTCCCGCCGAGGATAGCCACTTTCTCAGGAAAACCGATCGAGAAACTCAGATCGGAAAAAACCTGCCTTTTACCGAACGACAACCCGACATGTTCAAACCGTATCATACCGAAAACCCAAGGACATACAGGAGTACGCGGGTAAGTATGAAATCGGATACAATAATCATGATGATTGACATGACGACCGCCTTCGTAGTGGACTGCCGCAGCCCGATCGCTCCGCCCTTCGTGGAAAGTCCGGAATAGCAGCAGATAGAGGCGATGAGGTAACCGAAAATAAACGGTTTGACGGCGCCTGAAAAAACGTTTTCAAATGTCAGGACATCGCGGATGGAACTCCAGTATACCGTGCCGCTCTGATGGCTGACATATACGGCGATGTAGTAGCCCCCCAGGAGAGAGACGGCGTCGCCTATGACAGTCAAAGCCGGCAGCATAACAACGGCGCTCACTATCCTCGGGGTAACCAGTTTCCTTATGGGGTCAACGCCGAAGACCCTCAGAGTGTCCACCTGATGGCCGAGGACCATGGACCCCAGCTCTGAAGCTATTCCGGCGCCCACCCTTCCGGTAAAGACCAGGGCAGCTACGACAGGACCGAGTTCCCTGATGACCGATATGCCGACAATCATCCCTGTATACATCTTGAGTCCGAGTCCGGAGAGTTCGGCGGCAAGCTGCAGCGAGAGAGCCATGCCGACGAAGAGGGTCACCACGAAAATAATTACGAAGGAACCCGCCCCGGCATAATCCATCTGGTCAATGACATCGGCGAAGTAGAAGGGTTTGCTGCCGATGCCGCGAAGTCCCCGGAAGGCCAGGACATAGAAGTCCTGAAGATCACTTATCATACCCTTAAGTCTTATATTTACAGCTTCTCTCATTCCGTTTCTCCAACAGTCGGCGTCGCAATAACTATTATTATCATTTCCTTCGCTTCTGTAAATATACAGGCGGCAAGCGATGAGCAACAAGGCCTCAAGGAAAGCCGGACTTCGAGCCGGCAGGCCGCCCCCCTCCCTGAAACATCGCCCTGTTCTGTTATAATATCAGATGCCTGATTGTCAGTACATCCCCGTTTTGGCCCGTCAGGAAAAAACTGCAGTTAAATATCCGCCCGTCCTTGTCCTTGCCCGGGCAGCCCTTCTCTGGTCGGTTCTGCTATGCTCATCTTTCCTGATCGGCTGCAGCGAACGCGCCGCTGAACATCGCGTGGTCAAGGCCGAAAATGGCGAAATAAGACTTGCCGTGAGCGAATTCAGGGATGGTAATGTTCATTTTTATACCTATAAGAAATCGGGAAGGAACGTTAATTTCTTTGTGAGAACGGACGGCAACGGGAACCTTTCGACCCATTTCGATGCCTGTTATACCTGCTACAGGAAGAAGAAGGGGTACCGTCAGGAGGGTAGCGACCTGGTCTGCAATGAATGCAATGTCAGGTTCCGGCTGGCCGATGGCAGATGGCTGCATGAAGGATGCAGCCCCATTCCTCTTGCAAGCAGGACAGAGAATGGTTTTATTGCTATAAAAGCGGCAGACCTCGAAAAGGGCGAAAGGCTCTTTTAGACAACAATGAAGGCCGCTTTCTTCCAGTTCAGCCCCGTGTTCGGCGACATACGCGGAAATGTCGGGAAGGCTGTTCAGACCCTTGCCGCGCTGACGGCAGATCTCGTTGTCCTGCCTGAACTCTTCAACACCGGATATCAGTTCGCCTCAAGGGAGGAGGTTGAGAAACTCTCTGAAGAAGTCCCCTCCGGGTTCACCACTCGTTCGCTCGCCGACCTGTCGCGAAAGAAGGCCTTTTATATTGTCGCCGGGCTGGCGGAGAGGGACGGCGATAATATTTATAATTCAGCCGTTCTCACGGGGCCCGACGGCTTTATCGGCGTCTACAGGAAAACGCATCTGTATTTCGAGGAGAAATTGTGGTTTACACAGGGTGATACGGGCTTCAAAGTCTGGGACACGCCCATAGGCCGGATCGGGATCATGATATGCTTCGACTGGTTCTTCCCGGAATCGGCCAGGACGCTTGCCCTGAAGGGCGCACAGATTATCGCGCATCCGTCGAATCTGGTATTGCCCTACTGTCCCGACGCAATGGTCACGAGATGCCTCGAAAACAGGATTTTTGCCGTTACTGCAAACAGAACGGGAAACGAGGAGCGGGGCGGCAGGGAACCCCTGCGGTTCATCGGATCAAGCGAAATCGTTTCCCCCTCCGGACAAATCCTGCTCCGCGCCTCCGCTGAGAAGGAAGAATTGGGTCGTGCGGAGATAGATACTGAAGAGGCCGGAAACAAAAAAATCAATCCCTTCAATGACATATTCGAAGACCGGAGGGAAGGCCTTTATCACGCCTGAATCCCGCCCGGCCGGCGCTAATACGGGATCACGCTGTCGTAATTGACAAGTGCCCGGGCCATGTCTTCAGTACTCATGACCTCAAGGCCGTTTTCCGGGATATTTGAATACATCTTAATATCGAGGTCCCTGAGCGTTTCAAGGTTGATCGTGACCGCCTCCTCGTCCGCAAGCTTGCTGTCCATCACAAATACATTCACTTCATCATCTTCAAGTGTGAGTCCGACGGCCATTCTCAACGCCTCTCCCTGTCTGTCCCTCACCAGCACCGCTATCTTTTTTTTCATGGCTACCTCTCGCGTTTTCTTCCTGATTAGTGGAACTACTTAGAAAGATTAATCACTTTTCATTTTTTATCACAAAAACCGCCTCGGGTCAAGTAATCTATCAGCCGGATCCCTTCCGGCCATGCTCAGCAGGGTTATCCTTACAGTTGCATGAATCCTTTAAAAAGAGGGCGGGTGTTCAGAAAAAGATCCATATCCTGAGCGGCTCCGCAAGGTACGCCAGGCCGACGAATACGCTATTCATAAAATCACCGAACGTTATATCTGCGGTTTCCGTGATCAGAATAAATCCTGCCGCCATATATGGGCTTTTTATGAATGCCCGCCCTCTCCGCCAGACAGCGATGTTTACTTTTTGCTGTAATAGCCCTTTATCTCGCCGATATAGCGCGACTGCAGCATCCGAGATGTCCTGCCGAACTTCATCCTGTAATCGGCGGACGACAGATATAGCCCCTCCTTAGCCCTGGTGCATGCCACATAAAAGAGCCGCCTCTCCTCTTCCAGGGCCGCCGGGCTCATCACGGACCGCTCCGAAGGAAATATCCCCTCTTCCAGGGCCGGGAGGAAGACAACCGGCCACTCCAGCCCCTTGGCGGCATGTATCGTCATGATTTTCACGCTTTCCTCCCCGCTGATCCTGTCCTGGTCAGAGGCGAGGAGACTGTCTTCCATGAACTCCGAGAAGGGTCTTCCCTCCCGCTCGACGGAAAGCAGGACGTTGCAGAGTTCCGAGACGTTTTCCCTGCGGTCATCATGGTCTTCACCGTATTCATCTTCCAGATATGCGAGGTAGTCCAGTTCCCGGATTACGCTCATAAGGACAGTGTACGGCCTGTCCTCAACCGCATCCTCGTGTCTCGACACCATCTCCATGAGTCTGTCAGCGCCGGTCCTCTGTTTCCTGGAAAGCCTGGTGTCCCTCAGAGCCTGCATCCAGTCGTTTCTGAAATTCTCCGCAATGGCCGAAAGACCTTTCTTCCCTATCCCCCGCGGCGGTGTATTTACGACCCGCGCGAAGGCCGCTCCATCGCGGGAATTGGACATAAGTCTGAGATAGCAGAGCAGGTCCTTAACTTCGGCCCTTTCATAAAAGGCAAGGCCCCTGACGATCTCGTAGGGGATTCCGTACCGCATAAAGGTGCTTTCCAGCCCCCGGGAAAGGAAGCTCAGCCGTATAAGCACAGCAATATCCGAATAGGAGCAGGTCGATGCGAGTTCACCGATCTTTTCGGCGATGCGCCGGTTCTCCACGTCATGGTCCGGCGCGCTTCTGTATTCCACCTCCCCCTCTTCCTGCTTGTCGGTGTGAAGCGTAAGTATCTTGTCCGCCCACATGCGGTCCGCTTTGCCGATAACTATGTTGGCTACATCGAGGATCTTCCTCGTGGAACGGTAGTTCTTTTCCAGCCTCATCTCTTCGGCGTTGAACTCCCTTCCGAACTTAAGGATATTTTCCGGCACCGCGCCGCGCCACGTATAAATCGTCTGGAAGGGGTCGCCAACCACGAAAATGTTGTTCCTGTTCCTGCCCGAAAGGAGTTTGATAAGAAAATACTGGATCTCGTTGGTATCCTGGAACTCATCCACCATGAAAAAATCATAGCGGTCCTGCCATTTCTCAAGGACTTCAGGCCTGCTTACAAAGAGGTGAGTGGTGTAGTGGAGCAGGTCGTCGTAGTCCAGGGCATTTGACTGTTCAAGTTCCTTTTCATAAGCGTGCGCCACCTCCGCATAACGGTCATGAGGGAACGGCATGGAGGCAATGTGTTGAACTATGTTGTCCCTGTATGCCTGCTTCGCCCTGGATATTGTCTTCTGCGCCTCGTCAGCTTCACGGGGGTCGAGATTAAACCGCTTCACGATGTCCTTCAGCGTCTTTTTGCTGTCGGACTGATCGTAGATGATAAACTTCCTGTCGAATTTCCTGTCAAGGGCTGCTATATCTTCCCTCAATACCCTGACGCAGAACGAATGGAACGTGCTGATAGACCTTGGAGCGACGGCAAGCATCATCTCGACGCGCCCGGCCATTTCCCGGGCGGCCTTCTTTGTAAAAGTGATAGCGAGGATGCGGTGCGGTCTGAGTCCCCTCTCCGTAATCAGATAACCGATCTTGTGAGTGAGGACCTTGGTCTTGCCGCTGCCTGCTCCGGCCAGCAGCAAAAGGGGAGAGCCGAAATGTTCAACAGCTGCTTTCTGTTCACGGTTCAGCCCTTTCAGCATTCCTGCGGAAAGAATTCCTTCGTTGTCGCCCGGCATTATCACTGACGGTCGGACTGTGCCTTCACAGCCAGCGGTCCAGAACAGCCTCGATTTCTTTTCTGAACAGTTCAATATCAAACGCCTTGTGCAGAACCACGTTTGCGCCTGCCTCAAGGCATGCCGTCACGTCCGATTCGAGGGCCGAATGCGTCACAACGACAACAGGAACAATCTTCAACCTCTGGTCGCTGCGTATTCTTCGCAAAACCTCAACGCCGTCCATTCCCGGCATCTTCAGGTCGAGAAGCACCAGCGCCGGCAGAGTCTTTTCCCTGCCCAGGAAGGCGAGACCTTCTTCGCCGCTGGAGGCGATCTCGGTCCTGATCCCACGTTCCAGCCTGGAAAGCACTCTTTTTGCTATCAGGACATCGTCCTGATTGTCGTCGATTATAAGTACCGTCTCCGGCATCACAGTCGTCATCATATTCATTCTACTCTAATATTATCCTACTGTAAAATAGATGGCAGCGCCTCTGCCGACCTCCCCTTCCGCCCACACCGTGCCACCGTGGCGGCGAATGATACGGTCTACGATGGTAAGGCCGATTCCCGTTCCTTCGTATTCGTTGTCGGAATGCAGCCGCTGGAAAGGCGAGAACATCTTCTCCGCGTACTGCGGGTCAAAACCGGCGCCGTTGTCCCTCACGTAAAAAACTGTCTTGCCGTCACTTTCAAAGTCGCTGAACTCGATTCGGGCGTTCGCGGTCCTCGATGTGAATTTCCATGCGTTGGCCAGAAGGTTCGAAAGGAGGATCTCCATCAGCCGCGGATCGGCAAACGCTGTCAGCTCAGGGGCGACAGCAACTTCCGCGCTCCTTGGCGGGTCGGCCTCGCGAAGACCGGCAACGACAGAGTTGGCCAAACGGGACATATCGACCTTTGTCCTTTCAACCTCCTCGCGGGATATCTTCGACAGGTGCAGGAGGTCGTCGATAAGAAGAGTCATTTTTTCAGAGCCGTTTATGATGCGCCCCAAATAATCCCTCCCCTGAGCATCGAGGCTGTCGAGGTAATCCTCGATCAGAATCTTGGCGAAGCCTCCCATCGACCGAAGGGGCGCACGCAGGTCGTGAGATATGGAATAAATGAAAGATTCGAGCTCTTTGTTCACAAACTCCAGCTCCACGTTCCTCGCCGCCATGTCTTCGCCCAGCTTAAGGACGTCCGCCTCGTTTCTTATGCGGATCATGGCAGCAGCCACCTGGTCCGCCACCGCCTTCATCAGGGAGAGATCTGCCTCGCTGAAAGTCTCGCGGCCGCGGGTCCCGAAAGAAAGAGTTCCGATTACTTTTCCTCCCGGGCCAAGCAGCGGATGGCAACAATAGGCAGTAATCCCATATGATTTTAGAAGCTCCGTGCGTTCGTCGGGAGTCGAAGGAATATTCTCGGCCACGATGCGCTCAGCGTCGCGGGCAGCGCAGCCGCAGACAGCAACTCCAAAGTCCAGCCATTCGAGCCTCTTTGCCTCTTCATCAAAGATGCCCGCCCAGGTGTTCAGGTGCAGCTTTCCGGCCTTTTCGTCCACCAGGAAGTTGAGAAAGGCGTCGCATTCCAGATATTGCATAACTTTGCGGCAGACAGACTGGACGACTTCTTGTGTCTCCGTTGATTGCAACAGTTCGCCTGCAGTCCCGGTCAACAGCTCGAAACGACCAAGGCTTTTCTTCAGCGCCTCCTCCGCCTCTTCGCGAGCGGCGCCTATCCTGAGGGCGGTGATGCCGTATGCCAGATCGTCCGCCAGTTCAGCGAGCAATTTCACTTCTCCGTCCGTGAATGGATCAGCCTCTTCCGAGTAAATGGTGATCGCTCCGAAGGCCTTCTTGGCCGCAGTCATGAGCGGGAAGACGATGGACGAAGCATAGCCCCGTCTTACCGCCTCTTCACGCCAGGGCGCGAAGGCCGGGTCGGTCAGAATATTCGGGCACATTGTAATTTTGCCGGTGCGGATGGCCGTGCCCGTGGGACCCCGGCCATGTTCCGTGTCGGCCCAGGTAATCTGAAGTGTCTCAAGATAGCCATCCTCAAAGCCTGAATATGCTACGGGACGGACCGATTTTGTTTCGTCATTTTCCGCAAAACCGATCCAGACCAGGCTGTATCCGCAGTCCTCTATGACAATCCTGCACACCTCCTCCAGGTATTCACGTTCGTCTTTAGCCCGGATGAC
>JBJKPE010000023.1:0-3386 GCA_046706685.1 Thermodesulfovibrionales bacterium | reverse complement strand
CCGACGACACTTGGCGATGACAGTAGTACCATCCTAACATGCAGGTGCCGCGGATATATCTGAAGCACCTGTTCCACCTCTTCCACGATAGCATCGATGTTCCTTCCGATTTCCTTGTCATCGGGCGTAGGCCGCCCTCTTAATAATTCGGCAATGAGGGAAACTAACCCGCTCGGCTCCGGAGCCATTTCACCGGAGAAGTCCACGAGGTCCTTTCTCTGTTCATAGATGACTGTGGCATAAGTGCTGTTCAACTCGTATCCGTAGGACAAAACTGGGAATACCGCCAAAAAAAGAATGATCCATCCAAGTGTGCGCATGAAACCCTCCCGGCTCGGCTACAGAGGCGGCTTTGCCTTTTCTCATACGTAATATTACGTTGATGGGGAAGATGAAGACCGTACGCTGTTATCGCTTATTGTTCATGGGAGACGACAGGTCCAAACGCCTCGTGGACGTCATCGACGTCTGTGAAGGCTGCGGGATGGCAAAGATACGCCACCCGGACGGCAGGGAGGAGTGTGTTCCCGCGGCATACATAATACCTGTTTCTTCGGATACGGCCCCTTTAACCGAGCGGGCCGGCGACAAACATCTGAAGTTTGCCCGCCGTCTTCCGCCCTCGATACTCGCAGGGGACATCGATATGACCTGGCGTATCGAGGACGAGCGCCACATACAGCCCGGCGACAGAATCATTCTCACCACCAATGACGACGTTCCCTTTGCCACAGCCTACACTCTCTGGACCAAATACACGACCTTTGGGGCACTCACACCTGAAGACAAGCTCGGCCACGAGCGATTTGAAGGCAATGAGGAGATGTTCGCGACTTACAGCCGATACTACGGAAGGCCAGTGGGTGCCGACACGCCGGTTAAGGTGATCAAATTTCGGCTCCTGCAGTGCAGCGCCCGGGTCGAAGGTAATATCAAAACGTGAGGGAGCCATTTTGCGACACAGCAGTTCTGATTCCCTGCTATAACGAGGGGGCGACGATCGGGGCCGTAGTTTCCGACTTCCGGAGGCGGCTGCCCGGGGCGGCCATCTACGTATTCGACAACGGCTCCACGGACAACTCAGTGCTGCAGGCCCGGGTGGCAGGAGCGATTGTGTACTGCGAACCCCGAAGGGGGAAAGGCAACGTCGTGGGAGCCATGTTCCGCCGGATAGACGCTGCTTTCTACGTCATGGTGGACGGCGACGGCACATATCCCGCCGAAAGGGTTCGTGACCTTCTTAGTCCGGTCAGGGAAGGGTGGGCGGACATGGTTGTGGGTTCCCGCCTTCACCCAGACTCGCAAAGCAGGTTCAAGACCCTTAACCTTCTGGGCAACAAACTTTTTCTGACGGTGGTAAATCTCATTTACGGCGCCCGGATCACGGACCTTCTGTCGGGCTACCGGGCGTTCAACGCACGTGTAGCCAAGGGGCTCCCTGTGCTCAGCAGAGGTTTTGACATCGAATCCGAGCTTACGCTTAAGTGCCTCCAGCGCCGGCTTAATGTCTATGAGGTGCCGGTGGATCTGGCCTCTCGGCCGGATGGGAGTTTTTCGAAGATCCGGATCATGAGAGACGGGATGCTGATCCTCTCGACCGTCCTGTCCTTCGTCCGGGATTACAAACCCCTGACCGCATTCGGGTCCGTCGGACTGGTCCTGGCAGTACTTGGCCTATTGCCGGGGGCCGAGGTAGTGAGGGAGTACCTCGCCACAGGCTTCATAACCCACCTGCCATCGGCGGTCCTGGCGGTCGGGCTTGAACTGTCTGGGGTTATTGCGGGCTTTACGGGAATTGTGCTTCACGCCATATCCAGGCGCTTTCAGGAAATAGACTGCCAGCTTCAGCGTATCGCTGAGATGCAGAGGCTGCGCAATTGGCCGTTGGACAGATCAGAAACGACACTTGAATGAATGGAACCATCTTTGAGGAAATCTACATCAATCTCTTGTCCGACGGAATGCCTCCTTTTGCCTCCGAGAAAATAAAGGTATGGGACGAGGTGTTGTTCAGAAGCCGCCTGGCCCCATTTGTGAAAGAGCGCCGCTTTTCCAGCAATGCCCCCGTCAATATTTCGCGCGTGGTCGGCATGCAGAACCCCGACTATGCCGGCCTGACCTGGGAGAAGCTCCTCCTAAACAGCGGGAAGATGCGCCGCAATATGGAACTTTACAACGAGACCCCGGGGTATTACTATAACCCGGCCATAAAAGAGCCTCCCATGTGCTATCTGAGCCTGGACGGCGGCGACCTTTACGTGGGGGACGACGGAGGACACAGGACCTGCATCGCCCGATTCGAATTCCACCGCACGGGGCAACAGCTTCTACGGGGTGTGACTGTCAGTGACTACCACATAGACTGGCCGCTACGCCAGCTGCACGACGAGATCGTTTCCGTTTCCGAAAAGAGGGGGCTCCCCTACGCTATCGAGGTGCGATCAAAGCCGGTCTCCCTGGACGAGTCCCGTGAGGGATATGTGGAGAGGTTTGCTCTGTCCATCAGGGTGGAGGACCGCCGCAAAAGTACCGTGTTTCTCCTGGGGATCCCCGAGGCCAGCGATTTTCTCAATAAACTCAAGAAAAAGAGAAGGCTGCGGTTTTGGTAGGACTGTTCGAGCGCATTGCTCTGTGGTTTCTCCGGAAATCCGTGTCCGGCGCACTCGCGATTGGTGACAGAACAGGCAAGGACCTTGTCTTTTACTGTGACGACCCCGCCACAGTCCCCGCGGACCTCGACTGTCCCCTTTACCGGATCGGGGACCGAGACAGAGTTACAGACGCGCCCGGGGGGAAGTTGGCGGTCATCTCGGTGATGCACGACTCCGCCGTGCTGGACGACCTCATAGCATTATACTCGCAAACGGGCCAATACATACTGCACTACCCCTCTCCACTACTGGGCAGGCTCTCAGGATCGATCTGCAAAGGGGAGGGCGCTTTGACGCCCCCTCGCCGACACGCCCGGCCGGCCCGCTTTCGCTCAAACAGAGGGCTTGCCTGTCTTGAATCGGACACCGTAGACGTCTACCGGCCGGTGTCACCAGCGCTTGTTACCTCTGTACTCTGTCTGATCCTGGCCCTTTCGTTTTTCTCGGGGTTAACCCTTCCGCTGGACGATCTTGCCAGGCACTGTAAGGCGTTCCTTTATAACTACGATTACCGCAACCTTTTTGTTTATTCCTATCATCCGGCCTACGACCCCTATATAGGATTCGATGTGATCGCCGGCTTTCTTTACCGCCTCTTCGGCCGGAGTTCCTATTTGCTGCTTCAGCTTGCTCCCCTGATGATCACCGCCGTTGCAATAGGACGGATAATGAAGGGCTCCGCGGCGAACATGATCAGCCTCGCGATACTTATCACTTTCTACTACACGTCGGCGG
>JBJKPE010000022.1:0-11068 GCA_046706685.1 Thermodesulfovibrionales bacterium | reverse complement strand
AGTCTGTAAACGGCCCTGCGCAACAGGACGGTGTGAACCTCGTCAGATCCGGAAGGAAGCAGCGATAAGCATTTTTCCTGTGTGCCGCGGCAAGTCGTTTGCGGGCTGCAGTAAGGCAGAAGGGATGTGGTTGAGGGGTGAAGTGAGGCGGCGGGAACCATGCGCCGGCCCCCGGCACAGACTCGCAGCATAACTACTATGAGCTACCTCGTCTTGGCAAGAAAATGGAGACCCCAGGAGTTCGACGACCTTGTCGGGCAGGAGCCTATCATGCGCATTCTGAAGAATGCCGTTTCCCAGGGAAAGATAGCCCACGCCTATCTTTTTTCAGGCCCGAGGGGCGTGGGCAAAACATCCTCCGCCAGGATCCTGGCAAAGGCGTTGAACTGCAAGGAGGGGCCGACACCGGTCCCTTGCGGTGTCTGTGAATCATGCACTGCGATAAGCGACGGCTCGTCCGTGGATGTGATGGAGATCGATGGGGCGTCCAATAACAGCGTTGACGATATAAGGGACCTCAGGGAGCGGGTGCGGTATGCGCCGTCGAGCGGGAGATACAAAGTATACATTATCGACGAGGTGCACATGCTTTCCGGGTCCGCCTTCAATGCGCTTCTCAAGACGCTTGAGGAGCCCCCTTCGCATGTGATATTTGTCCTGGCGACGACCGAGATGAGGAAGATACCGGCTACAGTGGTTTCGCGGTGCCAGCATATGCCGTTCAGGAGGATATCCAGCGGCGCTATAAGGGAGAGGCTCAAGAAGGTGTCGGAATCGGAAGGCATTAAGGTCTCTCCTCCGGCCCTGGGTCTGATAGCAAGGGCGGCCGATGGAAGCATGCGTGACTCCCTTACGATACTCGACCAGTTGTCCTCTTTTTCATCGGAGGTGTCGGAGGAGGATGTGAAGGGCCTGCTCGGCATAGCCGACCTCGGGCTGCTGTCGAAAGTTTCGAAGGCGCTGATTGCCGGCGACAGGGTTGAACTGCTCGAAGCCGTGGAAGTTCTGGCGGAACAGGGTGCTGACATAAGGGCTTTTACCAGGGGGCTCACACAGTTCTTCAGGGACCTTCTTGTGGCGAGTGTCATGAAACGCCCCGATGAGGTCCTCGATCTGGGGACCGAGGAGATGGCCGTTGTAAAGCAGATAGCAGCGGTGTCGTCCGAAGACCAGCTCACTCTTATCCTTTCAGAGATAATGAAGGCCGAAAACGACGTACGAACTTCTTCATCGCCCAGGCTTGCGCTTGAATTGAGCCTTCTGAAGGCCAGCTTTATCAGCACGATGAAGCCCCTTAAGGACGTCATCGAAAATATCAGCCGGCACGGCCAGGGGTGTGCCGGAGAATTACCGGTTATTCCCGCTCCCGCCGTCCCTGAGATGCGGTCAGAAGCGGTGGAAAAACCCGGAGAGCCGGAATATAAGAAGGGACCGGCGGTGGAAGCTGACGGGCCGGCGGCGCCTGTTTCTGCTTCCAGCGATGTCCCAAATGACCTTGCGGCGCCGGAAAAGGATGTGGCAGGGGCATGGGACAGAACTATCGCGAGGCTGGAACCGCCCCTGTCATCGCAGTTCGCTCAGGCCGTTGTGGAGTTGAAGGGAAATGAGCTTTTCCTGACCCTTAACGGAGGGCACGCGGCATTGTTCGGGGACTCCATAAAAAACAATCTGGACGCAATAGGGAAGATAGTGAGCGAAGAGTACGGCGGGGATATCTCGGTCCGTTTTGCGGTTTCGCAAAAGAAGACAGTTCGAAAGAAGGACCTGAAGCAAAAGATCATGGACGAACCCTTGATCAAGGAGGCGCTGGAGCTTTTTGAGGGGAGGATCGTGGATATTTCCCCCTCGGGAGACACGGAAACTAAGCAGAACGGAGGAAGATATGTCTAAGAAAATGCTCGGGGATTTGATGCGCCAGGCGCAGAAACTCCAGGAGGAGATGCAGAAGACGCAGGAAGAGGCGAAGAAAAAAACCGCTGAAGCGACATCCGGCGGCGGCATGGTAATGGTGGTCGCCAGCGGGGCGGGAGAACTTGTGTCGATAAAGATAGAGAAGGATGTCGTTAACCCGGATGATGTTGAGATGCTCCAGGATCTCATAATTGCCGCCTGTAATGAGGCGCTCAGAAGGGCTCAGGAGATGGTTAATGAAGAAATGTCCAAGCTGACCGGGGGGCTTCAGCTTCCGGGAATCGGAGGGTTTGGGAACATGTTCGGTAAGTGAAAGGCCACCGCCCGTTATTTCAGGGAACATTAACCTCCTACCTATGAGGAAGTCAGGAAATGCAAGGAATTATCGAAAACTTGATCAGTGAACTCATGCGGCTGCCCGGCATCGGTAGAAAGAGCGCTCAACGGCTTGCTTTTTTTATACTGGCGATGCCGGACCCGGATGCCCTCTCCATAGCAAAGGCGATAGAGAAGGTCAAGGAGAAGGCGCGGTTCTGCGGCCAGTGTTTCAATATCACAGAAGATGAAATATGCGGAATATGCAGCGACGGTTCCCGCGACAGAAGCAGGATATGTGTGGTTGAAGAGCCGAGCAACATACTGGTGCTCGAACGGGTCAAGAGCTTTAACTGTCTCTACCATGTTCTGCTCGGGGCCCTGTCGCCCATAGACGGAATCACGCCTGACAAACTGAAGATAAAAGAGCTCGTTGAAAGAGTCAGGGGGAACGGGGTTCATGAAGTGATAATAGCCACCAACCCGAATACGAAGGGGGAGATAACCGCCCAGTTCATCAGAGATGAACTGAGCCCCCTCGGCGTCAGGGTGACGCGTATAGCCTACGGACTGCCTATGGGGAGCGACCTGGAATTCGCCGATGAGGTTACCCTTGGCAAGGCCCTGGAGGGTCGAAGAGAGATCTGAAGGTCTCGATCCCCTGGTTCTGCTCAAAGCCTGCTCTGGTTTCGCAGAATGTCTCCGTGGAAGGCTTCCCTGCCGGCAGCGAAAAGGATGTCGTTTCCGCTCATAAATGCAGACCGCAACCCTCCTGAAAGGCTCTGTTGTGACGGGGCTTGTTCCCAACCCTGAGAGGGAAGTTTACAGAGACTAAAGAAAGATGTATATTGGGTTAATGAGCGGTTGATCCGGCAGCGGAGGTGCAGAGATGATGAAGATTGCTGACGTCAGAAAGATTGCAAGACAAAGGGGAATTAACAGCTGGAAGTTAAACAAGGTATATCTTATCAGGACGATCCAGAGGGCGGAGGGCTACGATGACTGCTTTGCGACGCCCCGCGTCCTCACGTGCGGTCAAGTCAGTTGTCTTTGGCGTGAAGATTGCCTGAACAGCTCACCTGCATGAATTGTCGCGGCCTCTCCTGATTCGACGGCTAGACCAGGTTCTTCTGGAAATGGAGGGACTTGTTTCTGATTTCCAGATAGGCGTCCAGCATCTCAGAGAGCATGTATTTTGCGAGGCCGAATTCATTACATGCCTTATATGCCTGTTTGAGAAGCTGCTGCGCCTCTTCTTCCTTGCCGGAATAGAAAAGGGCGACGGCCTTGCAGACCGAAACGCCGAGGTTTTCTTCCGCGCCGAAAACACGAAGGCAGTTTTCGCTCTTCTTCAGATAATTCCAGGCGGTGGTCAGGTTCTTATTGTTTACATGGACACGGGCGATCTCCATACAGGCCAGGCCGACGCCGATGAGGTTCGCCTCTCCGTCGAAGAAAAATTCGGCTTTTTTAAATTCAGTCAGTGCTGTCTTCTCATTCTTGGATTGATAGAATATCTGGCCTCGAAGCATATGGGCAAAGCCCAGCAAAAGGTTTACCCCCCTGGACTTTTGCGCCTTTGCAGTTTCGAACACCCTGCTGATGAGCTGAAGGGCTATGTCCTTCTTGTCTGAGAAGAAGTTGGTCTTCGCAAAATTGATGAAGATCTTGCATTTCAGCAGGCTGTCGGCCAGCGGTATCGCCTCGTTGAAGACCGATCCGGCTTCCGCGTATTTGGCCAAGCTTGTGAGGATGACTCCTTTCATGTTCATAAGCTTAGCCCATTCCAGTGGGTTTTCTTGCTTGTCTATTGCCTGAATGCTTGCTTCCAGGGTGTCGAGATCCGGAAAAACGAACTGCGTCGTTGTCGAGCGTATAGGTACCATCGCGTATGCTCCTTATATATCTTGTGGGCATAATATTGCTCATGTGAGAGTCGTTTGTCAAGACGGTATAAAGATGTTTTTTTCCCCTTTGCGTGAGCTCCCGTGAGCAGCCTTAATCCTGCCGGTGATCGGGGTGCAATCAGCAACGCGTTCCAGCGGCGGTCCTGCATCCGGACCGCCACTGAAGCCCGGCTAAGCTCTTCTCAGAACAGGGGTAGGCGTCTCTTGAAGCTTATCATGGCGGTCCCGAAATAGCCTCCGCCCAATTTTACCTTTTCCGTTGTTCCCATGCTGTAATGGTTGAGGTCCTCATATACAGGAATCCCGGCAGTCATACGCACACTGAAGTTTCCGCCCAGAGCGGTAAGGAATTTCCAGTCCATGACACCCGTCAGATTGGTCACGAACCCGCCCGTATTGCCCACACTGTTCCCCATGTATCGGTCTTTTGACGCATAAGATGCGTCGAGTTCGAGCCCTGCCATGAGGTCATAATTGGGAGTGTAATGCGCCGCTGCGCCGACGCGGGTCGTGTCCCCGAACCTGTAATTATCGGCGTTCTCAAATCTTGCGGTATAACTTGTCAGGTAGTGAAACCAGAAGTTTCTATAACGGTGGGAGTAAAGCAGGCCTCCTGTGAAGGAGAAAGCCCCCGCACCCGTCTGAAGACCCGGCATAGATATGTACTTCTCCTTGAAGTCGCCGGTCGGGACGGTCGCTCCGGCAAGGAGACTGAAGAATTTGCTGTAATAAACATTTTTCCAGACATTGTATCTCAGCGTCACGTCAACGTCGCCGAATCCGCTGTTCCTGTCCGTTTCGGTTGCCTTACCTCCCATCTTGTAGACTTCCATCTTTTTTTCGAGATAGGAGGCGGTGACGCCGAGGGCAAGATTGTCGGCAATGCTGTAATTGGCCATCAGCATCTGCCCGTCGGACGTCATCTCCTTTGGCCCCATCATCTGTCCGGGGCGTCTCGCGAAATCCAGGGGATCTACGCTCTCCGATCCCAATTTCACCTTGTCCATCGTCATGTGCATATAGCTCACTCCGACTCCGAAGGCCCCTTTCGGAGACAGGACAGCGGTCTGGATCCTGGTCGGCATGGTCATGCCCATGGGAGAGATGCTCAGCAGGGCCTGGGTGAAGCCGAGCAACTCTCCTCCCTCCTTCAGCCTGAAGTCCTCTGCATCGGCCCTGTTTCCGAAGGCGATTATATTCGGGAGCATGTCCGGGATTATCCTGCTCCCGATAACATATGTCGCGTCCCGTGCAGGTATGAGGAGCTTCCTGTTCCAGTCATGGACCATGATCGAAGAGAAAGCGTCCGGTCCGCCTTCATCATTCACGATCCTCAGCATGCAGGCCACACCGCATGTTTCCAATTTTTCACCGTTTTTCAGGGTCAGTTGAGTCGACGTATCATGGTACTGGTCGATATACATGCCGCAGACCTTGCAGCTGTGCCTCCCGCTTTCGGCGGCGAATGCAAACTGTGGAGCGCACAGGAAGAATGCGGCAACAATCATCAAAAGTTTGTTCATCTTCCCTCCCGTAATAATAGTTGCACAGTGTCCGTGCCGCCAGCGCGCGCCCTTCCCGGCCTGATTCGGGCCTTCGGGGAGTGACAGTTGGTCCAATGGCGCGGACACTGCACCGGAGAGACGCAGGTCCTTCTCCGGTTGAGCCTTTATTGATGCTTCGAATTTCTTATGCGGACTGTATTACGAGGGGCGGGGTGGTTTTTCTATCGCCTTGGAATAAACAGACTGTCGAAAGATATCATAAGAATGCGCATGGAGGTTGGCTGAGAGAAATACTGAAGAATGAGCGTTGCCTGGAAGAACCGTTATGTGGCTGAGCCCATGGCATACAATACCCTCGACTTCATCATCCATACATCCGAGGGGTTTTATGCACGGCGATGTGCCGCTCTTCCGGTCATGCATTTTCCCTTTGCAGCAGCAACAGGATTTCATCGCGTGGCCGCAATGACAGCGCATGGAGCAAGCCGCGTTCTTTCCGGCCTTCGAGGGCAAGGGCAGGACGAGGTTGAAGACGCAGAGAAAAGCCAGCAGGATGAGAGAAATTGTTTTTTTGTAGCGCCTTATCATTGTCCTGAATTCGGGAGATTGTGAGTCTTCACGTATGATACACGAATCCCGGGGATATTTGCATCCATATATTGACCATAACTACCCGGGACAATTAGGCGTAGAGATGCGAAAAAGGTCCGTTCTTAAGGCGCAAAGTCAGATTTCTCTTGACGGACAGATATCATAGAGGACGCATTCGCCGTGTTTCGGCTTTTTTGCCTGGCATACCCTCCGGCCGTGAAAGATGAGAAGATGGGAGATGTTGCCCCACTCCGCCCGGGAGGTATTTTCCATCAGTTCTTTTTCTATCTTGACCGGGTCATCATTTTTCGTCAGTCCGAGGCGCTGAGACAGTCTCTTTACATGCGTATCCACGGCGATACCTTCATTGATCCCGTAAACGTTCGAAAGCACGATATTGGCCGTCTTTCTGGCTACCCCGGGGAGACTCGTCAGTTCTTCCATTGTTTGCGGTACCTTGGACCCGAACTTTTCGACTATGATCTTTGCCGAGGCCTGAATGTGTTTAGCCTTGTTGTTGTAAAAATTTATGGAGCTTATGTCCTTCTTCAAGGCATCAAGCGGGACGTGCGCATAATCCTCGACTGAGCGGTATTTCTTAAAGAGGGTCTCCGTGACCTTGTTAACATGAGCGTCCGTCGTCTGGGCGGATAAGATGGTTGCGACCAGCATCTCGAAGGGAGAGGCGAAGTTAAGGGCCGTCCTGGGTTCAGGATATTCCTTCTTCAGCCTCTTCAAAATCTCCTTGATGCCTGCCTTGCCTTCCATTTTTCCTCCTTATATGATCTTAAACTTACAGTTGCGTAAAACTCTGCTGCCATCTTTAGTCATGCCCGACGGATCACAACTGGAGCAGTCTTTTATTTATATCTATCGCTGCGACGGCGCCCTCTCCCGCCGCGATAATTGCCTGATCGTTGCGGGTGAGGGGGCCGACCACATATAGTCCGCTCAGTGAGGATTCGTAGGTGCTGTTCGTAATATATTTGAACCCCTCGCCGTCCCTTTTCAGGTTGAGATCCGAAAGGAATCCGTCGTTGAGCTTATATCCGAAATTGGACATTATCGCCTCGCAGGGAATTAGCCGGCCGTCCTCAAGTTCAAGCCCCTCGACTTTTCCGTCGCCGACTATTCTTTTTGGACGGCCCCTGACGAGTGAGATATTTTCCTCACGCAGTTCTTCCTGGTATATCTCCGGGATCTGATAGTAATAGAGGATCAGTGTAATATCTTTCGTGAACATCTCCCTCATACCGAAGGCCAGGTGAACTGTGTGCAGGGAATTCCCGAGAACAACGAGCTTCTTGTCGGTAGTGTGGTAGCCGTCACAGTCGATGCAGGTATAAAACCCGTCTCCCAGGAACTTATGGATATTTTCTACAGGAGGCAGATTGTCATAGGCCCCGGAGGAGACTACCACGAATTTTGAGTAGTATCTCTCGTTTGCGGTCGATATTTCGAAATTATCATGCCTGAGCACCTTTACGACCAGTCCTTTTACTATCGTTACGTTGAAACTCCGTGCCTGTTCCATGCCGGTTTTTATGATGTCCCTGCCCGCAATCGCCTTCTGGGTGAGAAAATTTTCGATCTTCCTGGCGTGCCACGTCCTGCCACCGCTTCGGTCTATGAGGAGGACCCTGCGGTTGTACCTTCCAAGATAGATGGCCGCCTGAAGCCCCCCGGGACCGGCCCCTATGATGATGCAGTCGTATATCCGTTCTTCCATCACAGTAAAATTGTAGCAGATGTCCTGTCTCTTGCAAATTCGATGCTGACGGCGGCAGGCTCCTGTCAAGACGAGACGGCTCCCCAAAAGTCTGTGATCATAATTCCCGGTTCATGATAATTTTATAAGGTGACTTGTTCCGGAAGAGTTTCACTGCACAACGTCACGGCGCATATATCGGTATTGAAAGGGCACGAGATATTGAGATATAATTGTGTATACAATGAGCACAGGTAGGAGGTAATAATGCGTGCTACTGTAACCATAGATAAGGATAAACTGGACGAACTCATGAAGGAAACTAAGAGCAGGAGCAAGGCGTCCGCAGTGAAGCTGGCTATAAACGATTATCTCAGGAGAAAAAAGATTGAAAAGATAAAGATGATGAAAGGCAAGCTTCAGTTCGATCTGACAGCGGATGAGATCAGACATCGTGAAAGATGAAAGGGTATTGATAGATACATCTGCCTGGATATCCTATTTCAGGAACACCGACGATAAGTTGACTCAAAGGATAGACGACATTCTGGCCTTTTCAGAGGTTTGCCTCCCGAGGGTCGTTATAGCTGAACTCGTTCAGGGAGCAAAGACGGAGAAGGAGATTGAAGCCATAGAAGAATTGGCGGAGGCGTTTATAGTATTAGATCAGACGGAAGATACGTGGCTGAAAGCCGGGCGGCTTTCATTTTCGATGAAGAGAAAGGGAATTACCGTGCATCTCGTTGACTGCTATGTCGCCGTCTTGGCCAATGAAAACGGCTGCAAAATCCTGACGCTTGATGAACATTTCAAAAGCATCAAGAAATTCATCGAACTGGATCTGTTATAGCGAAGCAAAAAAACAGAAAAATTAACTCTGACTCTCTATTTTTGGGCGGCAATTTCCGTTATAAAATCTTCCAGAATGGCGTTGAACTTATCAGGCTGCTCCCACTGCGGAAGGTGACCGGCATCAGCGCTTCACTGCTTGGCATGCCGAAAGAGGCATCGTCCCAGATTGCTTCTTGCTCCGCGAACTACTTATCGGTGCTCAACCTGACGCTACGACGGGGAAGATTCATAGGGGATGAGGATATTACGAACAGGAGTCAGGTCTGTGTACTTGGTGAGAACGTAGCAAATTATTTGGGGGTGGACGGTAAACCGGGGGGTACGTCAGGATTGAAGACAGTCTGTATAGAGTGGTTGGAATATTGAGAAGACACGATACGAAATCGGCTAAGTCATCGGCTGTAGCGATAAGAAACTATAATGACATGGTTTTCATTCCGATGGACGCCGAACCATCAGTCGCCCGAAAAGGACACGGACTATCGGCAAGGGGAGAAGATGCAGCAATAACGGAACTTGTAATTCAAGTGAAGATAACTGATGAAGTTACCGGATCGCTTGGCATAATTAAGAGAATTATGGAGATAGCTCACGGGGGCGCTGGTGACTACCAGGTTGTTGCTCCGCAGGGACTCCTGCGTCAGGCGCAGAAGACGCAGGAGACCTTTAACATCATTCTCGGGAGTATCGCTTTCATCTCTCTTCTTGTCGGCGGCATAGGTATCATGAACATAATGCTAGCCACAGTGACGGAAAGGACCCGGGAAATCGGTATAAGGCGGGCTCTGGGAGCAACTCAACAGGACATAATTGTGCAATTCCTGACGGAAGCCGTCCTCCTTACGACCTCCGGCGGGGTTATTGGTCTGATGTCAGGTGTTGGCGGTGTCTGGGCCATATCGGCCATAGCGGGCTGGAAGACCGCCTTAACAGCTCTTGCCTTTGTTCTTCCACTGGTCGTATCGTCACTGACCGGGCTCTTTTTTGGCATCTACCCTGCTATCCTTGCGGCAAAGATGGACCCAATCACTGCGTTGAGACACGAATAAGAAAAGCGTTGAAAAAACATATTCTTCGCTCCGTCTTCCTGCCGGAGCTTCCGGCAGTCTTCGGACGTCCGTTGCAGTCGTAAAGGCGGCTCTACTGGCTACGACATAGGTTATTATCGAGTGTCCCGGGAAGATGTCTAGCCCTTCAGAAGTCGTTGAATTTTCTTTGTAATCTCGCCGACATTGCGATAATTGTCGTTCCTGGGATCAAAGCGGCAGTGCTACTTGTGCAAGCGCCTTCATCGGCCCCGTTTCCCTTATCAATTCTAGCTGAGCGCTGTCCCTAACGAGAAGAGCACCGGCAAATCCCAGGGAATTGATCGAAATGGAGTCGAAAAACTCGCGGGATCTCGGGACGAGAAGCATCCACGACCGCGTGACCAGAAAACAATAAGGGCCGGCTTGCCTTTTTGGAGCGTTTACGGAAGGAGATTCAAGGCCGGTCATCCGGATCATCTTACCGTAAAGGTCAAAAATCTTTTTGGGAGAATGTAAGTCGCTCTCTTCTATTCTGGCGAAGAAGTGCTGGAAGGGAAAACCGGGGACAGTCCCGAGATCACCCTGGAATTCGGCGGCATCTAACAGAGGCTCAATGGGTACAGACGGACCTCCAGGGGCAAGGGGCAGGGGGACCATCTGAAGGTGTTTGTGCTTCTGGCTGGCGCCTGCGGCCTCGCCGCCGTTATAAAAACCGAGGCTGTCGTATTCGGCCATGCAGGCGAGCAGGGCCTCGAAATCCCTGAGTGTGAGAAGCATTTCCTGGTCTTCGAATTCGCGTGTGACAATGAGGAGGTGATGTTCGACCACGTTGAACTTGTTCAGAACGGCCACATGGGTTTCCGAGATGTCCGCCACAAAGAGGTCCTCTTCATAGGGCAGAAAGGGATTTACCTTCTTCCCCGCCCTGGACTCTCTTTCCTGCTTCTTCTTCGCCTCCTCTTTTCTGGAAAGGCTCGACAATATCCTCACAAAGAACCGGACCCCGCCGTCCTCAAGGAATTCGTATTCCGTAGGAATCGGCTGGAGGGCGCCGGTGCTTATCGCCGCCGCCGTCCGTCGGACGACCTCATTCCATAGTGTTCCACTCTTCAGCAACATCAAGCGAACCTCCTACCCTTTGAGCGTCTTGATAAGAATATAACACTCACGACAAACAGGAAGAAGATACCACAAACTTTTCTAAAGCTCAAATTCAGCTTTTTGGTCATCGCCTTACACGGATATGACTTC
>JBJKPE010000021.1:0-14541 GCA_046706685.1 Thermodesulfovibrionales bacterium | reverse complement strand
CCAGCGCGTCCTTGACCTTGTTAAGGTCCTTCAGAATTTCGGGGTTGCACTCCCTCAATTCTATCAGTAAGTGGGTACCTAAAGCATGCAATCCTCTACCCCCCTTCACCTATTGTAATTCAGCGCCACATGCGCTCTTAAGCTAAGTATAATATAGGAGAACCAGGGACATTGTCAAGCCAAAAACTGCATCAGAAGTCCCGCGTATTCCCGCAATAATGAGGTCTATGGGATTACCTTGTTCAGCTGATATTCGACTATTCCGGAGGCGCCCGCCTTTTTCAGTTTGGGGATAAGGTCACGCACGGTCCTCTCGTCAATCACCACGTCCAGGTCGTACCAGCCCTCGTCGGAAAGGGCCGAGATGGTCGGTGAATGCATGGACGGAAGCAGGCTCATGATCTTCTTGAGGTCCTTGCGGGGGACGTTCATCTTCATGCCGACCTTGTCTTCAGCAGCAAGCGCCCCCTTCAGGAGCATCACGATATTCTTCATTTTCTCCTGTTTCCATCCGTCCCGCCATGCCTTTTTGTTTGCGATAAAGCGTGTGCTCGACTCAAGCATCGTCTCTATTATCCTGAGATTGTTAGCCCGCAGCGATGTCCCCGTTTCAGTAAGTTCGACGATCGCATCCGCGAGGTGAGGCGGCTTCACCTCGGTGGCGCCCCAGGAAAAATCAATCTGGGCCTTCACCTTTTTAGATTTGAGATATCTCGTTGTGAATCCCACCAGTTCCGTGGCGATCCTCTTGCCATTAAGGTCCTTGATGCTCCTTATCTTTGAATCATTCGGCACGGCAACGACCCACCGCACGGGTTTGAAGCCCTCTTTCGCATAAATCAACTCCGCCACTTCCTTCACGTCGGCAGCCTGGTCCATAATCCAGTCATACCCTGTGAGGCCGCAGTCAAGTATTCCGCTTTCCACATATCTTGCCATCTCCTGTGCCCGTATGAGCATGGACTCGATCTCGGCATCATCAAATACCGGGTAGTACGAGCGGCCGGATACCGAAATATGGTAGCCCGCCTTTCGGAAGAGTTTCAGCGTCGATTCCTGCAGGCTTCCCTTCGGAAGGCCTATGCGGAGAATTTTATTTTTTGATCTCATGCCATGTCCTTTCTTTACGGCTTATTGACAGTCCAATAATAATTTCTGCATGAACGTCATTCCCGGGCCCCGATCGGGGATACATTCTCTTTGAAGCAGACTTATCGGCCGCCGATACCCGATCGAAGCGGGCCGCACAGAGTCGCACCGACCTTCGCGGGTATGACTGCTTTTACGAGTCCTCAACATCGACGATCTGTTCAGGCGGGAATCTGAGCATTATGGCCCGTCCTGCGTCGGCCTTCTTTTCCTGACCCTGATCGTGTTGCCGTGAGCCTCCAGCCCCTCGATATCCGCGATAGTCTCTACCGTTTGTGATATCCCCATGAAGGCCTTCCGGGTAAATCCTATAACGCTCGACCTCTTATAGAAATCATAGACGCCGAGGGGTGAGGAAAACCTCGCCGTCCCCCCCGTCGGAAGGGTATGGTTCGGACCGGCCGCATAATCCCCGAGCGATTCAGGGCTCCAGGAGCCCAGGAACACCGCCCCGGCGTTCTCGATACCGGGAAGGATCTCCGAAGGCGTTTCAGTCATTATCTCCAGATGCTCCGGAGCTATCAGGTTTGCCAGAGAGACCGCCCGCGATAAATCCCTGGTGACGATCGCCGCGCCGTAACTTTCAATCGAGGCGGAGGCGATCTTCTTCCTTTTCAGTCCCAACAGCTGACCCTCCACCTCCCGGGACACCTGCGCTGCAAGTTCATGAGAATCGGTAATAAGTACGGAGGACGCGAGTTCGTCGTGTTCAGCCTGGCTCAGGAGGTCTGCGGCTACGAAGGAGGGGTCGGCGGTTTCGTCCGCGATGATAAGTATCTCGCTGGGGCCTGCTATCATGTCGATGTCGACCTTCCCGAAGACAAGCCTTTTTGCCGTGGACACGTAAATATTCCCGGGCCCCACGATCTTATAGACGGCCCTCATGCTCTCCGTCCCGTAAGCCATCGCCCCGACTGCCTGCGCTCCGCCCGTCCTGTAAACCTCCGTAACACCCAGCATCCGTATGGCCGACATCACATATGGGTTTAACTCACCCTGCGGCGCTGGCACGCATAACACTGTCTCCCCGACTCCGGCCACCTGGCAGGGGATGACGTTCATCAGCACCGTAGAGGGATATGCCGCCTTTCCGCCCGGCACATAAACCCCGACTCTCGCAAGGGGGCGTATCATCTGGCCCAGCATAACATCCCCTTCCGCCACGGACCACGAACGTTCTCTCTGGTTTTCATGAAATTTTCTTATCCTGCGCGCCGCGACCTCCAGGGCCTTAACAACCTTCCTGTCGGCCTTGTCGGCGCTCTTTCCAACTTCGGCGGGGCTCAGTCTCAGCCTGACGGCCTTCCGGTCGTCGAAGCGTCGCGTATATTTCAGGACAGCCGAATCACCGTTCTTTTTCACATCCGCCAGTATTTTCCTGACGTCCTCTTCGACTGAGCGGCCGCTCTCCGAGCCACGGGACCGGAGCCTTTCTATGAAATCCTCTATGTCTTTGTTTTTCCTGATGATCCGCATTTTTAAATTCTAATGTGTCGGCCGGTATTTATTCAAGTTTTTTGGCTGAAATCTCGAAGGGGCAGAGGCCAAAGAGCAAGTTGTTATTGACATATTTTTTTTACTCCAGTAAAGTTTACTATGTCGGGCGACAGCCGCATCAACCAGAATTCGGCGATCCAGGAAATAGGCAGGAAAACCCGTCTTTCGATTTCGGTAATCACCTTTGTAATCGTCACGCTGTTCGCAGTAATTGTCCGGTATCTGTATGAACCCGTCTCTTCCACCCTGAGTTTTCTTCCCGATATTTCGATCGGACTTATAGTGGGCATCACTTTTTTCCTTTCTCTTATAGGCCTCTTTCTCGCAATCAGGATGTCAAAACAGGTCCTCCGCATTGTCAGGGACTATAGCAACCGGCTTGAGAGACTCTTGAACATAACCAGGGATTTGAGAGAAGAGATGTATGGGGACATTCTTATGGAGAAGGTGCTGGACAATGCCATGTCCATCACGAATTCGGACGCCGGGTCGGTTCTGCTGGTGGAAGGAGAGAAGCTGGTTTTCAAGGTGGCAAAAGGTGAAAAGTCGGAAGGCCTTATAGGCACAACGGTCGACGCGGGCCTGGGGATCGCCGGATGGGTGGCGGAGGCTGGCACGGCTGTGCGAGTTCCCGACGTTGACAAGGACGACAGGTTCAGTCCGGACGTCGATGGGAGGAGCGGATACCAGACTCGCTCCATCCTCTGCGTGCCCCTGAAGACGAATTCAGGTGTTGTCGGCGTACTGGAGCTCCTAAACAAGAAAGGCGGCCATACCTACCGGGAACGCGACGAGGAGATGATCGTTTACCTGGCTGGGCAGGCTGCCATTTCAATTATAAAAACCAGGTTCTATGAAGACCAGAAGAACTATGAGATCCATTTGACCGATATGCTGCTGGAGGCGATAGACTTCCATATCGTCGAAAAAAGAGGACATTCACGGAGGGTCGCACGATACAGCAACATGATCGCCAAGAGTCTCGATATGTCAGACGAGGAAAAAAAGAAACTTTACTTTGCAAGCCTCCTGCATGATGTCGGGTTCCTGAAGATAAACGCCGACAGCGCCTTTAAAAAGGAGGAGTTCATGAGACACCCTGTCGTCGGCTACGAGATGATCAAACCGATTAATTTCTATTCCGACATCGCCTCCTTCATCCTCTACCACCATGAAAGATATGACGGACATGGGTACCCCGAACGGCTGAAGGGAAGTGATATCCCTTTGGAGGCGAGGATAATCGCCGTTGCCGAAGCGTTCGACACGATGATCAGTGCGACGTCTTACAAGGTGCCGGTGGGCTTCGACGAGGCTGTGGCGGAATTGAGGCGCAAGGCCGGTACACAGTTTGACCCCTGGCTTGTGGATGTGTTTGTAACCACCATCGAACCACAGCACGTGATGCAGTAAAGTCTTGTCGAATTCATTGCCCGGATGGCATCGGCTGCCTTAAGAAAGGCCGGCCGTTACAGAATGGACGCGAATCAGAAGTTCAGCATTACCGGAAGGTTCCTCGACTCGGCGGCGGCTCAGCCCGCCAATATCCTTTTCCACTATTTCGGCAACGGCTGGAAAACCATTTCCTACGGGGAATTTTCCCGGCAGGTAACGTCCCTGGCATCCTATCTGATCGAAAGCGGCCTCAGAACAGGCGACAGGGCGGCTGTAATATCCGAAAACAGGCCGGAGTGGTGTGCTGCCTATCTGTCTATCGTAATGGCCGGGGGGATAGCCGTTCCTATAGACGCCCAGCTCGGTCAGGAAGAGATCGGGAACCTCCTGCTGGACTCGGAATCAAAGGCCGTCTTCCACAGTTGGAAAACCGGTCCCCAGGTTCTGGCCGCCAGCGAAAAACTTTCTGACGCCTTATTAGTGGATTTCGACTCACCAGGCTATGCGGCTATATTGCAGACGGCACCTGCCGGGGCCTTTCCGGAAAGGGGAGGGGAAGAGTTAGCATCGATTATTTACACCTCCGGCACCACCGGCAAACCTAAAGGGGTAATGCTCTCTCACCGGAATTTCTGCGCCGACGCCATGTCCCTCATCGGGGCCGGCATCGTTTCTCATCAGGACAACGTGCTCTCCGTTCTGCCTCTTCATCATACATACGCATTCATGTGCACCTTCCTGGTGCCCCTTTTTCTCGGGGCGTCGATAACCTATCCGGAAAGCCTGAAGGGGCCGGATCTGATGTCCGCCATACGGGACCGGGGCGTAAGTGCCCTGGTCGGCGTACCGCAGTTGCTAGGAATGATAAGAACGGGCATACTGGACAAGATGGGGCAGATGCCCGGACCGCTCCCGGTTTTCCTCTCAGTGCTCAGGAGTGTCTCGGGGTTTCTAAGGGAAAGGTTCGACGTCAACCTCGGCCTCATTTTTTTCCATCGCGTACACATTACTCTCGGGAAAGACTTCAGGTTCTTCGCAAGCGGAGGCGCGAGGCTGGACCCCTCAGTAATGAAGGACCTTGAGGCCCTTGGCTTTACGGTCCTCGAAGGATACGGCCTGACTGAGACGTCCCCGGTGGTGACCTTCAATCCCTTTTCGAAGAGAAAACCGGGATCGGCCGGCAAGCCCCTCCCTTCGGTGGAAATCAGGATACTGTCTGCGTCCGAGACCGGGGAAGGGGAGATCGAGGTAAAGGGCCCTATGGTAATGAAAGGTTACTACAGGAACCCCTCTGCCACTGCCAAGGCCTTGCGGGACGGATGGTTCAGTACCGGCGATATTGGAAGGCTCGACAGCGAAGGGTATCTCTTCATTACAGGACGCTCGAAGGAGGTCATCGTCCTGGGGTCCGGCAAGAACATCTATCCCGAAGAGGTTGAGAAGATGTATCTGGGTTCTCCCCTTATCGGGGAGATCTGTGTCCTCGGCTCGGAAGACGGCAACTCTCTTCATGCGGTGATCGTGCCCGACCTTGATTATGTAAAAGAGAAGCGTATTCCCGACATCCAGGAGGAAATAAAGTGGGAGGTCAGGAAAATATCGAACAGACTTCCCTCCTATATGAGGATCACGGGCATATCGGTCCGCACGGAGCCGCTGCCGAGAACGCCGCTGGGCAAACTGAGAAGATTCATGATCACGGAGACCGGCCCGGCGCATGCCGGAGGAGAGAAGAAAAAGAGAAAGACAGGCAGTAGAGCCCCTGCCGATCCGGATTTCAGGAAAGTCCTCGACGCACTGGCACAGGTTCTCGGAGAAGGTGAGGAGCCCGGAGAAGACGACAATCTCGAACTGGACCTCGGCCTGGACTCATTGTCTAAAATCGAACTCGTGGTGTCACTTGAGAAGACTTTTTCTGTAAAGCTCGCAGAGGATTTCATGTCAGGCGTAAACACGGTGAGAGAACTCACGGAAAAAATAAAGGGACAAGCCGCTGCAACTTCCGCCGACGGTCCCCGGGGTTCGGGCGGATGGAAGGAAATCCTTTCGATGGAGCCCTCGGGCGGCGACATCGGCGGCATATCCCTGGAAGCGCCCGAAAGAAAAATGGTTCCCGCCTTCATTATCCATTCACTTCTCAGGATGTTGTTCAGGGTCTTTTTCAGACTTGAAGCCGAAGGTCTCGAAAATATACCTTCCGGCGGCAATTTCATCGTCGCGCTGAACCACACCAGCTATCTCGACGGGTTTGTGGCCGTTCTGGCCCTTCCTTTTTCCCGCTTCAGACGGATGTATACGCTGGGACTCAGCGAATTTTTCACAGGACACATCAAGGGCTGGCTGGCAAGGACATCACATGTAATACCTATAGATTCCTCGGCTTACCTGGGCAAGGCGCTGCAGATGTCCGCCTACGTTTTAAGAAAAGGCCGTTCCCTGATAGTCTTTCCGGAGGGAGGCCGGTCCTTTGACGGCAACCTCATGGAATTCAAGAAGGGAGTGGGGATCCTTGCGGTCGAGACAGGTATCACCGTCGTACCGGCATATATAGAAGGCGCCTTCGAGTCGCTCCCCCGGGGGGCCGTCTTCCCGAGGTTCAGGAAAATACGGGTCACTTTCGGCCCTCCCCTCCTTGCCTCGACAGCAGACTTCCCGGCCGGGAAAGAAAACACCGACAACTACCAGAACTTCGCCGACCTGCTGAGGCAAAAGGTGGAGGAGCTGAGAAAGAGGCACTGACCCACTTTATTCTGAAACAGCAGTTAACCACGGATAAGCACGGATAAAAAAAGGTTGAATGCTTTTTTAACCCACATCATTCATAAACTTCAGCCCTGGGGTTGCGGCACAAGGCGGGATAGAGGCCACGAGCGGTTTCTATTGCCGATATTCCTGTAGTGTGTATATGGAAAATTAGGCAAAAGCCTCGGAGCGCACCGAGCCTGCCTGCCGGCCGGCAGGAATGAGGGAGGGCCTCTATCCCGCCGTACGTTAGGCTAATCTCTGCCGCTCAGCCTTCCGAGTCTTTCCCTTACGGTCTCTTTGACCGCCTTGAGACCTTCCGTCCGCAGCATGTCGACCATCTTCTGAGAGGCAAGGCCCTTCAGAAATCTTTCTCTCTTCTTTTTTTGCCCGATCCCGGCGAGGGCCTCCGCCCTGATCTGTCTTGCAAATGCCAGAAAGCCGGCAAATTCCGGCCCGTACGCCTTTTCGAGTTCCTTCCTTAGAGTCTTCGCCATGGCCGGGCTGGCGCCGCCGGTGGATATCGCTACGCTCAGCGGTCCCCGCCTGACAATGGAAGGAGCGATAAAATTGCACTCAGAAGGGACGTCGACTACGTTCACCAGTGCGGGAGCGACCCCGGCGACCCGGGAATTGACCTGTTCCGAATCCGTTCCCGCGATCACCAGGAAACAACCCCGGAGATCGCCCTTCCGGTAACCCCTGGATATGTGACTGATCCGCCTGTCGGACTTTGCCTTCTCAAGCTTTTCGGTAAGGGAGGGACTCACAACGGTAATCTCAGCGCCTGCCTGGATAAGGGAAAAGGTCTTTCTCTCGGCAATGCTTCCGCCCCCGACAACGACGGCTTTCTTGCCTCTGAGGTCCAGGAATGCGGGATAATAATTCACCTGTCGGCTTCCCGGGGACTATTTCTTGCTGAATTGAAGCGAAGAGAGCTGTTTTCTCGCACGCGCAGCCATGGGACTGTTAGGATATTTGTCCAGGAGTTCTCTGAAATATTCCGCCGCCTTGTCATTCCGGGCCGTTTCCCTGTAAGAGATCCCGATGTCCAGAAGAACGTTGTCCATATTCTTATAGTCGGGGTATTTCCCGATCAGCCCCTCAAACCTTCCAATCGCAGCGTTATAGGATTCCTTGTTCATATAGAACTTGCCAACGAGGAACTCGTAATCGGCGATCGTGTTCCTGCATTTCTGGATACGTATGGCGATGATGTCCCTGTAAGGGTTCCTGGGGTAATCCTTCTTCAGCTTCTCGAATTCCGCAAGGGCCTGCGCAGCGCCGCTGTATCCCCGCTCCGGCCCTTCTATCTGGTCGAAATATATCATGGCTATCTTATACTGGGCATAGGACGCAAGCCTGTGATCGGGAAAAATGTCGAGGAATTTCCTGTATTCAGCCGCAGCCAGCTCGGGCTCTCCTTCGTTCATATAGGAGTCGGCGATCCTGAGTTCAGCCAGGGGGGCAAACTTTTTTGAGAGGTCCCTGTTCTTTATCTCAAGGAGAATACTCCTGGCTTCTTTATAGTCCTTTTCATCTATGAGTTTGTTAGCTTTCGCAAATGACCTCTCCGCATTGAAACCTTCCTCTGTCGGCTTGACAGCCGACTTGCCGGAGCACGAAAGAAGGAAAACCGCCAGGAAGATAAGCGATATGAACTGCAGTCTTTTCACCATCTTATTAAAGCGTTTATATTGCCCCCAAGTCAAGCCTGGCCTAATTTGTTCCTGAACTTTAGCCAAGATTATTCATGAGACGTGGGTGGACACGGAAGGACATAGTGTTTTAACAGGGATGGAGAGTCCGGGCCCCCGGACAGGATACGAACCGGAAGGGCTGTCCCCTGCGAACTTGCCAAAGGCCCCGCATGGGTGGTATCTTTATAAGTGAACTTTTCTGCCTTCCAAAGACCCAGCAGGTATATCAACGGCGAACTGAATTCGATACATAAGAAGGCCCCCGTCAGGGTGGCCCTGGCCTTCCCCGACATCTATGACATAGGGATGTCCCATCTGGGGCTCAAGATCCTGTACTCCATAGTAAACAACGTACCCTTCGCCTCCGCTGAAAGGGTTTTTTCTCCATGGACGGACCTTGAAGACTCGATGAGAAAGAGCGGTACGCTCCTCACCTCTCTTGAATCTTACACACCCCTGAAGGAGTTCGATATCATCGGATTCAGCTTGCAGTATGAGCTTTCCTATACGACGGTGCTTAACATGCTGGATCTGGCCGGTATTCCATTGAGGTCAGAAAAGCGACTGGACAGCAAACAGGGACCTCTTGTTATTGCAGGCGGCCCCTGTACACTTAACCCTCATCCAATGGCCGCCTTTATCGACGCATTCCTCGTGGGGGACGGTGAGGACGCGATCAGGGAGATACTGGCCGTATATTACGACTGGAAAAATGAAGGGACCGGCAACCGTATCTCTCTCCTGGAATCACTCCGGGAGATCGACGGCGTATATGTGCCGGCCCTGGGTGAAGACCGCCGGGTGAGACGCCGTATTATAACTTCCCTGGAGGAGGCTCCATTTCCGGACGCGCCGGTGCTCCCCTTTACCGGCATAGTTCATGACAGGGTCAATATCGAGATAGCGCGCGGCTGTTCCATGGGCTGCAGGTTCTGCCAGGCCGGCATGGCTTACAGGCCTGTCCGGGAAAGGTCGCCGGGAAAGATCCTTGAGCTTGCCGAAGCCTCTCTGAAGAACACAGGATACGAGGACATTTCCTTTACCTCTCTGAGTTCCGGAGACTACTCCTGCCTTCCCCTTCTCCTTCAGAAATTCAACCGGAGATTTTCAGGCAGCAGGACAGCGATATCACTGCCGTCCCTGAGAGTGGCATCAATCACCAGCGGACTGCTGAAGGAGATCCGGTCGGTGCGAAAGACCGGGTTCACGATCGCTCCGGAGGCCGCGACAGAACGGTTGAGGGCGGTGATAAACAAGGACTTCAGGGAGGAGACATACGTCCAGGCAATCGAGACGCTCTTCACGGAGGGGTGGCACAATCTCAAGCTCTATTTTATGACCGGCCTTCCTACCGAGACGGAGGACGATATAACCGCCATCCCTGAGATGGTCCTTCAGGCTATAAAGATATCTAAAAGACTAAGGGGCAGGCACCTGAACCTCAGCGTCGGCGTATCTCCTTTTGTACCGAAACCGCACACCCCTTTCCAGTGGTTCGGACAGAACGACATCGCGGTCCTGAAGGAAAAAGACGGCTACCTGAAAAGGGCCTTCCTGAAAAGAGGGGTAAAGTACAAGGGCCATAACGAAGAGATGTCCCTGCTGGAGGCGGCCTTTGCGCGGGGAGACGCCGGCCTTTCAGTACTGATCGAGGAGGCCTGGGCGTCGGGATGCAGGCTCGACGCATGGACAGAGCTTTTCGATTTCGAAAAATGGAAAAGGGCAATGGAAAAGACAGGGATAGATGCCGAAGACCTCGCCAGGAGGGAGTATACTGCCGACTCGCGGCTTCCCTGGGACAATATTTCAACCGGGGTAGACAGGGACTACCTTTGGAAGGAATATGGTAACGCACTGTCCGGCAGGTTCACTCAGGATTGCAGGAAGCAGTGCCATGGCTGCGGTCTTAAATGCGAAGCCGGCGGTTCCGCAGATAAGAAGGCCGAAATTACCGACCCCGGGGAAGCGCGGCTTTCTGCAGCGGGACCCGGGAAGGTCCAGCAGGGTGTCTCGGTCAAGCTGAGAATGCGGTATGCCAAGACCGGCAGGACAAGGTATCTCTCCCACCTCGAATTGACGACGGCCCTCATACGGGCAATGCGCCGGGCGGATTTCCCCCTGAAATATTCGAGCGGCTTCCACCCCTCCCCGCGGGTTTCTTTCGGGCCGGCACTCGGGGTGGGCGTAGGCGGTCTGAAGGAATACCTGGATTTCGAGGTCTTTCTCCCGTTCGATGCAACCACTGCACTCATGAATTTAAACGCAACCCTCCCTGAGGGGCTCCGCTCCGACAGAGTAACGGCCCTCTACGGCAGAGAGAAATCGCTGAACAGTTTTGTAGTAAGATATACTTACGAAATCAGGGGGGAAAAAGGCCTCTCTGTGTCAAGGAAATTTTCGGCGGAAAATGAAATGATTTTAATGAGGAAGGATACTCCGATAGACTTGCGGCAGATGATAGAGGACGTCGCGGCTGTGGACGACCGGACGGTCCGCATCATCGTCAAGGACCTGGGAGACGTGAAGGTCAGGCTCGACGAACTCCTTTCCGTGATCTTTGACAGCCCGCCGGGGGACCTGGAGGTCACGAGAACGGCCATGTTCGGTTGGGACGGAGACTGGGTCGAGCCTCTGGAAGGTGAACGGGTATGGACAGCGAAATCCTGATCAATCTCACCGGGGGAGAGACCAGGGTCGCACTGCTTGAGGGCGGCCAGGTGGTCGAGTTCTACGTCGAGCGTAAGCGTGACGCAAGCCTGGTGGGCAACATATACAAAGGGAAGATTGTGAAAATACTTCCCGGGATGCAGTCCGCCTTCGTCGACATCGGCTTTGAAAAGGCGGCCTTCCTTTACGTGGCGGATATCAAGGCCGACACCGATGAATACGCGCCGCTTTTCGAAGACGGGGAGAAAGACAATTCAATAGAGCTGATCCCCAGAAGATGCCGCTCTGAAATGAGCATCGAGGACATCATACAGGAAGGCCAGGAGATATTAGTCCAGGTCTCCAAAGATCCGATAGGAAGCAAGGGCGCCAGGGTCACGTCCTATGTCACCCTCCCGGGAAGGTATCTCGTACTTATGCCCAATGTAGACCACGTGGGGATATCCAGGAGGATCTCCGGCGAGGAGGAGCGGAACAGGCTCAAGACGCTGGTCGAAAGCGTCAAGCCCCCGGGCTACGGCCTCATCATCAGGACGGCCAGTGAAGATTCGACCGAGGAAGACATCAGGAAAGACCTCCAGTTCCTTCTCCTTCTCTGGGAAAACATCCAGGAGAAGAAGGGCCGGGTGCCCGCGCGCGGTCTTCTCTACAGCGACCTCGACCTGGTGTTCAGGAGCGTCAGGGATCTCCTCAGCCAGGATGTGGAGCGGCTGATAATAGACTCGTCGGAGGAATATAGCAGGATCATCGAATTTGTAAATATGTATTTTCCGAAACTGCTCGGCAAGATCGAACTCTACGAAGAGACGGAGCCGATATTCGACGCCTTCGGCATAGAACTCGATATATCGAGGGCCATCGGCAGGAAGGTCTGGCTGAAGTCGGGGGGGTATATTGTTGTCGACCAGACCGAGGCGATGACCGTCATCGACGTTAACACAGGCAAGTTTGTGGGCAAAGAGGGTCTCGAAGACACGATACTGAAGACAAACCTTGAGGCGGTGAAGGAGATTGCCTACCAGATCAGGCTGAGAAACCTTGGCGGCATCATCATCATAGATTTCATCGACATGGAGAAGCTCGAAAACAGGGAGAAGCTCTTCAACGCGTTCATCGAGGCGATGAAGAAAGACAGGGCGAAAAACACGATCTTCCACATATCGGAACTGGGGCTTATCCAGATGACGAGAAAACGTGTCAGGGAAAGCCTCGGGAGGACGCTGAGCACTACCTGCCCCTACTGCGAGGGGAAAGGGTTTGTGAAATCTCCCGAGACCCTCTGCTACGAGATACTGCGGTCGATAAAGAAGATGGCCCGTCATGGGGCAAAGAAGATCATCATAACCGGCCATCCCATCGTTGCGGAGATGCTGTCCGACGAGGAGATGCTCGGGATAGAGGACGTGGAGAGCCGGTATGGCGTTAAGGTCATGATCCGCGCCGAGAACAAGATGCACCAGGAAAATTACGAGGTCAGTTCCCTGTGATCGACGATGAAAAGACGGCGCCCGGAGAGAAATTCTCGGCCCTCCTGGAACTGCTGCGCGGGGCTGAGAGTGCCGTACTGGCCTTCTCCGGAGGCGTCGACAGTTCTTTCCTCCTGAAGGCAATGGAGACTGCAGGTATGAGGACCCTGTCCGTGACCGCCGTGTCCGAAACACTTCCTGCAAGGGACAAGGAGAGGGCCGCTTCGTTTGCGCGGCAGCTGGGCGTGGGGCATCGCACTATCAGGACCGAAGAACTGAAAAACGAGGCATTTGCAGCCAATCCGCCTGAGCGCTGCTTTTACTGCAAGGACGAACTGTTCCGGAAGATGGCGGCGATCGCGCGCGAGGGGGGCTACAGATTCATTTTCGACGGGACGAATTCGGACGATCTCCGTGATTACAGGCCCGGCAGGCGGGCTGCCGAACTGCACGGGGTGAAGAGTCCGCTTGCGGTATGCGACTTTTCGAAGGCCGATATCCGTACCATGTCAAGGAAACTCGGTCTGGACACCTGGGACCGCCCCTCCTCCCCTTGTCTTTCTTCCAGGTTCCCCTACGGCACGAGAATAACCGAGCAGGCACTCAGAAGGGTCGAAAAGGCGGAGGAATTCATGGAAGGCTTAGGACTGCGCGACCTGAGGGTGAGAAACGAGGGTGACACCGCCCGCATCGAGGTCGGGGAAGAGGATATGCACATCCTGCTGGACGATGATAATCGTCGCCTGATCGTCAAGGGACTGAAATCCCTCGGCTACCGGTTTGTATCTCTCGACCTTGAGGGATACAGGTGCGGCAGCCTGAACAGGGTCCTCGACAATCACAATAATTTGAAGCCGCAATAACGCTGAAAAGCATTCGAGCGAATGAGCAACGACTTATCACCATACCTTGAGGATCTCTCGAAATGCGTCCGCTGCGGAAGCTGCAAGGCCGTCTGCCCGACGCATGATCAGGAGCCTCTGGAGCCGATGGGGGCCAGGGGAAGGATTATGCTGCTCAGGGCCTTCATGGCCGGAAAGGCCATCCCCTCGCCTCTTCTGAATGAGCGGATCTTCAGTTGTATCCTCTGCGGGGCCTGCACATCGGCCTGCCCCCTCGGCGTGGACATAAGCGAAGCGATGTACCGGGGCCGGGAACTTTTATGCAAAACCGACAAAGCCAGAAAACGCCTGAGGTCCGCCGCGAAATTTGCGGTGGGACGGCCGGAGCTGACCTTCAGGCTGCTTCAATTAAGCAGACGATTTTTGATGCCGCGGCTCGTCAGGATGGGATCGATCCCCTTCCTCCCGGAACTGCCCCCGTCCCCCCTGGACAGACAGGAGCAGGTGTTCAAGGTCCCGAGGAAAAAGGGGCGCGTTGCCGTCTTTACGGGCTGCAGCGTCAATTACCTCTTCCCGGCCCTGGCCGAGTCACTTATCCAGGTGCTTCGGCGGTTCGGATACGAGGTGGTTTTTCCCAAAGGCGAGGTCTGCTGCGGGGCGCCCCTGAGGGCGCTGGGACTCGGAGAAGAGGCGGCGAAACTCGCCAGAAAGAACCTCGCCTTATTCAGCAGGCTCAATGTTGAGGCTGTCCTGAGCCTCTGCCCCACCTGCACCGATAACCTCAGTAACGGATACCGGAAGTTCATCGGGGCCGGGCTTGAAAACGCGACCGACATATCCGTTTTCTTCAGCGACAAACTGAAGCTTATGGAGAGCATAGGAAAGACGACGGTTTACCATGACCCCTGCCATCTGAAGTACGGACTGGGGATAAGAAAAGAGCCGAGAGATATCATTAAGAGGGCCGGCGTCGGGCTCATCGAGGCCGGTGATTCGGGCTGCTGTGGTTTCGGCGGGTCTTTCTGTTTTTCTCAAAAAGGTCTTTCCGCCGGGCTGCTCGAAAAACGCACCGGGGAAATCACC